>PKTI01000052.1 GCA_002869235.1 Candidatus Parcubacteria bacterium
AATGTTTTTCTGCCCAATCAATTCTTCCAAAGTTGAGAATAAACCATTGAGTCTTCCAAACAAAAACAAAGCCAATGAAGGCAACAATAAGTCCAACTATGAATCTACCCATAAATTTATAATTAAACTTTTAACAATTTAAATTATACCATAAAAATAAAATTATGAGAATAGTTTTTGGTAACTTTTTTAAATTTTTTTATTTTTTTTACTAAAAAGAAAAAATAAAGTAACTTATATAAATATTTTTTATAAATTTTGTAAACAAAAAATAGTTTTTTAAAAAAACTATTTATCTGGTGGGCGCTAAGGGACTCGAACCCCTGACCCTCTCGGTGTAAACGAGATGCTCTAGCCAACTGAGCTAAGCGCCCTTTATTTTAAAATGTAATTTTATAATCAAATGGTGGACCCAACAGGAGTCGAACCTGCGACCTCCTCGGTGCAAACGAGGCGCTCTAGCCAACTGAGCTATGGGCCCTAATTATAAAATGAATAATTGGTGGGCGAAAGAGGATTTGAACCTCCACCCCGAAAAAACCAGGACAAGGCCCTCAACCTTGCGTGTCTACCAATTCCACCACTCGCCCTTTTATATAATGACGGGCGACCCCGCTCGGCGGGGCACCCCGAAAAAACCAGGATCCCGCAGTGCGGGACGTGTCTACCAGTTCCGCCACGCCCGCAAAATTAAGCTATCTTTGTCTCTTTGAGCTTCTTTTTGCTGTTTCTGAGGTAGCCCAACTTAGCTTGTTTAACTTTGGCTTGTTTAATTGGTTCAATTTTCTCTACTATAGGTGAATTTAAAGGAAATATTTTTTCTACTGCAATACCACCGGAGACTTTACGAACAGTTATAGTAGCACCAGCTTCTTTGCCGTGTTTGTGAGCCAAAACAATACCTTCAAAAATCTGGGTTCTTTCTTTTTCTTCGCCTTTGGCATTTTTTTCAACAATCTTTTCGTGTACACGAACAGTCATGCCAGGTTTTATTTCCAAACTTGCTTTGTCGTTTGTTTTCTTTTCTTGTTTGCCCTCAACTTTGTTTGGGGTCTTTGATTTTTCTTCAGCCATAATATCTAAATATCCTTATAAAAAAAGCCATTATCAGAATAATGACTAGTCTATTCTAGCCGATTTGGCCTTTTTTGTCAATGCCTTAATTAATCAGTATTTTTCTAGTATTTTTACCACCTTATCTATTGTTTCCTCAAGTTTTCCTTGATAATTGACTATTTGGTGGTCAAAATTATTTGCTTGAGATATTTCTTTTTCAGCTCTATCCAAGCGGAGTTTTTTCATATCTTCAGACATATCTCTTTTACTCATCCTGGCCTTGAGCTCTTCCATACTACCTGGCAGGATAAAAATGGAGACATTATTTTTTATTTTTTTCTTTATTATGCCAGCGCCCTCTACATCTATATTCATCAAGGCGTTACTATTTTCCAATGTTTCTACCAATGCTTTTTTACTACTGCCATAATAGTTTCCATAAAAGTGTGCCCATTCGATAAATTCATCATTGTCCATCATTTTTTTGAATTCAGCCTCAGATATATTGTACATTATTTTGTCTTCTGCCTCTTTTCTTTTGCTTCTAGTTGTATAAGTGGTAGATGGCTTGAAATTTTTTAGTCGTTTTAAAACCTCTTTGGCAATAGTGCTTTTGCCAACAGCCGACGGTCCAGTAATGATAGCTACAATATTTTTTTGTTCCATTATTTTATGTTGTTTAAAAAGTTTTCTAGCTCACTAGGAAGCTTGGAGTGATATTCTCTCCAATTACCCTCTAGGTCTTTGAATTTTAGAAAATGTGAATGCAAAAATATTCTTTGGGGCAAAACTTTTTTCTTTTTTCGTAGATCTTTTGTTTGATAAAGCCGGTCACCAACTATAGAGTGTCCAATACTATATAAGTGCGCCCGTATTTGGTGCATACGCCCAGTTTTGATTTGTACTTTGAGTAATGTGTAGTTTATAAATTTTTTGATTACTTCATAAACAGTCAGGGCAACCTTGCCACCTTGTTTGGCGTTTTGCACTTTCATTAGACCAGTTTTTTTGTCACGTTCAATTGGTGTGTTTATTTCTCCACTACTATTTATCATTTGTCCGTGTACTAGGGCAGTATATTCTTTTTGGATAGTTCTATCTTGAAATTGCTTCTTAAGATTGTCAAAACTATCTTGAGTCAAAGGAATCACAATCAAACCGGACACTTCTTTGTCTAGACGATGGACTA
Source organism: Candidatus Parcubacteria bacterium (assembly GCA_002869235.1). Classification (GTDB taxonomy): domain Bacteria; phylum Patescibacteriota; class Patescibacteriia; order UBA1558; family GWA2-36-10; genus BM519. The sequence continues at coordinate 2,246 of PKTI01000052.1, forward strand.
TAGCTGGTCTATTTGGATCATCACCAATTTTTTTGGCTTGGGGGAATTTTTGCATGACCCAATCAGCTAGAGTATTTATTTCGCCTTTATCAGTAGGATGGACCAATAGAGCGTGGGGTTTTTCCAAAACCAAAAATTCTTCATTCTGATCTATTATTTTTGGTTCAGCTACAAACTCCGTATCCTTTTTTACTTTTTGAGGATTGTATTGTATTTTATCGCCGGACTTGAGCCAGCGATGGACAGTACTTTCTTGGTCATTTACTGTGATTTGACCATTTAGTATGATTTTTTTGATTTGGCTGCGAGTAATATCAGGCATTTGGCTTATTAGGTATTTGTCCAAACGTTCTTTTTGCTCGTCTTTGTATATAAATTCCATAAGGTTAATTTAGCAGAAAATTGCTTAAAAATAAAGTAATAAAAAAGCCAACGCAATGGTTGGCAGTATGTCACTTTCTGGGAGTCTCCTTGTCGGTGATCTCCACCAGTTGTGCGGAAAATTTTTCCAGACGATCATCATGCTCCTGAAAGAGCCTCTCGACCTCAGCGGCCAGAACCGGATCTTCCGGGAAACCAGGCCCATCGGAGTTGTGGAGCATATACAGATCGGGAGGATAGTCCCACACACAGCCGTAACCGGACATAATCACCCCCTTAAGGGTTGGGGTTTAAGGTTCTTGGCGAACGCATTACTTTATCATACTAGCTGAAAAAGTCAATTGTGTCTATTTGTGACATTTGCCGAGCATTTTATGGAAGCAGGCCATTTTGTAGAGAGAATATAGCTGAAGTAATATAGAAATCACTATTATATATACTGAATATTTTTCCAAAAAATTGAAAGCTACGGAAGGAAATATACTGGCTACTATACTAAAACCAATAGATACACCGCAAACTGGCGCACCAACAGTACAAACCTGCAGAGCTGACAAGCCAATCAAAGCAGCGATAGCACCAGTAATTTTTTGTTTGGTTTGTTTGTTTTCTACTACCTTGTCTTTGATGCTACGAATAAGGCAGGTCATAACCAGAGAAAAAGAAATCATAAATAGTATAGCTATAAAATAAAACCAACCATAAAATACTTTTTCGGGGATCAAAAAATAACTAGCAATAAATATAAGTAAAAAAACTATTTTACAATAGTTGCTTTTGAATACTTCAAATAAATATATTTTTTTCATAGCTTAATTATTATACTTTTATTTTTATTGAGGGTCAATCAAAAAACATCACGTAAAAAACCCCGCATTGCGGGGTTTCACGTGACAAGCCAAATAAATTTTATTTATATGGCCACGCCATCCCGTAGAACGGGACGCGCGCGTTTGTCGTTTTATTTTAGGCTTCGTTTCGTGGCGCGCCACGTGATGAACGAAGTGAATTTTACGTGGTGCCCCCAGAGGGACTCGAACCCCCGACCGTTTGCTTAAGAGGCAACTGCTCTACCAACTGAGCTATAAGGGCATATTTAATTAATGTAGTCCCTCGGCTATGCTCGGGACATTCGCCTCGCCTTAAACGTGGTCTTAGACCATGAGCGAGCGAAGCGAGTCGAATGGTGCGGCCGGAAGGATTCGAACCCTCAACCCCTTGGTCCGAAGCCAAGTGCTCTATCCAGTTGAGCTACAGCCGCAAGTTTTTTTGTCTATAACTTTTAATTTTCTAAATATTTTTATTATAGACGCAGCTTGGTTGAGCTACCAGCCTCGACTACCCGCTTCGCCGAATCGAGGCGAGGACGTCGAGTAGGCGGGCAGCCGCCTACCAAAAAATAGCTAAATAAGCTATTGCAGACGATAATATAACATATAGGTCCAAATAAATCAAGTCTATGTTTTGGCAAAAGGGTCTATATATACTTGTTTTATTTCTTTTTCAGCGGCTGTCATCTCAGCTATCATCACATCTTGGATGGCCGGAGCTACTTGAGTAGCCAAAGCTTCCAATAAAATACGATTGTTTACAGAAAAGTTCTTTTTGTTTACTTTGTTTCCCAAGACAATAAAGCCAATGACCTTTTTTTGTATTTTGACAGGAGTTACTATTAAAGTTTTACATTTGTAAGGGGTTTTGTTATATTCTTTTGGCCACTTGCCTTCAGCTAAAATAGTAGTAGCTGGAGCATCTACTAGTTGAGGCAAGAGAGGATCTTGTTCTACGTCAAAGGAACTATTTTCAGCAAATTTAAAGCCTTCATTTTTGTGTACTTTTACTTTTCTGGTAGCGTGAGAAAAACTCAAAAAAGCCATTTTTTCCGAAGGTATAATATGTAGAATTATATCAGTCCATTCGTCTATCATTGAGAGTAGATCGTCGTAACTACCAATTATCTTACCAGCAGCAAATAGTGTCCAAAGTTTGTTGTTGGCATGGGTTAATCTTCGTTTGAGAACTCTAGATATGTTTTTATAAATTTTGTCAGCTAAAGCAGGATTTTTTTTGACTACAGTGTGCCAATTGTAAGCAGACATCTCCAGTGCTTTCATTTGGCTACTGGCTACATCTAGGTTGTAACTATGCACTCCATCTTTGTCTATCAGAGCCATTTCACCCAAAACGTCGTGTTGTTTGAATAGGGCTATAGTTTGAGCTCCATCTATTTCCTGTTTGAGGGCTACGGAACCCTCTTGGATGATAAGTATCTTGTCCCTGACGCTGCCCTTGGCAAAGACATTGTCTCCGTTTGAGTATTTTCTTTCGGTCAAAAAATCAGCCAAAAAATTTATTTCTTTTTGGCTAAGATCTTTTAGTAATTCTACATTTTTAAAGTCAAATTTACTCATTATGTTTTGATGTTAGATAGATAGGCCAGAGCAGTGGCTTCTTCTATTAGATTTTGGTTGAGCAAGTCTTTGATATGTTGTTCCATGGAAAACATGCCCACATCAGCGCTAGTTTGGATAACACTTTTTATTTGAGGAATTTTGTTTTCACGAATTATATTAGCCACAGCTGGAGTATTTATCAATATTTCTCTAGCAGCAACCCTACCACCATCTACTTGAGGTAATAGTTGTTGGGAGATAACGCCGTTTAATGATATAGACAACTGTAATCTAACCTGTGATTGTTGATGAGGAGGGAACACATCTATGATACGATCTATAGTTTGGGCAGCATTGTGAGTGTGAAGAGTAGCTAGTACCAAGTGACCAGTTTCAGCCAAAGTAATAGTAGCAGCCATAGTTTCCAAATCTCTAACCTCACCAACCATGATAACATTTGGATCTTGACGTAGGACGTGACGCAGGGCTGCTTCAAAAGTAATCATGTCATTGCCTAACTGGCGTTGTTTGATGATACTTTTTTTTGATTGATGAATATATTCAATTGGATCTTCTAAGGTAATGATGTTGGCAAAACGATTTTGATTGACGTGTTCTATCATAGCAGCTAGAGTAGTAGACTTACCACAACCAGTAGGACCAGTCACTAGTAATAGTCCGCTAGTTTTGTCGACCATCTCTGTTGCTATTGGTGGCAATCCCAGATCGTCCATACTTGGTATTTCATTGGAAATAACACGAGCTACCAAACCAACATTATCTTTTTCCCAATGAATATTTACACGATAGCGAGAGTATTTTGGTATTTCATAAGAAATATCCAGCTCTCTTTCTTCGATGAATTTCTTTTTCTGTCTTTCGGTCAATATACTGAAAACCATTTTCTCGGAAGCATCTCTGGTGATAGGAGTCATTTTATCTAGTATCTTCAATTCGCCATCAACTCTAAGTATAGGTGGCTTACCAACTACAATATGAAGATCAGAAGCCTTTTGATCAGTTGCAGTTTTAAATAATTCATTGATTGTCATTTTGTTTTTATTTACAATTATTGTGTTTATATTATAACATATTTGTTTGGATAATAAAAAACTCCTGCCTAGGCAGGAGTTTTTGGGGGAATGTAATTTTATTTGTTTGTCAGCAGCTTTTTTTGTTTTATCATATATTGGCTTCCTTCATATAAACTAAACATAAGACCACTATACAAAAGAGTACTGACTAAAGTGTTTTTGAAAAATGGTATAGCCAAGGAATAACTCAAGGCTAATCCATTTAAATTATTGTTATACCAATCACCAAAAAACCAAACAGCCCAGTTGGTAGCAACAAAAAATATAATAGCCGCTGCCAAAGAAGCGCTAAGGGCGTTGATTATGTTTTTTTGTTTGTTGAGCAAGTGTCCTATATAGGCTACTACAAGCAATGAAACATAAACAGTCATCATTACTTCGATCTTATAAAAACCTATAAAGATATCAGAAACAAATAAAGCTATCAGGGGTATTAGTATATATTTTTTGTTTTGACTGTATGCCCCAGAAAAAAGCATTACGGCAATAAGTGGTGAAAAATTGGGAGCATGTGGCACAAATCTAGCGGCCAAGGCAACCAAGCTTACTAAAAGTATTAAAATTAGATTTGATTTTTTCATATTTAAAATTAGTTTACATTTCTGATTCTCTAAACACCCATTCTATAGTGTCGTTGGCCTTGGGATAAAAATTGTCTACAGAAACTAGAGGAGTGATACCGTTTACAGTATATTGCCAATATTTTTGATCTTGACCGTTTTCTTTTTCGCCTATTTGAGTAATTAATACACCTAGGCCATCGTAATTTTCGAAATTAAAAGCCCAATTTTGTTCTTGAGCTATATTTTTGGTGACAACAAATAAGTTGCCGGGACTGCTAATAGAGTAAGGATATTCTAGCTGAATAGGCTCATCATTGTCAAATGAAAAGACCAGATTGATAACATCTCCTGAGTTATTGTTGTTTTCATTTGGAGCATCTTGCATATTTAGTTGCCAAAAATAGGCAGCCACCAGCACAAGCAATAAAAAAATAATGTAATTTAGACTTTTTTTCATTTTAGTATTCAATTCCTTCTCTAGCCTCTAGACCTTGGTCAGCGTAATGTTTTATAGGCTTCATCTCAGTTATTAAATCAGCTTTATCCATTACATTTTTTGGGCAGTAGCGGCCAGTTAATATTAATTCTAAATTTTTTGGTTTTTTTTCTATTAGTTCCAAAATATCCTGTTCTTCTAGTAGTTCTGTTTTTACAGTTGTATTTATTTCATCTAGTATAAGTAAATCAAATTTTTGTTTCATCCATATTTCAGCTTGTTTGATAGCCTCTTTGGCTTGTTCGATGTCTTCTGGCAGATTGTCAAAGCGGAAACGACCGCCAGTCATACGAGGCAGGCCGAAGGCTTGATATTCTATGTATGGTTTTAGTTTGTCTAGTATTTCTCTTTCATTGTAATAATCCCCACCTTTATCAAAATAGATGATGCCAACCTTTAGACCATCTCCAGCTGCTCTTATGGCCAAGCCTAAACTGGCGGTGGTTTTACCTTTACCATCGCCAGTATAAATTTGAATTTTACCTAGATTTTTTTTGCTCACGTTTGACGAAATTTTTATAATTGTATTAAGATATAAATATATTCCCTATTGCTTTTGACTTCTTACGAAAGGTGCTGCCATGAAATTTATCCGAGCTTTGGGCCTTTTGTTCCTTCTGATCCTAGTGGCGCTTGCCCTGGAGAGTTGTTTTCCGGAGGAATCTCACAGGGTTGCCCAGGCTATTTTAGACATGTGACACTCCACTAAGGTGGAGTTTTTTAATTTATATAAACTATACTACTTACTACCAGGGCTATATTGATAAAAGCTAGTCCAGCCATAAAAAGGGCAATCCAAAACATATAGCGGTTGTAGCGGATGCTGTGTTTACTATTTTCTTGAATAGCTTGATTGAGCCGGACCATATTGTCATAGAGACGATAATTGAGCACCCATTTGGCTAAATCTGCGTTGGGAGTATCATATTGGTTGTAAATAATAGTCAAAAGATCAGTGTCAGGGCTGTTTAAAAAGTCTTGTATTTTCTTTTTGTCTTTGGCATCCATGGTATTTATAATTAATACTTGTACTTAATATTTTACCTTATTTTTAGTCTTCGGGCAAAATTGACAGAGTGTTTAGTAGTTGCTTTAATTATCTATGTAACCACGTACCTTGAAAGGGGGTGAAAACATGAATTGGCTCAAAGCTATCTTGATCTTGATAGGCGTAGTTGCTGCCATTGGTCTCCTGGTAATTTCCGGTTTTGTAGTAATGTTTAGGCAATATTTCAGCAACGAATCTAGTCCCGAAGAACTAGAACACTTTACGGTTGATGGCGAACCTCGCGATCAAGTTTTCTCCACTACTCATCAAAATGATCCATCTTAAATAGGTGGTTTTTTATTATATTATTGACAAAAGTTCAATATAGTCTTAAGTTTTAAGTACGTACCCCCACATTGTTTGGGTGTCACAAGGAGGTTCGTCATGTCCGACGATCAGAGCAAGAAACCCGTAGAGCCCTACGAGCCCAGTTTCCACAGGAAAGAGTCTTCCCAGGGGAAGAATCTCCTGATCATCCTGGCCATTCTGGTGGCCGTGGCCGCTGTGGTCATCAAGTTTTCGGGCTAGTGGCCAGAAGAACGGGTAAATCCCATCTGAGTAGTTATAAACGAAAAGATGGGCTTTTTTTGTCTATATTATTGACAAAAATGCTAAAATATGCTATACTTCATAATCACTTATCGCGTCCTTTCTACCCCAAATAAGAGGTCAAACAAGCAAAAACAAGGCAAATTTGATGATAGATACGGATAGATCGCGGTGATCTGCCGTTTTTAGAGGCCTGTGGCCATTCAAGGAGGAAGCCCAGATGAAGATGAATCGTGCTATGTTGCTGGCTTTTGCCATCGTGATCGTGGGTATCATTGCTCTGACCCTGTCGGGGTCTGAGGAAGATGGTCCGGTCTACGTCCAGCTCAAGCAGTTCGACGCAGGCATGTATCCCAGCGGCGGCAAGTCGGTCAGCGGCTACACTTCCGAGCTGCGCATGGTGTCGTTTCACTACGACGTCGCTGAAGAGCTCGAGCCGGGAGTGGTCAAACGCTCCAATCGTGTTGACTACATCGTCTCCCAAGACGATGTGGACCAGCTGATCTCCATCAAGGAGAAGGATCCTGAGATTGGCGAGCGCAATTTGCGCTTGCATCGCGTCCGGGTGTCCAAGCCCTACTTCAGTTCACCTGACTTGACCAACGGTGTATCTGTCCTGAGTTGGCAGGTCGTCTCGGTCTGGTCCGTCACTGGCGGCTGATAGTCGCTATTTCCAGGAGGAAGACATGAACAAGAAGATGAATATCATGCTTCTGATCGCTGCGGCGATCGTGGTCGGCGCCCTGTGGCTGTTCGGTTCGGATGAAAGTCCGGTCGAAGCTCAGGCGATGACGCCCGAGGAAGCTCAGGCCGCCGAAGAGCTGGCCAACGCCTACCTCGACGCCACCAGCGACAGCCCCGAGCTCCAGCAGCTGGCCATGGGCAACTTCCGCCAGGTGTCCTGGCGCTACGAGGACGGCAGCACTCACAACGAGATCGTCCACCTCGAACACGTCGAGCGGATGATCCAGGCCGTCAAGGATCTGCACTACCAGCCTGGGGTCAATCCCCACAGCGGTGTGCAGGCCGCCAAGGCAGCGGCCATCTACGTGGGCAAGCCCAACCTCGATGGACCCTACTGGTGGACCACGCCTGGTCTCCAGGACAACTACGACTTCGATCGTGGTGCCATGACTATCGACTGGGACCACGAGTTGGTCTGGGAGAGGCCCGACGACAACTAGTCGTCACAATTCAGGAGGAAGACCACATGAGTACCTGTGAAGCGACTACCGTCGGTCAGCCCGAGCTCCAGCATACGGCCATGGCCGATTTCCGTCGGGTCACTCTGACCATGAGGAACGGCGAGCACTGCAACACCAGCAGTTACATCGTCCATTGCGACGACGTCGATCGGCTGATCAAGGCCACCAAGGAGCTCCACCATGATCCGGGCATCAACCCCAGCAATGGGATCAAGACCACTGAGGTCATCATGATTTCCGTGGGCGAGCCTCGCTTCGCGGGCCCCTACTGGTGGACCACCCCCGGCCTGAAGACCAACGGTGATCCGTCGGGTGCTAGCCTGATCGACTGGTCCGACAAGACCGTCTGGATGAGCCCCGACTACAAGGAGGAGCTCCGTCAGAGGGAGGAAGCGCTGGAAGATTAGTACGAGCAGCAGCTCGCCAGTCAGGAGGAACATCATGAACAAGCGTGATAGAAACGCGCTGGCAATCGTCCTTCTGGTCTTGGTCTTTGTAGCCATTCCCATCATCATCTGCCTCGACGTCCAGGTGACGATCGATTTGCTCAAGCACTAGTTGGCTAGGCTGACTACGACCTCGAACAACGGCTCCTGCTTTCGGGTGGGAGCCTTTTTTATTTGTATTGTTGACTTTTTTGGAGGTTTTTGTTAAATTGTTGAGTCACTCAAGGGTCCTTTTCTTATGGAGGGAGGTGAATCAAATGGCAACTCAGGGACTGGTCAGCGTAGTAGCTGACAACAAGGTCTTGATGAAGATTGTTGCTGGTTGCGATGGTATGTTTGGCTACCGAGTAGCTACTCAGCTCCGGGCTCAGTGGCCAGTTACGGCCGAGCGTGCCTACGAGATTGCTCACGAAATGCAGTTTGGCTGCCGCTCTTGTCTGGTCGTTATGACCGAAGATGATGAGTTTGACGACTGCGATAGTGTGCTGTCTCCCCGTTATCGGGAAACCTTCGACGATCCTCAGTTCAATCCCCGATGGGACCATGGCACAGCTGACTTCGTAGAAGTCGTCCAAGTCCAGCCCACAGCGTAGCAGAAATGCTACGTTTTTTATTTTTAGATAAACAAGACTAGACTAATTGCCATCACCAGCATACCCAATATGAGGCCACCTATAGCTACATGGTGGTGTCCGTATTCTTCGGCAGTGGGCAAAAGCTCGTCTAGTGATATATAGATCATAATGCCAGCAACTGAGGCAAAGATAATACCAAAGGTAGCATCACCAAAAAAACTTCTAAATAAAAAATAACCAATCAAAGCGCCTATTGGCTCTACTAGGCCAGATAAAAAAGAAAGCCAAAAAGCTTTTTTCTTGCTTTTGGTGGCATAGTATATAGGCATAGCCACAGCTATACCTTCTGGAATATTGTGAATAGCAATAGCCACAGCAATACTAATACCCAAGGCAGGATCAGACAGAGCACCGATAAAAGTGGCTAGACCTTCAGGGAAATTGTGAATAGCGATGGCTAGAGCTGAAAACATACCCATGCGCAGTAGCTTTTTATTTTTTTCTGGCGAGTCATAATTTGATTCCCTAATGTTACTTATTTCGTGTGGGTTTTCAAAAGAAGGAATAAGCTTGTCTATAATAGCTACCAGGGCAATACCGGCAAAAAAAGCTACAACAGTATACAAATAACCATTTTTGTCTCCATAGACCAGAGAGAGTGAGTCTCGTGCTTTGACAAATATTTCTACCAAAGAAACATATATCATGACTCCAGCAGAAAATCCTAGTGATCCAGCCAAAAATTTGGGGTTAAATTTTTTGGACAAAAAAGCCATCAAACTACCAATACCAGTGGCAATACCGGCAAAAAAAGTCAGGCCTAAGGCCAATAAAAAATTCTGTTCAAACATTTATTTTCTTAATTTTACTTTAGAATTCTAGCTTAATTTATAAAAAGTGTAAATCAACTATAGTTGACAAAAAAGGGTGTTTTGTGGTAAAAATAACTGTTTTTGAGGCCCTTTGATAGTAGGCAGAACATTCTGTCAGATGATATAGGCATGTTCTATGTTTGGAGGTGAAATAATTGCAAGAAATCACAAAAGAGCACGTCCTTGAGGTGTGCAAACTCGGTCAGATGGGAGCGCATGTGTGTTCCTATTTGGTCATCACTGATGGCCAGATTGCTTGTGCCAAGGGCACTCGCATTCAACAGGTCATCGATTCGCGTAGAGAAGACGGCAACATGATCGCCATGGGCGACAACTGTGAAGGCCGTATTGGCAAAGTGGATCCCCCCGAGAAGAAGCCCGAGTAAGGAGGTTTGTGTTCATGGAAAACAGAGCACTCTTGTCCGTGTCCAACAAGAGAGGCATTGTCGAGTTTGCCAGGGGTTTGGTGCTCCTGGGTTACGAGATTGTGTCGACCGGCGGCACGGCACGTGTCCTGCGTGAGGACGACATCGAGGTCACCGAAGTTTCGGAGTTGACCCAGTTTCCCGAGATTTTGGGTGGCCGGGTCAAGACCCTGCATCCCGCAGTTCACGCTGGCATTCTGGCCAAGGACAGCCAGGCACACGAAGACACGATGACCGAGATGAAGCTGCCCTGGTTCGACCTGGTGGTAGTCAACTTCTACCCCTTCGAAAACGTGATCGACCAGGGCGGCGTGACCCGTATTCAGGCGATCGAGAACATCGACATCGGTGGTCCGGCCATGGCTCGGGCGGCAGCCAAGAACGCTGATCGTGTCACGGTCATCATCGATCCCAACGACTACGACAAGATTCTGGCCCAACTCCAGGACACCGGCAAGGTCGACTGGGGTCTGCGTCAGCAGCTCCAGCTCAAGGTCTTCGAGCGGACGTCGTCTTACGATTCCGCCGTGGCCAAGTACCTGTCTGGACGTCATCGTCAGTCCGACTAGATCGGACGCTGTACTTGAGGAGGTTGATTTGAAAAAATCCGTGGTAGAGCGTCATTCTGTCGGTAGCGCTGAGTACGTGGTTCTGCACGCCAAGTGGCAGGCCAGTCGTGGTCGTCGTCCGTCAGTGGCATTTCTCTACGAGCGCAATCCGCGCAAGGCTCTCCAGCTGGCCAGACGTTTCGTCTACCTAGTCGAAGACCCCAGTGGTCTTTATCTGGGTGGGCAGATTCCTCCGGAATACGTCTGCGGCAAGTGTGGAGCTACTGGCGTCAAGCTCTGGCGCCTGTACCAGACCTTCCTGGAACACCAGGAGTTGACCTGTGCGGTCTGCTCGGCTCAGGCCGAAGGTGAGG
>PKTI01000021.1 GCA_002869235.1 Candidatus Parcubacteria bacterium
ATAGAGGGCATAGACAAAAATATATTCAAAGGTAAAGAAAAATATTTGGTCAAAGAAATATTGCACATCAAAAGAAATATTGTGGACTTTAGACGTATTATGCAAGCCCACAAAAATATCATCAAAAAACTGATGAGTACTCACACCAAATTTTTTATGCATAGTAAAATAAATATTTATTTTACAAATATACTCGACAGAACAAAAGATATCTGGGATATACTAGAAACACAAAAAGAAAACATCACTGCTTTCCAAGAAACAAATGAATCATTGATTTCATACAAGCTAAACGACATCATGAAAACCCTGACTGTTATTTCTGTTATCATGATGCCAGCCAACTTGGTAGCTTCTATATTTGGTATGAACACAAAAAATATGCCTTTTATAGGACAAAGCTACGATTTCTTTTTGGTCATGGGGCTAATATTTGCCATGATACTGGTGTTTATCCTCTACTTTAGAAAAAAAGAATGGCTATAGTTGTCAAAAGCCCAATTTTCTGATAAAAAGTAATATACCCCCGTTTATAAGCTTGGGGGTTTTTAAATCAAATAAATGAAAAATTTTTGGCAAAAAATTGAAAGCCCCATGATTACCACTACACCTATGGCTGGTATCACTGATACTGCCTGGCGGCAAATATGTAAAATGTGGGGTGCCGATGTTGTACACACTGAGTTTGTTTCCGCAGACGCTCTTTATTATGAAAGTGAAAAAACTCTCAAAATGATTGCCTATGATCCTATGGAACAACCTGTAGTAGTACAACTTTTTGGCAAAAGACCAGAAACATATCCCAAAGCAGCCAAAATAATCGAAGCCAGTGGCATAGCTGGTATAGATATCAACTTTGGTTGCCCGGCCAAAAAAGTGGCTGGTCATGGTGGAGGCATATGTATGTTGAGAGATATGGATACTGTCAAAAAAATAGTTGAACAAGTCACTAGCTCTGTAAAAATACCTGTTTCTGTCAAAACTAGAATTGGCTTGAATAAAATCCAGAGCAAGCCCGGTGAAGGTCAAATTAGTATTTTTGATTTTATAGAAGCTATCAAAGATTTCAATGTTTCTGCTTTGATAGTTCATGGCCGTAGTTATGAAGTGCCTTTTACAGGACCTGTTGATCTAGGTGCGCTCAAAAAAGCTGGTCAAGAATTCAAAAAACATTTTCCCAAAGGGAAATATCTTATCAATGGATCTTTCCAAACTGTAGAATCTGTAGTTTCTGATATAAAATATACCAAATCTGATGGTGTGGCCCTATCTAGAGCACTTTATGGTAGACCTTGGTTGTTCAAGCAAATCAAGGATTATATAAAAACTGGTTCCTATGAAGAAATAGATTGGCAAACTGTCAAAGAAACAGCCATCAAACACGCTCATTTACTTTGGGCCACTAAAGGAGAAAAAGGCTTCAAAGAAATGCGTAAACACTTACTTTTTTACGTAAAAGGTCAAGCAAATGCAACTGAGCTAAGACAACAATTAGTTTCTGTAGAAAACCCCAAAGATGTTGAAAAAATAATGAAAAAAATCTAATTTATTGAATAAATAATAGATTATATAAGAAAACCCCTTGTTTTATAGGGGTTTTTTAGTACTTGTAGTGAGCTTGTCGAACTATTGACAAAATATACTAAATATGCTATACTATGATATTACTTAATCCAAGATAAGCTAGTTGTGTCTAGACATTCTTGACAAAAAGTATAAATAATGATATAATAATATATCATTTAAAGTACCTTTACAACTTGTTCTCACCTCTTCCCTACTAGTTGATAAGTCATTTTAAGGAGGTTTATCAACTTGTGGGGAAGAAGACTCTTCTCCCAATTCACTTGGGCTCCACGGAGGAGTTCAAAGCAAGGGCTACAAAAGCCCGAGGAGGAAGAAGACCATGAAGAAGATGACCCTGATCGCTACCCTGATCACCCTGATCACCCTGACCGCCAACCTGGCCCTGGCCCTGTCCGTCTCGGACGTCACCAAGGCTCCGCTCACCAACGAGCAGAAGACCGAGGTCCTGACGCTGATGAAGGACGGCAAGACGCCCGAGGCCGAGGCCGCCTTCAACAAGTACACCGCGGATGCGGAGCTGGCCAAGATGGCCGAGGCCGCCCAGCGCGAGCTGGAGAAGACCTGGACCGCCGAGGTCCGCCCCGACTCCATGACCTACGACAAGTGCATCGACGAGTGGTGCGACGACGCCGGCAAGGCCTACTTCCTGCAGAAGCGCTGGAACCTCGACGACGGTATCTGGGCCAACCACCCTGACAACCTCGACGGCCACAAGGCGGCCCTGCACGAAGCGATCAACACCAAGCTCGACGAGCAGAAGCAGGCGCGTGAACGTGCCCGGATCGCTCACCTCGAGCAGCTGGTCAACGTGATCGCCACGCACAACGCCGTGCAGGACACCATGATCGCCCGGACCGGCGAGATGGTCATCAACAACACCGAACGGCTCGACACCATCGAGCAGCGCCTGACGGACGACGAGTTCGACATGGCGGCGGCCCTGCGCGAGCTGGCCAATCAGGCCAAGCTCAAGGACGATGACGTCCGCTCCACCATTCGGCAGAGCGCCAGCGACATCGCCCAGCGGGCCAACGAGAACAAGTAAGCAACCACGTCCCCAAGGGGACACAACGGGCCGACGCTTCCGAGCGCCGGCCTTTCCTTTTATCAAAAAACTCCGACTAAGTCGGAGTTTTTAATTTATGCTTTTAATTCTGTGATTCGTTTATCTATGGCTGCTATGACTTTTTCAAATCCACCTGCTTGCGAAGCCAAGTCTCGATCTTCTCTGATAACTTTTACCATATCCTCTGCCCTACCTTTGAGTCCTTCTAGGGCTTTTAAGTCATCCATGGATTTTATATCTGCAAATTTTATTGACACTTTTTCTCCAGCAGATAAAGATGACAAAGCTGAATCCATGGAGTTGAAGTCTACCATTTTGGCATCAACTACCGAATGTAGCTCTCTCAAACCTCTCAAAGTATGCTCTTGCCCAGGATCACCTTCTACTTTTTCTATAAGAGAATTAATAGCTGAACCTATATTTGAAACCTGCTCAGGATCATTCATAGATTGTATTTGTTCTACTGTTAGATTATCCACCTTAAAACCCTTGGCCAATACCGCCAAAGCTGCATTCAAATCTTCTGGACTAGCTTCTGTTGGCTGAGGTATTTCATCTGGAGTCACCTCTGGTTGTGGAGTTGAAGCTTCGGCTTCATCAAACAAATCCATAGGTTAATCTAGTTTTGAAGCGCCTCCTACTTTTGGACTTACTGGCTTTTGAGGAGATGGTGTTTCTGGATCTGGTTTAGTTGGTTCTGGCTTTACTTCAGCCTTTGGTTCTACTTGATTTGTTTGTTGTACTTCAGTACCAGTATCTGGAGTAGAAACCTCTGGACTAATATTTATTTTTGGCCTTGGTATTGGTTCTGGAATTGATTCGCTAGTTTTGACAGGCTCAAAGTCTGTCTTAGCTTCCCCCGGTGGTACTACGGCTGTCTTTGTATTTTCTACTGGTGGTGTCTGCGAGTTAGCTTCTGGACTTGTTGTTTGCTCAACAACTGGTGTTTCTGCTTGTGGGCTTGATTTTGGATTAACTTCAGTTTGAGGACTTGCTTGACTTACTTCTTGTGGTGCAGCGTTATCTTCGGGGCCGTGTTCAAAAAAATCTTTCATAGCATGATCATCCAAATGCTCGGTAATAATATAAGAACCATCACCATCCAAAGAACCATCAGATAAATAAAAATGGTCTGATCTAATTGGCCAAAATCTTTCATGATATTTATAAGCCAAGAAATATTTTTCACCTAGTTTTATTGGGTGCCACTCTTTGTCGTCTACACCCCTGATAGCATCGTAGCTTGTCTTGACGCTACTCTCAAATGTGTTACGTAAATCATCCATAGTTTGAGTAGGATTTTCGCTAGCTCCATCAATAGCTCCATTCAATGTACTATCAATATTACCACCATCCTTTAGAGTGGCCAAAAATACTTGCGATTTACTTGGAGAGAATCCATGAGCTTGCAAATCATCTTTAATATAAGATTCTATTTGACCTTGATCATTACTTTCTAAAACTTGTTTAAACAAAGCATTGGCTTGCTCTGGGCTTCCTTGGGCCATTTGGTACATACCTTGCTCATACTGACCACCTCCACCTCCAGTATATTGATCAAATCTCTGAGCTGCGGCAACTGCATCAATTTCTTGCTGAGTAAAGGCAATATTCTTTTCTTGAAAAAACGCCTTCATCTCCTCTACACTCATTTCTGCAGAACTACCATCTGGCATCAAAACATTTGGTCTACCATCTCTGTCCCAATCATAAACTTTGTATACGTCTTCACCAGACTTGATCTCCCAATACTCGTCACCTGTTATAGGGTCGGTAGTTTGAGTGTGTTCGACATCGCCTTCAAATCTAGTACCATCAAAAAACTTGTTGACGTTTGTGTCAGACAAATGACCAGCTTCTTTACCAGATGCCTCCTCTACGCTCAAATGCCACTTTCCGTCTTCACCCTTTTCTAGGTGAACCAGATCATCGTCATGAACTAGGTCCTTCAAATTGCCGCCCTGGGATTCATTTAGCTCAGCTACAGCGTTGGCAGTCTGGGTCTCGGCCCATTTATCCAAACCAGCATCATCGCCTTCATAGCCTAATTCTTGGGCATTACGCAAAAATATACCCTTAGTTGATCTCCAAATAGAATCACTACCACGCACTTCTGAAGAATCTATTGTGTCAGTAAATTTTGTTGGGGCTGGTGGTACTTCTGGTTCTGGTTGCAATTTAGGTGCTTCTGCAGCATTTACCTGACCTGTTTCTGTAGAAACAGGATCAACACTTGCTGGCTCTGGAGTTGTAGGAAGATCCTCTATTGGTGGACCCGACTCACGATAACCTTGGCCATGCACATATTTTAATGGTCTTCCCCATGCTGGTCTATTTGGATCAGTGTCAGCACTGGTATCAACTGGAGCTTCTTCCGGTTTTGGAGTGGCTTCTATGTTTTCATCACCCATGCCAATTTTTTCTTTGGCACCATCCAAAATATCATCTACTTTTTCACCAACATCCGTATCACCAATTTCTTCCAAAGCTTTTTTGCTAACATCAGAACCAAAAAATCCAGCTGCTGCTCCTACTATGGTGCCCCCTATGGTTGCTGCCAACTTTCTTCTTTTGCTAGCTTTTTCTATTCTAGAAAGATCATATTCTACTTGCTCTTGTAGATGAGCCGTGTTTTGCCCTATCCTAGCCATCAAAGCACCAAAGCCACTTACGCCTGACAATTCAATCCTCTGAAAATTAGCAACAAAATTTTCTGCTCTTGATTTGAGAAGTGGATTGCTATCCAAAATACCAGTTTCCAGACGAGCTTGCACAACATCTCTACTTCTGCGTAATTCTGAAACCTGATCAGGAGACAAAGAAAGGTCTACAATAAGACTTTCTGCTTCTTCCAATAACTCTTTTATCTCTCCAAAAACCTTTTCTTGATTTTTTCTTTCCATTTCCTCGCCAATCATATAGCCCATAGCTCCACCAGACAAAGCTCCTAGAGCTGCTCTGGCTATACCGCTGGTTCTGACAGCTACACCTATAGATGCACCTACACCCAAGGAAATCAAATCATGTTTACTCACTCCCCAAACTCTTTTTTCTTCCTCAGTCATACCTTCAGGAGGAGCATCTAGTCTACCAGAGGCCAACAAATTATATTTTTCAATAAGTTTATACAAACCTGGTTTTTGCTCTCTTATGGCTGCCAATCTGTCTGCAGCCTCACTCTTGTTTCTTTGATGTTGAGCTAAATTCATAGCCATATTAATAGCCAAAACCAGCCTCTGTTCTTGTGGAAGATCTGGATGTTTTGCTTCCACCTGAGCCAAAGCTGAAAAATAAAATTCTCTACTCACATCATCAATAATCTCTGGTGGCATCACATCTTCTTCTCCGACGTATTCTATAACCTGCAATCTCTCAATAGCCTTTTGACTTGTTTCTTGACGTAAAGCATTACTAATGTGTCCACTAAGCTGTTTTCTTAATCCTTCCAAATCAGTAAACAGCCTTTCTGTTGAAACTGTTTTTGCTTCATTTACCTTTTCTCTATGATTTAGTCTAGCATCACCAGCCTTACTCTTTTCTCTGGCAGACATCAATCTTCTAAGGATCCAGGAGCTACCTCCAACCAAAACACCAGTAATAGGCAAAGCTAATCCAGCTGAGCCAATAGCCAAGGCTGTACCAGCCATAATAGGCATGTTTTTCAACATTTGTTTGAGCACACCTTTGGCCTTACTATCAATAGAGTTCCTATTGGCTTCCAAAGCTATAGTATCCAATACTACAGCGTTTATTCTTTCGGCTACACTTTGCAAAGCCTCCTCATCCAAGGCATCTTCTTTGCCTTGTTCTGCTAAAACAGCTGAAATTCTCTCTTTATAAAAATTATTTAGAGCCTCTAGTTTTTGAGCATAGTCAGCAGTCAATTCATCTACCTTTTGTTGAAGTGTTTCTATGGTTTCTGGATCTGACTTTTTCTTGCCTTGTTCTCTGGCCAATTCTATTCTAGCCTGCTCCAGATTCCCTTCAGCTACTCTAAATGCCATCATTTCTGACCTAAGCCCCTCCATCATTTCTGGACTCAAATTTTCAAAAATTTTATTTGGCTCTAAATGCAAATAACCAAGATCCGATTCCAAATCTTCTAAATTAGCCCCTTCTGGAGAAGGAGTTGTGGTAGTCGTTGTTTCTGCCTCTGGTTCAGATGTAGTTTCTGCTTCTGGTTCTGATTCACGCAAAGAAACACCTACATTTTCTATTTGCTCTTCAAAGGTGCTACCATCTGCATCATCAGATTCTTCTTCATCCTCCCCAAATTTTTTGGGTTCTGGCTTTTGTGGAGGTTTGGGCTCAGTTTGAACTTCTTCTTCTGGAGCCGTGTCAGGACCCACTTCTTCTTTGTTTGCTACTGGCCTACTCAAAAATTCCTGACTTTGCATCACATCATTTTTACTAGAATCAAATCTCTGATCAATTCTTTCTTTGGCTTTTGCTTCGTCACCACTTTCTTGCTCCAATATTCTAGGAGCTGTTTGGTCAAAATCTGCTATTATCCTTTCCAAACGAGCAAAAAGAGCATGATCAAGCTCTGGATCACCAGCTTCCCTTATATCAGCTACCATATCTTTTAGCTCTCTGGATCTTCTAGCCAAAAGTTCTTGAGCATTTTCTTGTTGCTCAGAATTCTGCTCTGGGCCACGCTCTTCTGGAGCGCCACCACTTGATTTGATTGGATCTTCTGCCATATTTTTATAATTCTTTTTTAATCTTTTCTAAAATTTGACCGATTTTTTCCTTGTCTTCAGCACTAGCCCTGTTTTCTTTGCTGGTCAAAATAGTAGATTTTACTTGATCTATTTTTTCTACTGCTTCTTGAAAAAGAGCCTCTATCTTTTTCTTTTTTTCCTCCTCGGTCATAAAAATTATTCGTTTAACTTTGTATTTTTCAAATTGGCTACCCCTTGGATAAACTCCTGACCAAATTTAATCAGTGTATCCTCTACTTTTTTTTCAAAATCACTAATATGGGTATTAAAAAACTCCATCATAGCCTTTGGATCAGGAGTCTTGTTGTCGGCCATAAACTTTTCAAAAGCTGCTACACCAGCTTCATCTAGCTCTGACACTGCCATTATACCCAAGCGTTGTTCTACTTGCGCTTTGAGCATTTCTAGCTGCTCATTTTTTAAGTCCTCTGGCATATTGTCTATACCAGCTTTTTTGACCAATTCGTCTACAAAATTTTGAATTACGTCCTCCATAGATTTGTTTATTTTAAACATTTAACTATAGTATATTATAGTAAAAAAATCAAGGATAAGCAAATAAAATAAAAAAAGCCCCCCGCTTCGGAATAGAACCGAAATGTACGGGGGGCGATGTCAAGCAAGCTTACTAGCTAGCTGCCAGCACTAGGACCTACCGGAACGTCCGGCACCAAAAGCAGCAGCGCCCTTGGCCAGGTCCGCCATGCCGTCAACATACTGGGTCTGAGCACGCTCAGCCCGAGTACGCATGATCAGGTAGTGAGCAGCCTCACCGAACGAGCAGCCGAACTCCTCAACGAGTTGCTGAGCTTCAGCCACAACCTTCTTGCCAGCGGCCACGCCTTCGCGCTTGCCAACCTCTTCCAGGAGCTTGGCTTCGGTCAGGCGGTTCTGGAGTTCCTGGATCCTCGGATCCGGATTACGATCCAGCACCTTGTACTTGCGTACACCTGAACCACTGTAGCCCTGAAGGCCATCATCGAGATCCTCGCACAAGACATCCGTCTTGTTGTCGATGGTGGTCCTTTCGACACCAGTGATGTCGAGACCACGATCACGACGCCCACCCCTGAAGAAGGGGTAGAACATTGCCCTGGTGATGTGCATGAACGCCAACTCCTGGGCGATGTAGGACTCGATGAAACGGTTATTGAGAGCGACGAGCTCCTGCCGGTCGGAAGCCGACATGTTGATGTAAACGAAGGGGAATTCGTTGAACACCTGCTTGACGCGCTGATCAATCGAAAGCGTACCAGCGGCCGAGTAGGGATCAGGAGCACCGTCTTCGTCATCATCGCGAGGTTTTTCACCTCTTTTGAGCTCCTCTTCTCCGCGAGTAGGCAGCTGCTCCGTCTGGAAACGAACTTCCTGCTCCTCGTAGTAGAGGCCCTCGATCTTGGTCCAGAGGATGAGAATTCCCGCCAGGGGAACCCAGTTGAATCCAGCATCCATGAAGAACCCGCTGGACTCCATCTTGGACTTGAATCGATCGACTTCCAACTGATCACGACTGCCATCTGGCAACTCGAAATCCTCTTCACGAAGACACTTGGTCCGAACGTGGCTGAAACGAACCAGCCAGTTCTTGCGGTCACGAACCACATCTTCCATGAAGTAGAGAAGCCACCGACGCCTGAAGGGAACCACCAGCACTCCAAGCAGAGCAATGCTACTGGGGACCAGCGCAATGCTGGCAACAGTAACTTTGGTGCTAGGAATGTGCAGAACCAGCAGGTTCCACAGCGAAAGTCCAAGAAGGGTAAAACCGATGATGCTCGGCCAGTGGTAGTAGCGCTCCTCACGCTTACGAATCTTGACCTCCTCGGGGGTGTCCTGGTGCAGCTCAGTCGAGCCCTTGGTGTCGACCGGGCGGTCGATCTTGGGCGGAGCCACATTCCAAGGCCGAGAAGCCTTGAAAACCAGAAATCCGAAAAGGAGCAGAATCGGCACACTACCGAAGAACTTGCCCCAGGAGAATCCCCAGGACGGACTGTTCGGCGCACTAGGCCCCGAAAAGTCGGTAAGGTACTTGAAGGCGAAGTAGAGCACCACGAACGCAATGCCGCTCAGGATACCGAAGTAACCCTTTCTGCTCTGCTTCTCTTCGTTGATCACCGACAGCAACACCGTGCCGACAATGATCAGGATGATGTCCAGAGGGTTGCCCCTGGCCCAATCGAGAATAGTGTCGAACATGTTTCTTCCTCCTTCGAGACCTTCAGGGTCTCAACTTGGCTTCGAGGCTGTGTTTAGCCTCACATCTATCTACCTTGTTTGCTTGACTTGTGAAAGGTCGTCACCGAAACAGGCACAATACACCCATCTTGATGAATATATTATTATATCATACTTTGATAAAAATGTCAATATTATTACACCTAAAAAATCTACTATTTTTGTTCCTCTGGGGGCAATTTTTGGCTATTTCTAAAGATAAAATAAGAATAAAGTATTGGACTGAGTATTATAGCTATAGCTACCACAAATACAACTATAAAGTAATTGCTTGGTAAAAAAGCCATAGATAAAAACACTAATCCTCCCAAAATAAACATCTTACCACCAAATCTGTGTGTTTTTTCCCAATTTTCGTTGTCAGATAGTGTCCAGGGTGTCTTGATGCCAGCAAACCAATTCTGCTTGATCTGAGGCATTATAAGGCCTATACAGACAAACAAAATAGCTATCACCACTGGCATTATTTGTCCCATATTCCAATCCTTGCCAAAATCAAGGTTCATCATCCCAGAAACATAGAAGATAACCAAAAAGAATAAAACAAGATATAAACGCAAAAAATTATAAGCTGTATCAAATTTGATATAATTGGCTTTTTTTGGATCTACCTTTGGCAAGTATTTCATCAAAAGATAAACACCAATACTCAGAAGCGGCATAAAGTAAACAAAAAAAGTTTTACTAGAATAATCATCCGCTTGTCCTTGAGCATTCCAATGAGATATTACCTGATCTGGCAGAACTCCATTGAAATAATAAGCCAAAACCACCATAGCCACTAAAGCTAAAATGGAAATAACTTCAAATAATTTTGCTTTTTTCATATGATTGATTTAATTATTTTTGACAAACATCCTCTCGTCATTCCCATGTATATGGGAATCTAATACCCTCTGAGATTCCGCAACAAGTGCGGAATGACGAGCCAAGAAAACTATTTTTGGCAATGAGGACAAAAATGCGTACCTCTGCCCCCCAATTTTACCTTTTTTATATTTTCCAGTCCACAACGCAAACATTTTTTACCAGCCCGACCATAGACTTTGAGATATTTTACAAAGTTACCCTCCTTACCGCTTGTATCACGATAATCACTAAAAGTTGTGCCTCTTTTTTCAACTGCTTTTTTGATAATATACTTTGTAGCAGTAAATAATCTTTTGATATCATCATCATTTAGCTTGTCAGCTGGACGACTGGGCAATACCTGAGCTCTAAAACAAATCTCATCTGCATAAATATTGCCAATACCAGAAACCAATTGTTGATTTAACAAAATTTGTTTTAGGGTTATTTTTCTATTTTTAAATATTTTTTTAAAAGCAGCCAAAGTAAAATCATTTTTACCAGGCTCTATACCAAACCTTTTTATTACTTTGTCTTTATCCTTTACCAATTCCATATAACCAAATTGTCTCATGTCATTGAAAAACAAATTGGAACCATCCTGAAAGTAAAAAATAATATGAGAATACTTGTTTGGCAAACCTTCTTCAAAACCAAGATTGTGCCCACCAGCCACTATGTCTCCTCCACTTTGATAAATAAGCTGCCCTGTCATCTTGAGATGTACCAACAAAAAATGCTCTTTATCTGCCAAAGAAAATATAAGTAATTTACCGACTCTATCAATATCTACTATACTACTATTTTTCAAAATATCTACAAAATAGCTGCTTTTGTTTTTGACCAGCTTATGCTTTTTTACCTGTAAATCAGTAATTTTTTTATTTAATATTGCCGTTTGTAAACCACGGCGAATAGTTTCTACTTCTGGTAATTCTGGCATGCCAATATTTTACCCCAATTTTTCAAATAAAACAAAAAACCGCCCAATTAAGGGCGGCCTTTTTATTTGATATTAGTATTGAGCTAATACTTCATCACTTACATCTACAATTTCTTTTCCAGCGTACTTAGCTAGTTCTTCCAAAGTAACAATATGTCGTTTTTTACCATTTTCTATGATATAAACTCTTTTATCACTACCGCGAAGTAAAGTGCCATCAGCATAGGCTTTTACACCAGCTACTTGACCAGTTTCTACTTCATAATTTGGATAGCTACTAAATACTTCCCAGGAAACATTGTATATTCTTTGACCAAAGTAATGATCATGCAAATCTTGCCAAGTTGGGATATGTTTTTTCATTTGTTCCAAAATGACATAAACTCCCATACTATGATCACACTCATAACGGATCAAAGTACCGTCAGGATATTTCAATACTCCATCAATATCAGCATCGTGGCCTGTAGAACCACTTGGTCTGACAAAGTCACAAATAGCTGGCTCTTCTACAATCTTTTCACCTAAGACCTCTCCACAAACTTCTGCTGGAGGTGTGGTAAATGAATGTCCAGTAGTTTCACTGGTACCATCTTCATTTTCCGCTTTGATGGTGAAATAGTAAGTAGTATCAACTTCTAAACCAGCTAATGAGAATGAATGATTTTTAGTCTCATCATCACTCTTGTATTCTTGGTCTAAATTGTTTTCATCAGTACCATAGATAATCCAAGTTGGTGAACCATCTGAAGTTTTCCAACTAATGTTTGTCATTTCACATTGTGGAGCTTCCTCTACATTAGAGATAATTGGCAGGAAGTTTCCTCCTCCACCACCGCCTCCACAGCTAGTACAAACTTCTTCAACTAGCTGACATTGGTCAGTACATTGATATCCATCTGGAGCAGAACCATCACAGTCCTCGCCTTGCTCTACAATGCCGTTTCCACAAATTGGATCTTCACCACCGCCGTTTGACTGAACAATAACAGTTCTAGTCACTTCATCGGCTGCAGCTCCATCTGAGTCAGTTACATTGTAAGTTACAATATAAATGCCTGGATTATCAGTATCAACAGAATCATTGGTTACAATTTTATCAGTAATATCTCCATCTTCGTTGTCATC
>PKTI01000042.1 GCA_002869235.1 Candidatus Parcubacteria bacterium
ACCCGAAAAGCCTAAGATAGCGTTTACAACTCTCAAACCTATTTTACCGCCGTATTTTAAAGCCAGAGTCCTAGCACGAGCCTTTACTGCCTCCTCAGTTTTCTTACGAAACTCCTTACTTGCCTTTCTGTCTGCGTTCAGCCTTGTTCTCAAACCTCTAGGGCTTAAATTTGATGTATCTTGTTCTTGTTCTTTTTCAGAATCTAGCTTTTCATCATCTAACGATGCAACATTTGCTGTGGCCGCCCTCCGTTGTCTGAGGGCTTGCATTTTCCCCCTATTAAAATCTCTCCGCGTGCTAGCAGTACCCGGCATAGGCATAGCTGCTCCACCACCAGCACCAACTGAAAGATCGCTAGAAGGAGTAGCTCCAGCACTAGAAGGCGCTCTATAAGGAGAAGTGGATGGGCGCTGATAACTAGGGCCGCTTTGTTCTCCACCGCCAAACCTCCTCTTGGCTGCTCTACCTAATTGTTGTGCCTTCTTACCAGCATCTTCAACTGTAAATTCTGGCAAGACACGACGCAAGGTAGCTGAGGCCAAAGATAAAGCAGGAAAAGCAGCTACAGCACCTGTCAAAGCCAAGTCTACTAAATTCTTTTTTAATACTGTTTGTTTTAAAGAGCCTGTTTTTCTATAATTTTCTATATCACCAGCATGAATAGCTCCCAAAGTGGCTGCTGAAGTCAATTTACCCAAACCACGAACCAAAGCTATTTTAGCAACATCTTTTTTACTTTGAGCTTGACGAAAAGCCTGGATATCATAATCTGATATCATTGCTCCATCCAAAACTTCACTTACCAAAGTGCCTAAGCCTGCCTGCAGAAAACTCTGCATTGGCATAGATATTGTCTCAGTAACAGCCATATATTATCAATCTGATTAATTATTGTTTTGCCAATGTATCGTCAATAGCTACGGCTATACCTATCACATCTTCTTTGTATTGAGCTTTTATATTATCTGATTGCTCATTAAAATCTTGTTCTGATAATCCAGATTTTTGTTTGTTTAAATTATCTTGTAAAATCAAATACTTTTGGCTAATAAGCTCTACTACCCTTTTGTATTCCATTTTTATAAACTCGGCGTCCTTCTTTTCATCAAGTAGTTTATAAATCCTATCCATTTGTTCTTTTATTTGTCCTTCTATTTGTTCCAAAGATTTTACATCTGCCATAATAAAATTTGTTAATAAAATTATTGCCAATAAGCAGCGCTAACTAGCCACTTACCATCTACTTTTTCGGCTTCTATCTCTATATCTTGATAATAAACATTATCTTCAAAATTTTCATTGGTCTCTACCCTTTGGACAGTTACCATTATAGTAGCGCTCTCATCGTCAATAGACTGTATTTTGGCAGAAAGGCTCTGGCTACTGATACCCGAAAAACTCTCTGCATCGTAGCTCAAATCAAGGCTGTCCAGATAATTTTTCATATCATCCGTACTCAGTGGCATCAACTCATCAATGTTTCTTCCTGGATTGTCAGTTGACCAACTACCAAAACGTGCTGCAAAATCTTTGGCCAAATTGACCACATCAAATTCTGTTTCTTCCAAAGCCGGTGTAGCTTCTGGATCATAAACCAAGTCCTTGCTCTTTGGTATATAAGAAGTGTTATCATTGGCAACGGGTGTATTTTCTGGCTGCCAAATGTCACTACCCCTTAGCATCAACCACAGCAAAAATATGATTACCAGTAGTATTATGGTTGACCAAAATATTATTTTTCTTCTGTCTTTGTTCATATAGTTTAATTTTATTGATTGGCAACTTGATTAGTTGTTGGTGTATCACTGACACCACCCTCAGCTTCAGCTAGCATAGCTTCTTCAAACTCTTTTTTGGCCTCCTCTATCTCTAGCAGTTGTCTAGGATCTGAGGTGATGATCTGATGCTCTGCATAAGAAGCTTGAATCTTGATGGCTGCATGCTTGGCTCCGGCAAAGAAAATACCTTCACCAACTGCTGATTCCAACAAGAGATATTTTTCACCCTCTGTCAGCATAAATGTCTTTTGAATCAAACTGATAGCAGCTGGAGATTGTTTGAGAAGTAATTGTATAGATGAATTGGTCACAATGGCACTACCAAAAGGAGAGGTTAAGAAATCATTTACATCCTGGGTAATGGTAGTAACACCCATATAATATTTACGACAACGTTTGACTAAGGCAAACATAAACTTGGCACTATCTTCGTGGCGCATCATAATCCAAGCTTCGTCTACTACCAACATTCTCTTTTTCATCTCACTACGGATGATATTCCAAATATAGTTGATAACTACGTACATTCCAATTGGCCTAAGCTCATCTTCCAAATCACGAATACTAAATACTACCAACTGATTGTCTACCTGAATATTGGTAGGGCTATTGAACAATCCAGAAAAAGTACCTTCAGTATATTTCTTAATCCTTAGAGCCATATCTTCACCACCTTCCATACTAAGCAATACATCCTCCAAATCAGACATAAGTGGTGGCTCTATATTGCTCAAGTCGCTGGCTGGAGTAATATCTTTTTTGGCATAAGTTTCCAAAAGGGCTCTATCTAAAATAGAGTCTTCTGCGTTGGTAATCTCACCAATCATCAGCCTAATCAAACCCTTTAAGGTAATAACTGCACTACGCAAAATATCTTCTGGCTTGGATTCTCCACCAATTCCACGAGGAAGGTCAAATGGATTAAGCTTACTTTCTGAATTCAAAGATACAGTGATGTATGAGCCATTTACAGCGTCTGATAAGTGTTTGTACTCATATTCTGGATCAATGACGATAACGTCTGTCCCCAACATCATAGAACGCAAAATTTCTAACTTGATAGCGTAACTCTTACCAGCACCAGAAGTAGCAAATACTACCATATTGGCGTTTTGCAAACTAAATCTATCAAACAAGACCAAACTATTATTGTGCATATTTATGCCGTATAAAATACCTTGGTCTGAAGTAAGCTCTGAAGAAACAAATGGAAAAGATGAAGCAATAGGTGAACTATTCATATTGGTAGTAATACCAAGCTCATCGTTACCAATTGGTAAGGTAGAATTGAATCCTTGTTCTGTTTGTAAAAGGGCTTTACGAGAATATATAAGTTGTATACCCAAAATATTTTCTATTCTGTCAGTAGCCAACTCCAATTCATCTTTACTTTTTGCATAAATACTTATATACAAAGCGTACTGAAAAAACTTTTCTGTGCCCTGACTCAAAGAATCACGAAGATCCTCAATATCCCTTAAGGCAGTCTCAGCTATAGGGTCACGAGGAGCACCTTTTTCATGATCAGCTACAATTTGTGCTTCCATGGTACCTACCTTATTTTTGAGCTGTTTGAGTACTACACCAGTTTTCATAGGATAGAAAAACATAGAAATATCCAAACTCAAGCTCTCATTGATGATAGGAGCAAACCAGCCAATAGTCACATACCTAGGATATGTCATGACAAATAGAGTTCTGACATATGTGTTGTTGAGCAAAAGAAAATCCCTGTCTATCTTAAATGAAGCTGGAGAAACAACATCTCTAACAGATACTATACCCTCACGAAAAACTTTTTCTGCTTCCAGTATTTCTTTTTGTTCGGTCATTATCTCCGCCTCACTCTTTTTTTGTACAGGCAAAGCAGAATCACTGGTTTGAAGTTGATCCTCTATATTTTCAGGTTTATTTTTACTAACCTCTTTTATTTTTTTAAATCCAAACATGGTTTTATGTTTCTACCCTTAATTTATTTATATCTTCCAAAGGTTGTCTTTGGAATAAGTCAGGATTGTAACTATTGTAGTAAAGCTCAATCAAAGCTTGCGTATTCAAACGTTGACTACGTAAGCCCAAACTAGCTAAGCCAGCTTGAACAAAATTACAACGCTTGTTTAGTTGAGTGCTATACTCATCAAAACGCTTACGGCTAAGCTTGACCACCTTGGCAGCTGAAAAAACAGTATACAATCTATCAAGAAAACCTTTACGCTTATCGTCAATCGGACGATATGGAATCACTATATAAAAACGTTTACTCATAATCATCTCCAAAGTGAGTAACTCTTTGACAAACTCTCTATAGTCAGCTGTCTGCATGCGCAATAATTCATTGGTTTGTTCTTTTTCAACCTTCTTTATTCTTTCCAAATAATCATCAATATTCAAAGGTCTTGATTGAATAACTATCTGCAAAGGATAATCCAAGGTGTTGATAAAACCAATATAATTACCAATAATAGCTTTTTGCTCATCTTCTGACTTCAAATCAAAGTTGATTGAAGAAACCAACAAAACACCTCTGACAGTACCATTGTTCAAAACAACTAGATCATCTCTAATCTCTGCAATATCCAAATATTTTTGAGTTGACTGAGCTGGTTTATTGCCAGCTAATTTTTTATCTTTCATAGACTATTTAATATCATAAGATAAATTATTTAATTCATTGGCTTCTTTTTCACCACGATAAGCACCGCCTGTATCTATTATCAAAGACAATTCTGACAATCTCTTGCTGGGTACTATAGATTTTTGGGGTATATCCTCTTCTTTTACATCTTCACCTTTGAGCTTTTGCTCTTGTACCTTAATATGCTCTTTTTGCCAAACTCTAATAGGTGGCTTTCTAAAAGTCTCAATAAAATTTAAAGCAAAAACATGAAATGGTGCTCCATTTACTTTGTAAAAAGCAAACAAGGCGGTAAAAATAACAATAATTACAGTTTCAAATATAAACAAAGAGAAATCTGAAAGTTTATAAGCCAAAAATATGAAAAAAGCACCCACAATTACCAAAATAAACTGTCGAACTGTAATTGGTCCCCAGATTTTATCCTCTTTATCAATAAATTGTGGTACGATAAATCTATTTTTCATACCTTAAAAACGTAATTTTTTATTCAAATCTGAAATAGCTGAAAACTCATCTGCATCCAAAAAGTCCTCACCTTTAGCTTCTTTTTCTTTGGCTATTTCTTCTATTTTTTTATTCTCAATCATACTTTCTGCACCCAAAGCCAAGTATATTTTATAAGTCTCGCTCCTACGCCAAGCTTCTATGCCCTGGGCTTTTTTGGTGTATGAATCTTGTTCCAAAAGATTTATTTTTTCCAAAACCTTATCTGCTCTACCGTCTGCTGTGTCAGATAGACGTTTAAAATTTTTCAAAGTCATATCCTGAAGCTCTTGGACTGGCCCACTCAAAACATGTTTTACTTCTGGCTTGGATATTTCTGCCGCCTTTTCAGTTGGCGCTGGTGAGATAGGTTCTTGTGTTTCTGGGGCCGCCTTGGCTACTACATCTACCATCTGTTTTTTGGCTGCCACACCTTGCCCTGGACGGATTACTTTGGGCAATGATTCCAAATCTTTTTCCTTTGGTATGGCCACACTAGGAGCTGGCTTAGCTTTTGATTGCTTAGGTGCTATCTTAATTTCTGGAGCTTTTTTAATTTCTACTGGCTTAGCTTCATCCTCTACCTTTGTTTCCTCAGGTAAATTTTTTACTGGAGCTTTTTCGTCTTTAATTTTTATTTCAGACAAAGCTTTTTCTATTTCCTTGTCTGCTTCTATGTTGCCCTCTATGTCTGAAAAATCATCTTCAATTACCTTTATTTTGTCTTCTTCTGGTATAGAAAAGCTTTCTTTATTGGCCACTGGGTTAGGATCCATTTGTGCAACATCAACTTTTGACACAGGTTGTTCTGGTAAAGAAGGCATATCACTCTGCCTTACCACCAAACCACCCTCGCTATCTATTCTATTTTTTATACCTTTGACAACAGACAATATATTATCAACTGTTTGGCTGCTTAATTTCTTTTTGGAAGAAACTATTTTTGTTGATAATATTTCTCTTACTACCGGAACTTTGCGACGACCACGAAAAAAATTATAAAGTACTTCTATAAACTTTTCCTTGTTTTCATTGTCAAATTTTAATTCCTGTTTTTCTACCAACTTATCAACTATTTTTTCTATACTATACTTTTTACTATCATCTATTGGCATACTCTGTGCTATTTTCTCCAACTGCTCTTGATCTTCAGGATGAAAAGCAAAAACGGCCTTATCATCAGAGTGGCCAGTTACTTTGTGTTCTACAGGAACAAAATTATCTTGTATAGGCGCGGTAGAAACCTCAGTGTGCTTCTCAGCTATCGGAGTTGTTTCTTCTTGGGGCTTTTGAGCTAAGTCATTTTCTTTCAAAGAATGGAATTTGCCCGTTTTATCTTTGACAAGTAAATTATCAGTCCAGTCATTCTGTGCTTGTGCTGGCTGTTTTTGATTATCGTCTAAGTTTTGCATTTTTGTTTGTGTAATTTAGATATATTATAACATATTTATACATTTATAGCCAATATTTTTAGTAAATAAAAAAGCCCCCACTTTGTGGGGGCTAAATATTATATTTATTTAAATTCTTTCTACGTATTCACCTGTATCTGTATTAACAATTACCTGATCGCCAGACTTGATAAACATTGGTGTTCTGATTTCCAAACCAGTTTCAAGTGTTATAGCTTTGGTGGCAGCTCCAGCGCTGTTACCTTTTACTCCCTCTGGTGCACTCTCTACTTTCAAAGTGACCTTGGTAGGTAAATCAATAGCAACTGGCTTAGCATTGAAAGTCAAAACATCAACTTCCTGTCCTTCTTTCAGATATTTCTCTCTATCACCAATAACATCTTGATTAAATTCAAATTGCTCAAAGTCTTCGTTGTCCATAAAAGCAAAATTTTCACCTTGCTTATACAAAAAGTTTGCCTTACGACGAGCAATGTCAGCCTCTTCTATATTATCAGATCCAGAAAAAGTTTTTTCCAAAGTAGAGCCACTGATCAGGTTTTTTAACTTGGTCTTTACCACTGCTCCACCACGAGCTACCTTGATATGTTGTGAAGCTACTATCTGATAAGGCTCATTATTTACGGAAATTATATTTCCCAACTTCAAATCACTAAGAGATAGCATATTATTTTGAAACAAATGGAAGTAAAGCCATGAAACGAGCACGTTTGATAGCGGTTGCTAGTTGACGTTGGTGCTTAGAACAAGCCCCACTACGTCTTTTGGGTACTATCTTACCATAAGAAGAAGTGAATTTTTCCAATCTTTGCCAATCCTTATAGTCTATGTGAGAAATGTTATTTACACAAAAATAACAATATTTACTTTTCTGCTTTTTATGCATATTTGTTAAAACTTATAATTTATTAAAAAGGAATGTCCTCAATGCTAATCTCTTCCTCTTATTCAGATTTTTTATTATTTTCTGGACTAGGTTGAGAAAAGTCATTTTCTTTTGCCTGAGCTGATGGCGCAGTCTGATTGGAACTATTGTCATATGACATACCATCACTAGATCCAGCTCTATCAAGCATAATCATGTTTTCAGCGATAATCTCGGTACGGTAACGTTTTATTCCATTTGGATCATCCCATGATCTAGTTTGCAAACGACCTTCTATATATACTTTACTACCTTTTTTCAAATATTGATTGCTAATTTCTGCCAAACGACGCCAAGCAACAATATTGTGAAACTCTACTTTTTCTTGTTTTTGACCACTCTGATCTTTCCAAACCAAATTGGTGGCTACAGAAAAAGAAGTTACATTTTGACCATTGGTAGTAGCTCTCATCTCCGGATCACGAACCACATTTCCAATGACCATTGCTTTGTTTAAATTCATATAATTGTCTTAATAATTTATTAAAGGTCCTTGTCTAAAATTTGATCTAATTGCTGGTCTATATCACCTAAATCAACTTTGACTTCTTCCTTTTTTTCTTCTTTCTCTGGAGCTGAGCTAGATTCCTCTTTTTTGCTCTCCTCTACTTTTTTGACAGTAGCTGACTTTGCTCTTGAAGCCTGCTTTTGCTTGGCCTCTTCTTCGCTCACCTTGTCTTTTTTGACAATCAAATGACGCAAAATATTGGCATCATGCTTCAATTTGACTTCAAAATCTTTTAAGCCAGTTTTTTCTTCCAACTCAAATTCCAAAAACACATAAAAACCATGCTTTTGTTTTTTGATTGGATAAGCCAATTTCTTGCGACCAATAGCATATGGCGCCTTACTAATATTGGCTTTCATTTTTTTGAGATTGTCCAAAATTTCCTGTTCAATAGCTTTATGCTCTGTCTCAGGAACATTTGGTCCAATAATAAAAGATAACTCGTAATTCATATATGATTTAATTACCTTGATTTTTACTCAAGGGCCCTTTGATTTAAGCGGGCTTGGTTAATTAAATAAGTTGTATTAAACTTCCGATACTCTAACATAAATACCCACAGAAGTCAATATTATCTAAATATATTGCCTAAAATTGCTTTTTAAACTATGATATAGGATATGAAATACATATTTATATTAGGCCAATCAGCGGCCATAGCAAAGCAGGAAATACTCAATATTTTGGCTAAAGATAGTAAAAAAGATATCATAATAGGCCAAAATTTTATTTTAGCTGATAGCACAGAAAATGCTGCTGACTTGATAAAATCTTTGGGTGGCACCATAAAAATAGCCAAGTTGGTTGATACTATGGAAGATTTGAGTAATTTGACCACAGAAAAGTGGCAATCATATCTTGAAGAAAAATTAACTAAGCAAAAGAAAAATTATTTTGGCTTTAGTCTTTATAATGGCTCACACAAAGAACAAGAAAAATTATCCCAAACTGCTTTTGAACTCAAAAAACAACTAAAAGAAAAATATCGAGTTCGTTTTGTAACTAGCAAAAGAAATGAACTATCCTCTGTTATAGTAGCCAAAAATCATTTACTTGGCACGGAGCTTATAGTGGTAAAACATGTAGCCAAAGAAACTAATAAATATTTTATAGGTCTAACTCAAAGCGTCCAAGATTTTGTAGCTTATGGCAAAAGAGATATTGCCAGGCCAGGTAAGGACAGTAAATCGGGTATGCTACCTCCAAAGCTAGCTCAAATGATGATAAACATGGCTGGAGAGAGCAAAGACTCTACTCTACTTGATCCTTTTTGTGGTTATGGCACAATACTCCAAGAAGCAGTACTGATGGGTTATAAAGAAATATATGGAACTGACAAAGAGGAAAGAGCCATAAAAGATAGCCGTGCTAATATAGAGTGGCTCAAAAAACATTTTCCCAATAAGGCAAAAGTCCAAATTGATAAAATAAATGTTAAAAACTTAGCTCAACATTTCAAAGATAAAAAAATAGATCTGATAGTAACAGAACCTTTTATGGGTGATGCCCGTTTTGTAGTCAAACAACGCAAAGCAGAAGATTTGCAAGAGTTAAAATCTGAATTACAAGAGTTGTACAATGAAGCATTTCATCAATTCAAAAAAATACTCTCCCCTGAAGGAAAAATAGTTTTTGTTTTCCCAATATTCAATCTTCGGGAACAAAAAGTTTATACTCTCAATAGAAACATACTGACAAATATTGGTTTTAAAATAATAAAACCGGATATAAAATCCGGTAACTTATCTCCTGAGGGCAATCTTTTGTATAGCCGTCCAGGACAAAAGGTAGAAAGAGAAATAAGTGTTTGGCAAAAAACTCTATAAATTACTTACCCAAGCCAAGTTTTCTCCACTAATTTGTACTTCTCTCCATTTAAATTCACCATCATTTTCATCCAAATAAACTACTTGGCCTGATTTTGGTATTATATTGGTCAAATAAAAAGCCCAAAGCATTACCTCCTCTTTTTTAAGGGCTAACTTGTCTTCCAGAATCATCTGCAAAAATAAACGACGAACCAACAACTTGTCTAAATTTCTAGACAACCAAGAATCTAGATCCCCATCATACTTACCACCATAACGCATATTTACAAAACGTTTCAAAATGCTAAAAAATCTATTATCCTCTTTGAGCATCATATCCAGGTGCCTTTTTTCTACCAAAATTTTCAAACACGCAAAAACCTTCTCTTTGTCCTGAAGGCCAATAGACCGCCAAAGTACATCACGTACTTTTTTTATATCATTTTCTGCCTCGTCCAAAATAAAACTTTCTGGCAAAACATTTTTATCCAAACCTGATAGTCTTTCTTTGAATCTATCAACTAACTGAGATGTGTCTATCTTGTTCTCTACTTTTTTATCTTCTTCTTTTTTTTCTGGCTCTGCAACCCTCAAGATACTACCGTCAAGATTAAAATTCATTTCTATCTTGTCATCATAAGAAGTCACAAAAAACCTTAGCGACTCTTTTTCCTGTGGACTCAAAGACAAGGCATTTGGACTCTGAGCCAAATATTTGGCTCTATCCAAAGCATTGTGAAAACCAGCTCCTAAAAAATGGACGTAATCTGCAATCCAATTATCGACTGTGGGAGAGGTAAGCTTACCATCTTTGTCTTTTATTTTCCTAGAAGTCAAACGAAGACTTTTAAAATCATCATAATCCGCAATCATTTTTTCCAAAGTACCTATACCATTGCCTGGAAAAACTTTTTTTTGATAAGATTTTTTTCTTATTGGCCTAGCCTTGGGCACCTTACCCCCCAAACGCAATATAAGACGATGTACTGTACCCAAATGATCTTGTAATGGCCAAAGTATATCTCTAGCCATATCCAAACCCAA
Organism: Candidatus Parcubacteria bacterium; assembly: GCA_002869235.1. Lineage (GTDB taxonomy): Bacteria > Patescibacteriota > Patescibacteriia > UBA1558 > GWA2-36-10 > BM519. The sequence goes on from PKTI01000042.1 coordinate 10,598, forward strand.
ACCACGCAAATCAATAAATTTGGCTCTATCTATTTCTTCCAATTTTTGAGGTAAATCTAATGGTTCTAATTTTTGAATATATATATCATCAAGTAAATTCAAAATAAACTCAATCTGCTTTCTATCAAGATGATATTTTTTAAACAACCTATCAAGTGATTGATAAATCTCCTCACCGAAAATAATGTCTTTTACCTCTTCAGGTAAATCTTGTTTTCTATCAAAAGGCATTTTTGTTTTTATTTGCTAATTCCTAGCTCACGTCTATACCATGCTTGTCACGCAAGGCATCAAGCATTGCTGCTCCCTTAGCACCAGCAGCTGTAGCTGCTGTCATTAACTCTGTTTTGATCTTATCCAAAGATTCGGGTCCTATTTCAGCTGCCTGGTCAGCATTTAACTTGCTGATTATAAAGTCCGCCATAGCAGTTTTGTCCAAACTACCTCCAGAAGGAGTGAAGGCTTGTTCAGCATAAGGTAGGTTGTTTTTGGCCAAATCATCTCTAGAGGCTCCTGCTGTAACTTGGACATCAAAACTTTTTTGTATTTGGGTATTGTTAATATATTTTTGAGCTTCAGAATCTTTGGTCAAAACACTTAAATTATTACCACTTTCCATTTGTACCCTAACCAAAGCCTCTTTTTGTTTGTCGTCAGTAGAGCGAGCCAAAAATTGTCTAGTTTGCTCAGCATTAAGATTTCTGGCCAAAGAAACAAATGCTTGATTGTCAGTACCAGGAGAAGTTTCTGCTTGCATCTTGAGAAGTGAGGTTATGTCTATGGTCTTGGCTCTTACCTCCGCTACCGCATTACGCTCCGCTGTTGAAACACCAGACATAGCCTTGGTACCATGTTCAGCTGAGTTATTAGTCAAGACCATCATACGGTTGGTAGCAACAGAGTCTTTTCTCAACTTACCAGTAGCTGGATCCAAAATCTGTCTATCCTCTGTCCTGCCATCCAAACCTCTATCAGCACTAGGATCATAGGCAGCCAAGGCAGCCATAAATGAGTCTTTATTTTTAGAAGTCATTCTATCAACAGCTGTTTGCTGTGCTTTGGAATCTTGACTCAAGAAAACTCTAATAGAAGCTTCTGCATTTCTATCTAATGTTGCTGGCCTACCGCCAACTCCAGGAGTTACTGCGCCATCAAAGCTCATCTTGGCAAAAGTATCTTCAACACCATTTTTGTCAACATTTGCTTGTACTGAACTTTCATCATTGGAAACCGCTACCCTACTCTGTAGCTTGCTTAGGGATTCTGGATCATTCATAAACTTGAAGGCTTCAGCAGCATCTTTGGCCTGATCAGGCGTGAAGCTTGCTCCAGAGTCCAATCTTTCTTTGGCAGCCATAGCTGCTCCAAGTTGTCCTCCCTTGCTATCAGCATAGCCCTGTCTATCACGTACACCCTCCATACCCTTTTCAGCGTATTCAAGTTTACGTTTACGTCTATTGGTTTCTGCTGCCTCAAGTCTCTGTCCCCATTGTTTGACAAATCCTGGACCTCTTTGAGCCATAGCTGAGCCAAGTCGACCCCTAAATACTCTACTGAGACCTGCTTTGGCCATGCCTTCGCCACTAGTACCTTGCCAAGCCAATCTGCCTCCCGTCTTAGCTACAGCACCAGCAGCTCTACCTGTGCCACTCACAGTACCCCTAGCTGCTCTTTTGCCAAGTCTCTTGGTAGCACCAACTGCACCGGCTACCATAGTACCAGCAAAAGCAGCACCAGCTACACCAGTAGT
>PKTI01000035.1 GCA_002869235.1 Candidatus Parcubacteria bacterium
CACGTTTCTATAGTGATATAGAGAATGAGGTAAACTTTTATCTGGTGAAAGGCTAAGTAGGTTCAGTAATGCTGCTGAACGGGTAAGCTGCTTGAGTCTGTAGGCAACTATAGACCTAGATAGATGATCACCGGCGTAAAGCTCTCTTCGTTTGCCACGCGGCACGCCACGTATATTTTTGAAAAGGGTACGTGTGACGTGACGAGCGAAGTGAGTTTTACGTCACAGAATTCGGCTTATAAGGTTATTAAGCCTTTTTTAGTACTCAAAAATCTCGCTCAAGCGAGATTTTATTCTAGTATATAATCCAATGTTTCTTGAGCTGCTTTTTGCCAAGAAAATTCTTTGGCCCTTTCTTGTCCTTTGGCTACAAGTTCACGACACAAATCTTTGTCTTTCATCAGCTTGTCCAATATAGCTGACATATCTACTGTATCATCGGGATCAAAATATAGAGCAGCCTCACCAGCTACTTCATGTAAAACCTCTATATCCGAACAAGCAACTGGTACAGAGGAAGCCATAGCCTCCAAAAGCGGTATACCAAAACCCTCAAACTTGGAAGGAAAAACAAAAGCACTAGCAGCAGCCATTAATTTTGGATAATTATTTTGACTGACATAACCCAATAAAATAATATCATGATTTATTTCTGGATCTTTTATCAACTCCTCTATCTCTTTGTAACCGTGATTACCAGGACGACCACCCAAAACCAAAGGCCACCTACGTGTGGTTTTTTTGTATGACTTTATCAAATTTTGAATGTTCTTTTTTGTTTCCAAACGACCTATATACAAAATAAATTTATCAGGTAAGTCATGCCTATCTTTGTAGGCCTTGATATCTTCGGGTCCATAGACACCAAAATCCTGATAATTCCAACCATGATATATTACTCTTATCTTGTCCTCTGCTGAAGGAAAAAATCTAATAATATCTTTTTTGGTTGCCTCTGAAACAGCAATAATCTTGTCTGCCTTTTTGATAGCCAAATGATGTGAGATTTTTTGATAGATGAGTTCAAGTGGATGATATAGTTTGGGATTACGATAAAAGCCTAAATCATGAATAGTAACTATTATTTCTCCTTTGCTGCACAAGGGTACGGCATTTGAAGCAAAGAATTTATCAACAGGGTTTTTTATCAGTTCACAGCTCAATCGAATATGCGTCCAAAACTTTTTGAAAGACCAAGCCAATTTCTTGAAAATAAAATTATCTGGCGCATCTTTGAGATCGCCAGCTAAGTAATCTTTATAATAAACTACAAATTTATTATCTTTATTCAATTTTTTGAACTCCTGCAAAAGATGCCAAGCATACCATTCAGTACCAGTTTTGTACTGTTTGTTGGCACGAGTAGCTTCTAAACCAATGGTGTGTTTCATTATTTGGCAGATAAAATACTACGTTTGTACGATTCGAGATTTTCCAGGGCTATACCAGTACCACGAGCTACACATAGAAGTGAATCGTCAGCTACATAAGCAGGTACACCTGTGGCTTGAGCCAAGAGCTTGTCCATGTTGCGCAGTAGTGATGTACCTCCAGACAAAACCATACCTTTGTCCATAATATCAGCTGATAACTCTGGTGGAGTTTGGTATAAAACAGATTTTACAGCTGAAATCAAACCTTGTAATTCATTTTGCAAAGCTTCGGTGACATCATCAGAACTTACATTGATAGTTCTGGGTAAACCAGTAATCATATCTCGACCCTTGATATCCATAAACAGTTTTTCTTCTTTTGGCAAAAATTGAGCTGAGCCAATCTTTATTTTAATATCTTCAGCAGTTCTTTCACCGATAGCTAGATTGTATTTTTTCTTTATATACTCACCAATAGCTGTGTCATATTTATTACCACCAATTCTGACTGAAGTGTTAGCTACAATACCACCCAAGGATATAACCGCTATTTCACTAGTTCCGCCACCCATATCTACTATCATATGACCAGAGGCACTACCAATGGGGATATCGGCCCCTATAGCGGCTGCTATGGGCTCACGAATGATATAAGCTGCTTTGGCA
>PKTI01000026.1 GCA_002869235.1 Candidatus Parcubacteria bacterium
AATATAGTAGTAAAAATATTATTGTTGTAACTAGGCAAACTAGCCATAGCCAAAACCCCTCCATCCTTCGGATCCAAAATCACAGCTGCCATCTTTGGTTTGTCAAAACGCTCAGACACATCATTCATTATTTCAAAAAGTTTTTCTTGAGCTTTGGCGTCAATGGTCAAGACAATATCCTTACCTTCTATAGGCTCTGTCATAGAGATGATGCTTTTTTCTCTAAACAAAGCATCCACCTCAACTTGTCTAATACCATTTTTGCCCTTCATTGTATCTTGATACACATATTCCAGTCCTGTTTTACCTATTCTATCATGATAATTATAACCATTTTCTACATCCTCCTCACTGACTTCACCCAAATAACCCATAGTATGTGCCAAACCATAATCAGTATCATACTCTCTCCTTGGTTCATGGGTTACTTCTATGGCAGGATATTTTTCCGACATAATCATCAACCTTATAGCCAAATCATATGGCAAATTTTCATAAACCAAAGCCTTGTCGCCTTTGGCAGATCCTTCTGTCAATCTTTGATCCAAATCACTTCTTTCTAGTTCCAAAAGTTCTGCCAAATCATCTGTAAAATCGAGTCTAAGTAAATCATCTTCTGGCATCAAGTCAGGTTTTATATACAAAAAGAAATAAGATACATTTTTGACCAAAGCCTGACCAAAACGATCATACATCAATCCTCTATTGGCTCTAATCACGTCCGAACGGATACGATTACCCTCTGCTACCCCTCTATAATAATCCCCTTCCAAACCTTGCAAATAAAAGGCCCTGACAAATAAAATAAATATTAAACTAAAAAATACCAAAAAGAGTATCCTTACCTTTTTTTCTGAAAAAAACTTACCCAAACGTTCAAATTTTCCAAAAGAATCAAAATCAACATGATCACCGCTGTGTTTGCCAGCTATGAATCCACCAACCTTAGAATCTCTTATAGATCCTTCTTGAATTTTAAATGGATTCTCGTCCATGTCTTTTTAGATAAAAATTATAAAACAAAGTATGGATAAATATAACAACAAAAATATTTACAGCCGCCCCTCGTAAAAGATACATCCATGGTATAAGACTGAATGTATAAAGTTCCCAACTAGGAATCAAGTTTATCAACCAAAACATCAACCAAAACATTATCCATGACAAAAATGTCAAAAGGAGTATTGTCAAAATATTTTTGGAAGTAAGCAAGCTTAGTTGTAAATTTTTGAGAATGAAAATAATAGTCAAAAATATAATAGCGTGCAGACCAAAAACCCCACTAAAGACATCTACCGTCAAACCACAAATTGCGGCAAAGATATAATAAACCCAATTATTTTCAATATTAAAATAAACCAACAAAGTAATGATTAAAAAAGGTTGCACAAATTGCCAACCATTATTTACAAAGCCTAAGGTCAAAAAAGAATAAGTGGCTATCAGATACATTAAAATCATTACTATATACCTCATATTATTGCGATGCTATTACTGCTACTATAGCCAAGGTATCATAATCTATCAAAGGAGACACTGAAGCGTCCTTAAAAAGCTCCCCTTCTGAATATTCTATCTCTTCAATTTTACCTACAACCAAACCTGAGGGTACATCAACATCCAAATCAGCTGTTACCACCAAATCATTTTTTTTGACTTCTTGATCTTGAGGAATATAGCTCAAATGCATAGGCAATCCCAATGATCCAGATAGTAACCCAGATATCTGATGTTCATCACCTATCTTGACGCTGAGCTTGGTAAAGCGATCTATCAATAAACGTACTTTTGATGAATCAGTGGTTACATCAATAATTTTGCCTACAATGATACCATTGTTGACTACTACAGCTTCTCCCTCACTAATACCATCATTTGTTCCTACATCCAAAACCAAAATATTGCGGTTGACCGGATCACGACTAAGCACGTTGGCCACCACCAATTCATATTGTTTTTCCTTTTTTAACTCCAATAATTCTTTCAATTGTTGATTTTCTTCCGCCAAGGTCTTGAGTCTGTTGTTTTCTGCTAGCAAGTCTTTGTAGGCTTCTTGAATATTATCTGGTGGGTTAAGCAACTGAGAAACTGATTTTTCAGACAATAAAGTAGCCCTAAAAATAGAGCCAATATCAAATATTTGGCCGTTTTTGAGTAATATAAAAAAAACAACCGTTACTAATAAAACTAAAAATACTTTTAGATTTTGTTTTAGCATATATTAGCTAATTAGCGGTAAGCCGAATCTTTGGTTGAAGGCAAAAGTATTTCCTTCAAACCGCTTATATCATCCAATACCTTGCCTGTACCACGCACTACAGCTGTAAGTGGCTCGTCTGTGATGTGAACAGGCATCTTTGTTTCTTGAGATATCAATTGATCTATACCCTTGAGTAAGGCTCCGCCACCAGTTAGTACCATACCTCTTTCATACAAATCAGCTACAAGCTCTGGTGGTGTATTTTCAATAGTAGATTTTATATTTTCGACAATAAGTTTGATCGGTTTGGTGATAGCCTCGCGTACATTGGCGTCCGTGATTTTTATTTCTTTTGGTAGACCAGTCAAAAGATCACGACCACGCATAGTGGTTTCTAGTGGCTTTTCTCCTGTAGATAAAGAAGCAATTTGTATTTTTATTTTTTCAGCCGATCTTTCGCCAAGCAAAATATTGAATTTGTCTCTGGCATATTGAATAATAGATTCATTGAGTTTGTCCCCTGCTAGTTTGAGCGATTTCCAAGAAACCACACCACCCAGTGATATGACAGCTATCTCTGTAGTACCTCCACCGATATCTACTATCATACTACCTGAAGCCTCTTGTATAGGTAGTCCAGCTCCAATAGCAGCAGCCATGGGTTCTTCTATAAGTAATACCTCTGAAGCGCCAGCGCCCATGACAGCATCCTCTACAGCTTTTCTTTCTACCTCGGTCACATCTAGCGGTATAGCAATCACCACCCTAGGACGTGGCACAAAAGTATAAGACTCACGATGGACTTTTTCTATAAAATGCTTGATCATTTTTTCAGTAACTTCAAAGTCAGAAATAATACCGTCCACCAAAGGCCTAATAACTGATATATGAGTAGGAGTTTTTCCAAGCATGATCTTGGCATCTTCACCTACAGCTACAATCTTTTCATTGCGATTGTTGATAGCTACCACTGATGGTTCATTAATGACAATGCCTTGGTCTTTTATATACACCAAAGTATTGGCCGTTCCCAGGTCAATACCCATGTCTTTGCTAAAATTTTTGAATAGTTGTCTAAACATTATTTATAATACTTTTCCAATTTCTTAACTACCTCCTCAAAGCTCAACATTTCTTTTTTGTGACCATCACGCTCCACCAATTCAAGCTGATCATTCTTGTCACTGACAATAAGCTGCCAACAGATGCCTATCAAGTCCGCATCTTTCAATTTTTTTCCAAAAGAAATATCCCTGTCATCATAGAGCACATCAAAGCCTTTTTTAGCTAGTTTTTCATACAATTCATCAGCTTGTTTGTTTTTCTTATCATCTTTTGCCAAATTTAGCAAATGAATGTGATAAGGGCTTGTAGCAGCAGTCCACACAATACCATCTTTGTCATTGCTGGCCTCAACTATAGTGCCCATGGCCCTTCCTAAGCCTATACCATAGCAGCCCATAATTACGTCCTTTTGTTTGCCATCTTTGTCTGTAAATTTTAAGCCCATTTTGGCAGAATATTCTGTACCAAGATTAAATATATTACCAGCTTCAACTGTTTTTTCTTCAGTCAACACAGCTCCACACTTTGGACATTTGTCACCAGCACCTTGTTTGGCTATTTCTTTGTTTTGTGCCCAAGCACATTTTTCACACAAAATAGTTAAGTCTTCACCAGCCTTGTTCTTTACCATAAATTCATGTGAAAACTTTTTGCTGATAGCACCACCAGAGGCCTCTACTTAAAAAGCTTCCAATCCCATGCGTTGGAATATCTTTATATAAGCGTCATGAGCTTTTTGATAATACTGATCCAAGTCTTCTTCACTAGTATGAAAACTATATAAATCTTTCATACCAAACTCTCTACCTCTCAACAAACCAGACTTGGCTCTTTTTTCATCCCTAAACTTTGTCTGTATTTGATAAAGATATATTGGCAAATCTTTGTATGAAGTCAAATGTTTTTTGACAATATCAACTACTACTTCCTCATGAGTAGTGCCTAATCCCACTTCTGATCCATGATGATCTTTGAATTGATACATGATTGGCTCCATTTCTTGCCAACGACCAGTCTGCTCCCAAAGTTCCTTGGCTTGCAAAACTGGCATCATTATTTCCTGACCTTCTATAGCATTTATTTCTTCCCGAATAATATTTTCTATTTTTCTGTAAGTACGCAGACCTAATGGCAGATAATTGTAAACACCGGCCATTTGTTTTTCTATAAAACCAGCCTTGGTCAACAATTCCGAGTTTATACTTTTTTCATCTTGGCTGATATCACGTTTAGTTTTGCCAAATAATTTAGATTGTTTCATATTTTATTTACTTAAAAAATTTATAATTCTTTGCTTTTCTTGATCCAAGGCTTGGTTGTCTTCATAATCCCCACTATGAGCAGTTTGACCATGATAGCAAACACCCTTTTGATCTAGGTGCAATGCTGCCTCCATACCTTGGTCTGTATCTTTGGTATAAATATGAAAACGCGGAAACTGATTGCTGCCCAAGCGTCTAATAAAGCTCTCATTTTTTGGATGTGGGTGATAGCCCAAGCGACGCATGGTAGTCAGTTTATTTTCTACAATTTTTGGAAAAACAAATTTCATTAAAACAAATTTTTAAAGAAGTCCATTATAGTAGAGCTGTACCTATTGATATCTCTAAAAGTAACTACTATGAGAAGTACTATAAGTAGCAAAAAGCCACTATTGTGAATTATATTTTCTACTTTTTCACTCAGTTTTTTTCTAGTCACTGCTTCGGCAAGTACAAACAAAAGCCTACCACCATCTAGAGCTGGAAATGGCAAAATGTTTATAATGCCCAAGTTGATAGACAAAACAGCTGTAAATTGCAAAACCTGCAACCAACCCATTTTGACTATTTGACCAGTTATTACAGCTACTCCAACTGGACCAGAAACTTCAGCTGCCAACTTACCGTCAGTAAAGAGACTAGCTATCATACTTCCAAAAGCCTCTAGGACCCGCCAGATCAGCAGACCCGTAGTTAGTAATCCTTGCCAAATGCTTTCAAAAAAATTATATTTTATAACCCCAGTATCTACCATACTGATCCCCAAAAGACGATCCTCGTAGCCCTCTATTTGCTCTGGGGTAACATCAAATTCCATTTTGTCACCTCTACGATCAACTATAATACTTATTTCAGAATCAGCATTTTTTTCTACCTCTTCGTAGACTGCTTCAGATTCTGTATATGGCTTCCCGTTGAGACTAATGATTTGATCACCCATTTCTATACCAGCTTGATCAGCAGGACTATCTTTCAATACTTCAGCTATCATCACCTCTCTATTGGTGACTTTGTGCAAAGGTGTATTTTCGTCTATAGATTGAGGTAAGCCAGCCATAAATCCGACTGACAAAAGTACAAAAGCCAACAAAAAATTCATCAAAACTCCAGCTGATAATATCAAAGATTTTTTCCAAGTTCTTTGGCTAGCAAAACTCTTGGGATCATTGGCGTCACCACCTGATTCACCACGAATTTTTACAAAACCACCAATTGGTATCCAGTTTATAGAATAAACTACATCACCTTTTTTTATGGAAAACATTTTTGGTGGAAAACCAATGCCAAATTCTTCAACATCAACACCCGTTTTTATGGCAGTGATAAAATGACCTAGTTCATGGACTAGGATAAGTAAACCTAATATTAAAACAAAAGCTATAATAGTTGTCATTTATATTTTCATTATTTCTTCTTCTTTTTCCTGACCAATCTCTTTTATTTTTTCATTATAATCTTTGGTCATGGTGTCCAGGTCCTTGAGGGCCTGAAATCTGTCATCCTCGGTAATTTCTTTGCTTTTTTCCAAAGAGATAATATCTTCTTTTATTTTTTCTCTTTGGCTACGCAAGGCTATCCTGGCATCTTCCAATTTTTTGTGTAGAGTTTTAACCAGCTCTTTTCTACTTTCCTCAGTAAGTGAAGGAAAGTTAAGTCTAATTAAATCACTATCAACTACTGGATTGATATTTAGATCTGATGCTTGGATTGCTTTTTCAATATCCTTGAGGATATTTTTGTCCCAAGGTTTGATGGCGATTGTTTGTGGTTCAGGAGAAGTAATGGCAGCCAACTGCATTAATTCTGAACTTGTACCATAAGATTCAACCTGAATCGCCTCTACTAAGCTTGGGGAAACACGACCAGTCCTCAAAGAACTAATATCATGTTTTAAATATTCAATTGTCTTTTCGTAATGTTCTTTACTTTTTTCTATGATTGTATGCATATATTTATTTAGCTATTTGATAAGCTCCTAAGTATAAAAATTTATTATCTGGTGAAAATTCTAGCACTCTAGCACTAAAATTGGTAGGCAATGGTACGATATTCCAATTGACACCACCATCTAGTGACCTATACAAGGCATTGCCAGTACCGTAGATCATTTCTTTGGTATTTTTTGGATTGACTACAGCAGAATAAACCAAGTCTGTAGCCTTTGGTGTCAACAAGCTAATTTCTTTCCAAATACCACCTTCATAAGTAGCGCCTGTAGCTGTATCAATAAACTCTCCATAAACCAAACGGTATATACCATTACGGTTAGCATATATGATACCATCCTCCACTGTTTTGTCAGAATTTAGGTCCATGGCTAAAGTAGTGTTGCCAATGGCGCCCATTTTTTTGTATTTGTATTGCAAGGCAAAGGCAATATACTCATCTTTGGTCATTTCTCTACCCATTCTATTTTCGGTCTTTTCTACCAAGGCCAAAAATTCGGCATTTTCATCAACCTCTGCTTGGTCTACATAAAGTTGCATCAAATCATCCCAAGTTTCTCCTTGGTCTCCACTTCTAAATACTCCTTTTTTCTGAGTAGCTGCATATATAATATCTGGATTGTGATGATTTTGGATAATTATCTTTTTGATATTATCAATCAAACGCATTTTTACATCCCAAGACCAACCAAAGTCAGTACTCTTGAGTATAGAACCTCCAGATGTACCAGCATAAACAATATTATTTCTCTTGGCATCAACAGTCAAAGCAGTGATAAACTGACCTGCTCTGGCCTCAAAATAAACTGGTTCCCAATGACGAGAACAATCTTCTGATTTATAGATGGTGTTGTGTAGAGCTGCGTATATAGTACAACTACGCAAAGGATCTACAGCAATAGCATTGACTGTACCTTTGGCAGTTAGAGAATTGGTCCAGCCATCTCCGTAATCATAACTATAAAACAGACCATCGTGCTGTGTACCAACATAAACAGCTGCTTCATCTTGTGGATCAAGAGCTATAGTTGTAATATTGGCCGCATCAAACCTCAATTGTTGATCCCCAGCTGTGTATATGGTAGTTACTCTAGCCCAATTTGTACCCAAATCTTCACTTCTAAACAAACCACCATTTTGTTGAGCAACTTGCTGTTGAGTGGTTTGTTGTGGGGATCTGACACCAAAAATACAACCTGAAAGAATAAAAGGTAGCATCACGGTCATCACAAGCAATCTTTTTGAAATTTTTTGTTTTAACATACTATTTTACACTTAAAAGTAAATTTTCCCACAAAATTTGCGGAGAAACATTATGTTTAATTTTTTGTTTAGCCTTGTTTATTTCTAATAAATTTTTTATCAAAGTTTCTTGGGAAAAACTAGTGGACATATTTCTTATTTCTGATTCGTAAAGTTGGTTGACTACTGGCCTGTCCAATTTGGCCCAAAGTAAATCTCTGAGAAATACCTCAAACAAATCAAGGTACTGTTTGGTTTGGTCACCCAATTCATATAGCTTGGCTCCAGGGTTTTCTTTTTTGAGCACTGAAAACCATTTATCAATAGCCTGCATAAAATAAAAAGTGCTGCCAGAAAGTAATTTTACTATAAAATTACAAGACTTTTTGAATTTTTCCAAATTGTCCTCCATCATGGTCAAGGCCAAGCCTGGTCTACCAAAAGACAAGTTGATAACTGTATTTTTTTCTTCCTTTGACAAATTATAATTTTCCAGCCAACTTTCCATATCATCTATGGCTAGTGGTCTGAATTTTAGCAACTGACAACGAGAAAGTACTGTGGCTGGTAGATTGGAAATAGAATCTGCTACCAAAATAATACTTGTATCTTTTGGTGGTTCTTCCAAAGTTTTCAAAAGTGCATTGGCTCCATGTAGGTTGATAGAATCAATACCATAGATAATAGCCAATTTTTTTTCACCACTTACATGTGATAGTGAAAGTTTATGCAAAAATTCTCTGATATTTTCTACTGATAGATCCTGATCTTTGCCCAATGTATAAAGATCCAAAAAAGAATTTTTATCTGTCATCTTACAGCTTTTGCATTCTCCACAGGGTCTAGTGACTTTATCTTCGCAAAAAAGTGATTTGGCAAAGTATTTGACCGTCAATTTTTTGCCCAAACCACGTGGTCCGTAAAATAAATAAGTATTAGCCAATTTATCTTGGCTAATTGTTTCCTGCAAGTACTTCAGTAAATTTTTATGGCCATAAATAGGCCACTTATACTGGTATGACATTAACTTAAAAATACCATTTTCCGCCCCAAAAATCAAGTATAATCATTAAAGCAAAAAACAGGCTTAGTTGGCCTGTTTGTCTAATGCTTGATTGACTAGTTGATCAGCTCGTTTGTTTTTTTCTAGTCTGACATGGACAAAGGATATCTTGTCAAATTTTAGTGTCAAATTCCAAACTTTGACAAAAAGTTTGGCCAATTCTTTATCTTTTACTTTATAACGCTGATTGAGTTGTTCTACTATCAACTCACTATCCAAAAAACACTCCAAATCCTTAACTTCTTTTTCCAAAGCCAATTCAACTCCAGCCAAAATTGCTCTATACTCTGCTTGGTTGTTTGTAGCTTCACCAATGTATTCAGAAACAGTAGCTATTTCCTGATCGTTTTGATACAAAACAGCTCCTATAGCTGCTGGCCCGGGATTGCCTCTGGCACCTCCATCAGTAAAAAGTTTATAGCTCATCTTGTTTTTTGATGTCTTTAATTATTAATTGTATTGTTCTATTACCATTCCATTGATTGATACTTAGATTATACACTATGTCTATTTTGTCGCCCACTTCAATATCAATGACCCCAAGACCAAAAGCAATAGCACCGATGCGCTTATTGTCTTTGACTAATTCCAATTTCCAGTGCTTACTATCATTGCCAACTCTTCTGGCGTCAGTAATAAGTATTTCTTCAGACATAAACAATGGCTCTGGATTGCCGTGACCAAATGGTTGAAATTTGTCCACCATATCAACCAAATCCCATGAAATATCAGAAAATTCCTGATAAAATTCTACATCTAGTTTTGATTGAAAGTTTACATCTTTGAGCTCCTTGGCAGCATAATCTTTCATACCACTTACAAAACTCTCAAGATTTTCTTTGTCTAGACCAAAACCACAGGCCTGAGGATGGCCGCCAAAACGATTCAAAAGATCAGCATACTTATTTAAACCTTCGGTAATATTAAATTCATTTATACTTCTACCTGAACCAACTATTTGCCCTTCTGGCGTATTTGTCATCACCAGTACGGGCCGTGAAAATTCTCTCAACAATCTAGAAGCAACCAAACCAGTCAATCCAGCTGACCAGTCAGGATGATAAAAAGTAAGCAAGCTATCTTTGAGATCTGGAGTTTGTTCTTTGGCCTGACGAACTGTCTGTTCAGTGAGTCTTTGTCTATCAAGATTTGATTGATTGATATCGCTAGCATACGCTTTGGCTTTTTCTTCGTCTTCTTCGGTCAAAAGAAAATAAGCCAAATTGGCATGATCCATACGACCAGCAGCATTGATCCTGGGTCCAATAGCATAGCCAATAGTTCTGGCATCTATTTTGGCTGGATCAATATTGGCTATTTCCAACATTTTTTGTAGACCAAGTCGCTTGGTTTTTTTCAAAACTATCAAACCATACTTGAGTAAAGTCCTGTTTTCTCCAAGCAAAGGTACCATGTCAGCCACAGTTGAAATAGCTACCATATCCAAAAGCCATTTTTCCTGGATTTCCTTTTCTTTGTCAGAAATACCATTTTTTTTATAAGCTATCAAAGCTTGAGCCAATTTGAAGGCTACTCCTCCCCCAGCTAATTTTTTGAATGGATATTTTTCTCCCTCCACCTGAGGATGGATGATAGCATCAGCTGCTGGCAAAACCTCTGGTATTGCATGATGATCAGTCACTATTACTGACAAGCCCTTATCTTTGGCCAAGGAGACTTCTTCTACATTGCTAATACCACAATCACAAGTAATTACCAACTTTGTACCATTGCTAGCCAACTCCTCTACTGCTTTTACATTAAGACCATAACCCTCTTTTTCTCTATGTGGCAAATATACATCTGTTTTGGCTCCCAAACTAGTCAAAACACTATTTAGAATCACAGCAGATGAAACACCATCGGCATCATAATCACCATAAACAGTTATATTTTCCTTTTTTTCAATCAAAGAATAAATAAGTTCACAGGCCTTTTTCATGTCTTTGAACCCAAAAGGATCGTGTATATCCTGGCTATAATCAGGGTTCAAAAATTCATCAATCTGCTCCTGTGTTTTGAGACCTCTATTATACAAAAGCTGAGCTACAGTTGGATGTAACTCGGGGAATTGATCTAAAAACTCTTTATTTACTTTCTCTGGTAATTTCCAGATATATGGCATAAAATAATTTATTTACTATTCCGCCCCGTCCCGATAAGCGGGACGGGGCGGGAAACACATTTGTATTCTAACAGTCTTATTTAACTTTGACAACTTTTACTTTTAGAGGCTTTTTAGTCTTTTTGACCTCCTTTTTCTCAGGCTCTTCCTCGGGTTCAGGCTCTTTTTCCACTTTTTTCTTCTTTTTCTTTCCAGCGTCGCCACTAGGCGCGTCTTCTTTTTTTGCTTCAGGCTCTTCCTCGGGTTCAGGCTCTTTTTCCACTTTTTTCTTTTCTTAAAATTTTACTACTGTTTTGTCTGTTTTTGATTTTTGTTGTAGTTCGGCCAACAAAAACAACAAACCAAAAGCCAAAAGAAGTAAGCCAGCCAAAACAAACCAAAAATATATATTGGAAAAATTGAAGAATGAATAATAATCAGCCGAATGTGAGCTCATTTTGTACTCTTTGGTAAGTTCATAAAATTCATTATTGAGTTCCTGAACCTTGACTTCTGAGTTTACCAACTCTTCCATCACTTTATCTGATTGAGCAAGTTGTATTATTTTTTCACCAAACATTTGTAAGTTTTATTTACTAAATTTTTATTTTCATCCCCTTGAGCAGTCAATACTTTACATGCCTTGGGCTTGTTTATTCCTGACATTATCATTTTCCTAAGATCAACATTTTTGGCTCCAGCTGCTCCAGAAAAAACAATAGCATCTACATTTTTGCTCATAGCCAGATAAGCTGCCAAATAACGCCTAACATCATAAGTGTAAATAGCTAAGGCTTGTTTGGCTATTTTGCGTTCAGCCAATGTGTATTTTCTTTTTTTCTTATAACCAGCCACTCTATGGCCAGC
>PKTI01000033.1 GCA_002869235.1 Candidatus Parcubacteria bacterium
AGAGGCTATTAGAGAATCTTGCGATGTCAAATTGACTATAGTTGGTTCTGGTCCAGAAAAAGAAGACTTGGAAAAGGACATTACTAAATTTTCTTTGCAGGACAGAGTAACTATAAAACCCAGGGTATCTTCAGAGAAATTAGATCAATATATAGCAGATAGTTTTTTGCTTGTAGTGCCTTCTATTTCCGAAGTTAGTCCCAACGTAGCCTTGGAATGCATTCGTCTGGGCAAGCCAATATTATTGACCAAAGAGTGTGGTTTTTTTGATCAGTACAAAGATAAGTTGATGTTTATAGATCCTTTTAGTGTTAGTGATATAAAAGAAAAGATTTGTTATTTGTTGGATGAAGATAAATATAATAATTATCTGGCAAAAATTTCTCAGATTGACATCAGTCGTTCTTGGTTGGATTTGACCAAAGAACACGTAGATTTATTCAAAAAATTATGAAAATATTAAGTCTTGGTTTGGACAAAACAATATTGGACAAGGACTCAAAGCTAGCCCATAGAGCTAAAGCTTATGGAGAGTTGGTAGACAAGTATGTTGTTTTGGTACCTTATCAAGAAAATAAAAAAGTAGAGCTTTCAGAAAAGGTTTTAGCTTATGGAGTAAAATCTACAAACAAGATTTTGGTCTATGGTCTTTGTATTCTTTTGGTAAAAAACTATTGAAGCAAGAAAGTTTTGATCTGGTCAGCTCACAGGATCAATACTTTGTTGGTTTTGTAGCCTGTCATCTGGCTCGAAAATTTAAGCTTGGTTTAGAAATTCAGATACACGGCTTTGAAAAATTTTATGGTTTGAGAAAAAAAATATCTCAAAGAATTCTGCCCAAAGCAGATTCAGTCCGAGTGGTCAGTGAGAGACTCAAGGATAAATTGATAAAAGATTTCAAAGTCAAAGAAAGCAAAATCACAGTAGTGCCAATTTTTGTAGACACTAGTCATGGTTTGAGAAAAAAAGATAGGGGGGATAAAAATTTTATATTTTTGAGTATTGGTCGTTTGGTAGAAGTCAAAAATTTTAGTCTTCAGCTTCAGGCTATGAAAAAAGTGGTACAAAAATTTCCTCAAGCTAGGTTATTTATTTTGGGCAAAGGGCCCTTGGAAGAACAATTGAAGCAGGAAGTCAAAGATTTGGCTTTGGAGGATTTTGTAGAATTCAAAGGCTGGGTTGATGACATAAACTCTTACTATCAAGACGCAGATGCTTTTGTACTTAGTTCTGATTCAGAGGGTTGGGGCATGGTAGTCGTCCAAGCAGCTAGTTTTGGTCTGCCCATTGTCATGACCGATGTTGGTTGCGCAGGTGAAGTAATAAAGGATAAAGAGAGTGGTTTGGTAGTGCCAGTGGGCGACAGCAAAGCCCTAACTGCTTCTATGCTAAAAATTATCAAGGATAAAGATTTGAGAGAAAGATTGGTCCAGGGAGCAAAAGAGGTTTTGGATGATTTGCCAGACAAAGATAAAACCTTTTATTTGTATAAACAATCTTGGCAAAAAGCCATCAAAAGTTAATAAAAACAAACATGAATATTTTATTTTGGAAGCATGAATCAGGAATAAGAGGATGGATAAAAGAATTGAAAAAAAAATTCAATCGTTTTCCTTATTTTATTGTTATTGGAACAATTGGATTTTTTATAAACTTTTTTATCACTTTTATATTTACTGAGTTTTTTAACTTGTGGTATTTGTTTTCCTATATCACAGGGTCTATAGTCAGCTGGGTTTTTAATTTTGCTATGAACTCCAAGATTACCTTCAGAGGGCATGAGATGACTCATACCATCAAGAAGTATTTTTTCTATATTCAGATATATGCTGTTATTGGTTTGGGTTCATTGGCTATTATGTATATTTTGACTTCAGTATTGGGTCTACATTATTTGATGTCTATAGTGATAGTAGCTGTTACCAATTCATTGGCAACTTATAGTTTTAATCGGAAAATCATTTTTAAGTATCATGATTAGTTTTTTAAAAAAACATTACCTTATTTTTGTATTTGCTTTTTTGCTAAGTGTTTTTACTTTTGCACCACAACTTTGGGCTATCAATTCTATAGGAGATAATTTTTCTGGCATCTATCCAGTCAAGAGTGGTGATGAATTATATTATGCTGCTCGTGCTCATGAGGTATTAGATGGACATGAGTATATAAGCAATCCGTATTTGTATGAGTACAAGGATGGTGAGCCAGTTCAGTTTTGGTTGTCAGATTATATTTTGACAAAGCCCTTATCATTATTTGCCTTGGATGTATACCAGATTTATTTTTTACACGATTTCATCTTGCCTTTTATTTTGGCCTTGCTGGTTTATTTTGTATTTTTCAGATTGACTGGCAACAAACTTTTGAGTTTGGCTAGTGTTTTATTTATAAATGCAGCATTATTTTTGAATTTGTTTTCTAGAGCACCATCACCGCAATTTAATTTTATATTCTTTTTGTTGTTGACCTGGCTGTTTATTTCTCTCAATCGACACAAGAAGAAAAAATATTTTATTTGGGCTAGTATAATTTTTGGATTCCTATTTCATATCTATACTTACTACTGGACATTTTATTTAGTTTGGGTATTTATATTTTTGTTGCTTAGTAAATTGTACAACAAAAAATTTGATTTAAGCCCTTATATTTATATGACATTGGGAGCTTTGATTATTTCTATACCATATTTTGTTTCGCTTTTCAAGAATATGCAACTTAGTTATTATGATGAGTCTATATATCGTCTAGGTATGATAGATACTCATTTTCCTTCTGGTCTAAAGATAGTGTTACTGGCTTTTTTTGTATTATTGTTTTTCCTTTGGGCCTACAGAAAAAAGCTATTTACAATAAATCCTACAAGTATATTTTTGTTTAGTGGTGTTTTGGCGGCAGTGGTATCAGTCAATCAACATATTATCACTGGTAAAAATTTGGAGTTTTCTAGTCATTATTTGTTACCAAGTATTTTTGTGATTTGTTTGGCTTTTTTCTACCTACTAAACAAAACATCATTTGCTAGAAAAAAACTTTTTTATCCTCTGATGTTTGCCTTGATTGTCTTGTTTGGCTATCAGTCAGTTATAGCTGAGATAAAAAGTTCAGCTACATTCAAACAAAATCAAATAGCATGGCAAAAATATGGAGAGGTTTTTAGATGGTTGGACAAAAATACCTCCAAGGATTCTGTGGTTTTTGCCAATGAGGAGGTCACTATGCTTTTGCCTACTTATACTCACAACAACGTATTTTATAATCGTCATGCCAATATTCATTTTATACCAGATGAAGAAGTGTATGATAGATTTTTGATTCATAATTATTGGCAAGATATTGATGAGGATTTTTTGTACCAAGAACAGACATCTATCTGGGGAGTTCATTATATAGATACTTTTGGACATTGGAAAAGTAAAAATAGTATTTTGAGTAAGCTTGGTATGTCTAGCGAAGCTCCGCCAATGATTCCTGCTGAAAAAGTAGAAGATATTTTGAAGTTATCAGACGAAGTAAAAGCTAAAAGTTTTGAAGATAATATATCTAAATATCAAGTAGATTATTTGCTTTGGGATAAAAGTGCAGATAGTACTTGGAGTTTTTCAGGAGATCTGGTCTATAGAAATGGCGATATTTATATTTACAAATTTTAAGTATGAATTTTTTCAAAGATAAAAAAGAAATTTTGATTCTATTGCTTTTTGTAGCAGTGGCATTTTTGTCATTGGCCTTGGCTAGTCAACTTCCCAAAGATCTCAGTGGAGACGAAGTGGTAATACTTTTGTCAAACAAAGTAGCAGCTGATCCAAATTTTCCAGATCATGATTTATTGGCTAGTGTCAGCTTTCAGTCTTATCTTTATCCCAAATTGATAAATTTTTTGCACAGTAATTTTTCTTTGGAGACTTATCGTTCTATATTACTATTTGTGTATGTGTTTTTGACTGGGTATTTTTCTTACTTAGCTTTGCGCCTACTCAAGTTTTCTAGAGCCATAGCCATAGTGGTGTCTTTGATAGCTCTGATGCCTCGGATGTCACCTGGCTCTACTTTTTTTGGTGTATTCACTCACTATGAAAGTCTAGGCCGTTCATTGGCACTGCCTTTTATTTGGTTGTTGGCTGCCTATAACATAAAATTGCTTTTGACCAAGAAAAAAATATGGCCAATGTTTTTGGTAGCTGGAGTTTTGGTTTACCTACACCCAGTCAGTATGATATTTTTTTCTGCTATTTTGTTTTTACTTAGTTTTATCTGGATTTGGAAAAATGAAAATTTCAAGCAAGCTATTGTAAAAATAATTAAGTCAGTTATTGCTTTTTCTGTTGGCGCGTTTTTCTTGTTAAAAGAAATTATTAGTACCACAGCTTCATCAGTGGGGCAGGTAGGGGATGTATCTGCTACAGGAACAGATTATGCCAATGCCTTGGTCTATAGAATGACTTGGGATTTTCCTCCAGAGACTATTTTGTGGTTGCGTCATGTGGCAATTGTTAGTTTTGTGTTTGTGATTTTTATTGTAGGATTTTTATTATTAGCAAAAAATAAAAAAATAGATATTAGTCCCACTAGAAAACAAATTTATTATTGGAGTTTTTCCTTGATATTTTTGTCAGTCTTTTTTTCCTACCTTATTCCCAATTTACAATTGTGGTTGGTGAGAAATTATGATTTCCCTTTTGTAGTACAACAGTCAAGTAGGATATTCAAATTTTATTATTTAGGGCTTTTCATTGCTTTTGCTGCTAGCCTTGATCTTTTTAGAAAATACTTTAAAAACAGGCTATTATTTACATTTATAGTCATTATTGGTATAGTAAGTTCGTCAATTGGCTTTGAATGGTCTCAATATTTATTGGGTTACCAAAACTACCAAAAAGAGTATATTTTACAGTCATTGCAAGGCCCTAGGTCAGAGGACAAGCTTTCTAGGTATCAGGAGATTTGCGCTTTTATAGATGAGGCTGGTGTTGATCAAGAAGACTTGATAATTAGTAGTGATTTTGATCTTAGATATTTTTGTGAGCTTAGAATTTATACTAGCTTTGAAGAGGGTACAACTTATCTGATGAAAGGCAAAGAATCTTTGGTTTATTGGCATCAAATATTTACTGAACAGGCGAAGGTGCTTGATAGCGATGATGCTCAAGATTTGCTGGATTTTGCCGACAAGATAGACGCTCAATATGCAATTGTAAAATCCAATTCACCAATGATAGATGAGCTTAGAGAAAAACAGCTCATAGTAAAAGAAAATAATAGTTTGGCAATAATCAAATTTATAGAGTAGCAAAATGAATTTATCGATAGTACTGTCTATATTCAATGAAGAAGAGAATCTAAAAAAACTTTATCACGAGATAAAGGAAGTTTTGGCTACTTTGGATTTGTCAGCAGAAATTGTTTGTGTCAACGATGGATCTTTTGACAACAGCTTCCAAATACTAAAGGAGCTAGCTCAGCAAGATGATAGAGTGAAGGTAATTAATTTTGCTTACAATTTTGGTCAAACAGCTGCTATGTCTGCTGGCATCAAGGCAGCTCAAGGCGATATTATCATTCCTATGGATGCTGACTTGCAAAATGACCCAGCGGACATTCCTCAGTTTTTGGACAAGATCAATGAAGGTTATGTGGTAGTATCTGGTTGGCGCAAAAATAGGCAAGACAAAGCTGTTTCTCGCAAGTTGCCATCATGGCTGGCCAACAAGCTCATTGCCTGGATTACGGGAGTAAATATTCATGACTATGGTTGTTCAATGAAAGCTTATAAAAAAGATGTTATCCAAGGTATAAATTTGTATGGGGAGATGCATCGTTTTATTCCAGCTTATGTTGCTTGGAACAAAGGCAAGATTACAGAGATTGTAGTCAATCATCGTCCTCGCATACACGGCAAAACAAAATATGGCATATCTAGAACATTTAGAGTAATTCTGGATCTTTTGGTGGTAAAGTTTTTGTCTAGCTACATGAATAGGCCAATTCATTTTTTTGGTGGACTTGGTTTTATTACCTTTTTATTTGGTGGTTTGTTTATGTTAGCAGCTGTTATACTCAAGTTTACTAATATTAGATCTTTTGTAGCTACACCACTGCCAGTTTTTTCAGCTTTGTTTATTATTGTAGGTGTACAGCTGATAGTAATGGGCATTTTGTCAGAAATGCAAATGAGAACATATTATGAGTCACAGAAGAAAGATCCATATATAATTAAAGAAAAAATAAACTTTGAATAAATTATGTGTGGCATTATTGGTCAGTATGATCGTCAGATAGATACAGATGCTTTTGTATTCAAAAGAGATTTGCTCAAGCATAGAGGTCCAGATTCATCTGGATTGTTTGTTTCTGATGACAAAAAGCTAGCCTTGGGTCACCGTCGTTTGTCTATTATAGATTTGTCAGATAGAGCTAGACAGCCCATGAAGATAGGTGATTATGTGATTGTTTACAATGGTGAAGTTTATAATTTTAATGAATTGAGAAGAGGTTTGGCAGCCGAGTATTTGTCCAGCTCAGACACAGAAGTAATTTTGCGAGCTTATATAAAATATGGTACCGATGCTTTCAAGATGTTTGATGGTATGTTTGCTGTTTGTATCTTTGACCAAAAAAAGAAGCAACTTATTTTGGCTAGAGATAGATATGGCATCAAGCCTCTTTATTATAGCATTTTAGATGATGGTTTTTTCTTCGCTTCAGAGCTCAAATGTTTTGACAACAAAAAGCTAAACAAAAAATCTTTGGAAAAGTTTTCTCATCAGTATTATGTCTATGGTGAGGAGACCATTTTGGAAGATGTATACAAGTTGCCAGCAGGAAATTTTGCTAGCTATGATTTGAATACAAAAAAACTTGAGTTAAAAGAATATTGGCAACCACAATTTTCAAAAAAATATAGTGGTGATATTAATCAGGTCAAAAAAGAGCTTCACGATACACTGTCTGATTCTATTAAGCAGTCTTTGATTAGTGATGTGCCTTTGGGAGTGTTTTTGTCATCAGGCATAGACTCTTCTTTGATAGCAGCTTTGACCAAAGAAATTACCGACAAGGTAGACACTTTTACAGTTGGTTTTGAATTTTCTTCTTTTGATGAATCAAAAGACGCTGGTAAGATTGCCAATATATTGGGTACCAATCATCATAAGATTATTTTGAACAAGCAAGAGGTTTTGCAAAAGATTCCTGATATTATGGATTCATTTGACCAGCCTTTTGGTGATAGTAGTGCAGTGCCAACTTATTTTCTCAATAAGTTTGCCAAGGAAAAGGTGACTGTTTGTTTGTCCGGCGATGGAGCAGATGAGTTGTTTGGTGGTTATCCGCTTTATTATTTGCCTTGGGCCAACAATATTTACCGTCATCTGCCACTCAAGTCCTTGATAGAAAAGGCAGTATTTGCCCTACCTTCATCAGCTGGCAAAATGAGCTTTGATTATATGCTCAAGCGTTTTGTCTATGCGGCCAAATATCCATTTACTAAAGCCCATTTTTATTATAGAATTATGCATAATAAAGGCTTGCTCAAAGATGAATTTACTGGCCTTGTCAAAGATGATTTCGCTACTTATTTTGACAAAGTAAAAGATGAGGAGGTAGTCAACCAACTGCTTTATGTAGACCAAAAGACTATTATGGAAGGAGCTTATCTGGAAAAGGTAGACAGAATGAGTATGAAAAATAGTCTAGAAGTCAGAGTTCCTTTTTTGAATAATTCTGTAATTGATTTTGCCAATAACCTGGACACTTCTTTGAAAGTAAAGAAAAATCATACCAAACTTATTTTGAAAAAACTGTTGGAGGATTATTTGCCCAAAGAATTGGTATACAAAAGAAAACAAGGTTTTAGTTTTCCAATTGCTGATTGGTTGCGACATGAGCTCAAAGATTTTATGCTAGAAAATTTATCTAGCGAAAAAATTGAAAGATGTAAATTTTTGAATAAAAACAAAGTTGAGGAAATGATCAAAGATCATCTGTCTGAAAAAAAAGATTACAACAGAGAGCTTTGGGCATTGATTAGCTTGGTAAGATACATTAATAAAAATAATATTAAAGTTTAATATGGGATCACAAGACAGATTTGGATATGAGTGGGACAAGTATGACTTCATGCTACCCATGTATGAAAAGCAATTTCTCATGTGGATTGGTCCAGACATGGGCCCAGAAGATTTCAAAGACAAGAGTGTGCTTGATGGTGGTTGTGGCATGGGACGCAATAGTTATTGGCCATGCAAGTATGGCGCCAAAGAAGTGGTAGCTTTTGATTTTGATAAGCGTTCAATAGAGGCAGCCCAAAAAACTCTCAAGGACTTTTCTCAAGCTAAGGTAGTTTATAAAAGTATTTATGATATAGACTTTGTCAATCGTTTTGATATTGCTTTTTCTATTGGAGTTATACATCATCTAGAAGATCCCAAAAAGGCAATTCAAAATTTGTTTCAGGCAGTCAAACCTGGAGGCAAGATGATACTTTGGGTTTATGGCTATGAAAACAACGAATGGGTAGTCAGATACATCAATCCTATCAGAAAGATAACTTCACGCTTGCCAGTTGCCTTGACTCATTTTATAGCTTATTTCTTTTCTATTCCTTTGTGGCTTTATATTCACATCATTCCACAAAGAAGTGAATATATGAAATTAATTAGGCAATTTAGGTTTGATCATATGCATTCTATTATTTTTGATCAATTGATCCCCAAGATAGCCAATTATTGGAAAAAAGAAGAAGTAGAGGATTTGGTCAATTCTTTGCCAGACAATAAAAAATATAAACTATATCACACCAGAAATTATAGTTGGACAGTGGTAGTAGAGAAAGAATAAAATTATGCCAAATATTTCTATAGTTGTACCGGTATATAATGAAGAAAAAATTGTTTCTTCAGTTTTGGACAAGCTTTTGGCAACTATAAAGAACATTGATACTCACACCTTTGAGGTGATAGTAGTCAATGATCATAGCAAAGACAAGACTTTGGAAATACTACAAAGATATGACAATATCAAGCTTATTTCCAACCCTTACAATCTAGGCTATGGAGCCTCATTGAAACGTGGCATCAGAGAAGCCAAAGGAGGGTGGATCTTTATCACCGATGCAGACGGCACTTATCCAGTAGAAAAATTACCAGAGTTTTTACCTTATATGAAAGATTATGATATGGTGATTGGTTCTCGTACTACAGAAAAAAGTGAAATACCACTTATGAGACGTCCGGCCAAAAAATTTCTCAACAAATTTGCCTCTTGGCTGGTCAGCTTTGATATACCTGACCTCAACTCTGGCATGAGAATGTTTAAGCGTGATATGTGTTTAGAGTTTTGGAATTTGTATCCTCAGAGATTTTCTTTTACTTCTACTATTACTATGGCTTTTATCAAAAACAATTACTTGGTCAAATATTTTCCTATTGATTATCATGAAAGGGTAGGGCAGTCTAGTATCCGTCCTTTAGATTTTTTCAATTTTTTGGCCTTAGTATTTAGAATTGCTTTTTATTTTCAACCACTCAAATTTTTGACGCCAATTATTAGTGTTGTATTTGCAATTGGCTTGGGCAAAAGTATTTTTGATCTATGGTATCAAAATTTTATAGGCAATTTTACTATCTTTCTTTTGACCCTTTCAATAATTTTGATTTTTTTAGCTGTAATAGCAGACTTATTATTTAAACAAAGAAAATAAAATGCAAGATAGTCAAAAGAAACAACAAGAGCATTATGACGAAATTATATATGATTATGACGCTCATTATAATGAAAAATATAGCAATAAATATAGAGATCGTTTTTTGTATAAACCACTTTTTGCTGATATAGATTGGAAAGGTAAAAAAGTTTTGGAAGGAATGTGTGGAACTGGATCTACCACTTCTTATCTATTAGACAAGGGTGCGCAGGTAACTGGTCTAGATATATCTCCCAAGGCCATAGAATTTTTTAAAGAGAAATGGCCAGGCGTTGATGCAGTAGCTGCTTCTATGACTGATTCTGGTTTGGAGGATAATTATTTTGATGTTGTAGTAATAGATGGTGGCTTACATCATTTGCATCCTGATCTCAATAAAGCAGTTGAAGAGGTTTATCGCATCTTGAAGCCTGGTGGATTGTTTTTCTTTTTGGAGCCAAATTCCTCTTCTTTTTTTGATAAATTGAGGAAGATTTGGTATAAGAGAGATTCGTTGTTTGAAGAAAATGAGGCAGCTGTAGATCTAGAACAAATGAAAATTGATTTTAAAAATAAATTTGATTTTAAAAAAGAAATATACATAGGTGGTCCAGCTTTTATGTTTGTTTTTAATTCTATGGTTTTTAGAATTCCACCAAAATTGAAGTTTTTGTATTCAGATTTTTTTATATTTTTGGATAAAATAATTGAGCCAATGGTAAACAAATATAGTTCTTTTAAGGTGATTGCCTCTTGGCAAAAGAAATAATCATGAAAAAAATAAACTCAAAATATTTTTTCCTACTTATTTTATTATTTTTTGTTGCTTTGTTTTTTTATTACAACAAAAGTGTAAACGTAGGAGTGATAAGTAGTGATGTCTGGCTTTATCAATATCCTTTGATTCAAGAAAACCAGGATCAACCATGGTCTTATATACCACCAAATTATACCAATGAGAGGTTTTATTTGGCTTATCCAATTTTTTATCACCTCAATCCTGGCATGAGTCATGGTATGACAAATTATTTTGTTTTGGCCATATTTATTGTAGTAGCCATTTATCTGGTAAATGGTTTGGTAATAAAAAAAATATTTTCCAATTGGGCATTGGCAGCCTTGGCTTCTGCATTGTTGTTGATACCTAGATACGTATATTCTACCCACATTGGTATGCTGGGCTTTAGAAATTTTAGAGGGTTGTCATTTGCTTTTCCACTTTATTTTTTGCTGAGTTATTAT
>PKTI01000050.1 GCA_002869235.1 Candidatus Parcubacteria bacterium
AAAATAAATTATATAAACAATATTTGCCACCTACCGCACAGGCCAAATGAAGACCTATTTATGGCAGCTCTAAATCAATAAATATTAGCAACCAAAAAACTCCCACCAAAAGGTGGGAGTTTTATTTTATTGTATACACCATGGATCTTGATATGGATCATCTGAACACAAGGACCTTAGTAGCACCCTACCATCTACTGGTGCCAACTCTAGACTCTCTATAGTCAGGCCACCATTTGCACCGGGGTCTTGTGAGCCTAATATTTCTCTAAACTGACCATTGAGATCTATAGTTTTGTTTGTATAGTTATTATTCACCAAGACTATGCCGTTTTCAAAATCTCTACGCCACACTCCACTTTCTAGTTCTGTGGCTGGTCCAACTGGTAAACCTAAATAACCAGCACCCACTTCTCTATCTTCTGTAGGTAAGCCCGTTTGTTTGTCTACCCAATATTCATCGTACCACCATTCTGCCATACTATAATCCAAGGGTTGAGGATTGTAATATACGCCTGCAATCACACTAGCTGACATGCCATAACGATGGTACCTATAATAATTAGAGCTTCCTTCTGTATAATTATTAGCAAACAAATTATCATTTAATCTTGGTTCAAGAGAGTTTTCCTGCCAATACAAGAAACCTTTTGTGTTGTTTGGATTAAAATAACTATCAAATGTTGAAGGTGTAAGTGTTTCTTCCCAAAGATTGCCGTTAAAATCCGTGTGATCTGGACTATTGCCATTGCCTACTGTCAAAACATTGTGGCCCAATCTATCATAAGTATTTTGCATTTGAGTATGCATACCTTCGGCCCATAGATTTTGCATCTGCGTACGTATAGACGAATCATTGATGTCATCATCTATGCCATCAAGATCAAAGTCACAGAGCATAAATTCTCCTGTGCTTGGATCACGCAAAAACCAGAAACTTGGTCCAACAACATCCCACCAAATACCATCAAAATAATGTTGCCTATCATATATATCCTTTTCCATGTGTTCAGCTACCTGATTTACAAAATCAGCTTCCTTATACAAATTGAACATTATATTTTTTGGAAAATATATATTGACACAATAGTACCCTTCTTCAGAGCTTTTTAGACGAAGATCAAAATCAACTCTGTCCTTGAAAGTAGTGTAGCCAACACTACTTTCAAAACCCTGCCAGCCAACTGCAGTTTTGTACATCAATATAGCTGCATTTGGATTTAATTCTTTTATTTGTCTCATTATGTCTGGCCTGGTGATAGACGCTTTGGAAACAGATACCATATCAAATTTTGATAGAAAAGCTACCTTGTCTTGACTGGGTGCACTACCCCACCAAAGTCTAGAAATCTTAGGATAAGTTTCTCTTAAGTCAGGCAAAATACGATACTGACGATAAAAACCAAAATCATCACCATTGTCCTGTGACTGACATTTTACTGCTATAGGATATGACTCCACTGTGTCACCAACTGGTACTGTAAAATTGTGTGCTGTGCCTGTACCGCTGGCTTGGTAAGGAAGGTTTTCGTACAAATCAACCTCTGTGCCATAACGACAGGTCATAGAAGTAGGTGTAGAAAATTGTACTGTAAAACTACCACCATTTTCTACAAAATAACCATCAGGGCTACTAACATTTATTTTTTTGTTGCTCACTGTCTTGGTATCTTCTATAGTACCACCTTCTACGTCCATGGCTATCTTTACACTCTGTCCAGGGTTTATTTTTTCTTCCAAGATCAACTCATTGTCAGCGTAAGGAACTGATCTTCTATAATTTTCCTTTATAGCATCCAAAGAAATGCTTCTGTCTAATATTCTTATTTCATCAATGAGCGCCTGATCATGACCTATTTCCAAATTGTAATCCCCAGCTACAATATCTGGAAAATCACCACTATAATCTTTGCGAGCAATTTGTTCACCATTTAGATAAAATCTTGCTGACTGATCTTCAGTAGACCAAGTAGCTGCTATATGAACAAATTTGTTGCTTGGCAATTGATACTCTCCTATTCCCACTTGAACTGCATTGCTCCAACCACGACTAGCATCATACATGGTAAAATTTAATACATCATTACCATGAATCAACAAATAAAAACCATCGTTGGTTACTGTATTTTTATACCTTAGAAGATAAGGGTCTGAATCATAAACCACATCATCAATTGGCTTTTCCAAACTAAGCCATGCTTCCAAGGTGCCTTCCTGAAGATTTATATTGTTTTCTGCAGGGTATTCAACTCGGCCCTGCAAAGATTGACCAAATTTTGAATCAACAAAATCTATTGAATTATCTATCAAGGGCGCTTCATTGCTTGTGGTAGTAGCATTACCATCAAAATGTACCAAAAAAGTAGTAGGACTAGAGCCAGATTCTATTATCTGCCCATCCAGTTCCCACTGATAACCTGAACCTTCAGGAGCGTCTGAATAAGCTACTGGAAAACTTTCACTATAAGGCTGCAACAAACTAAGCGCACTTTCTATTTCTGGAGGCTCTTCTACCAGCTGACAAGCTGTACACAAATAACCAGCTGGGGCTGAACCGTCACATTCTTCTCCTTGTTCTACAACACCATTCCCACAAATTGGGCCTGAACCTGTTTCTTCTTCTACTAATTGACATTGATCATTACATTGATAGCCATCAGCGGCTGAACCGTCACATTCTTCTCCTTGTTCTACAACACCATTACCACACTCAGGGGTGATAGTGCCACCAGAATCATCATCACTAGTGTCATCTGATGTGTCATCATTATCGTCTGACGTATCATCAGCATCATCACTAGTGTCATCTGATGTGTCATCATTATCGTCTGAGTTGTCATCATTGTTATCTGAAGGAGCTTGATAAGAAGATACTGGTACTTGAGCCAAGTCATTATTGCTAATGCCCAAACTCAAAAACCTCATGATTTGATAGGCCGCCGGACCATCTTTCATGTAATATCTATGCCCATCGTTTGGATTGACATACCAAGCTTGTCCATCTTTTTCTACTTGAAGCAAAATATAGCCCTTTAACCTGTTGGCTAAATTATAATCGTAAATTGGCTTACTGTCCCCTGGATTCAAAGGATCATAATAATTTAAAACCTCTGTACCATCACTATAACCATCATCATCACTATCAGCATCATTTATATCTGTAAACAGACCTTCTTCTAATTTATTACACAAACCATCATTGTCATTATCAACACACTCAAATCTCTCCTCTACTCCTACTGGAATTTTGGCCAAATCTGAATTGCTAATACCCAAAGAAAAATTGCGCATCACATCATAAGCAACTTCACCGTCTTTCATATATATACGAGCATCTTGCTGTGGCACTACATACCAAGCCTCACCATGCTCTTCTACTTGAAGTAAAATAAAACCCCTTAATCTTTGGGTTAATTCAACATCCACTGCCTGAGCAGTAGAAAATATAAAAAATAGAGATAATAAGCTAAAAAAACTAGCTGCTAATACTTTTTTCATGACTTCTTTTTTTGTTTTTGTTTTTATAAAATAAAAAAAATTGGCAGACGAAAAAATCTGTTGCCAATTCTAGTTTACATAAGTATAATAGCACATTTTTTCGCTTTTGTCAACAAAAAACAACCCTACTCTTGACAAAAAATAATATTTATGATAAATATAATAATCATTACAAAAAAATAATCAATGAAGCTTTGAACTGCGGTCTGTATTTGGACGCTTGGACAGCAGGGAGCTAGTAGCGTAACCGGCATTAAGCACAAAGTAATAAAATTGCTTAAAAACACCGGAAACGCCTGAAAATGGCTGTTTTTTTGTACATAAGTACTTTTTATTACCAGAAATCATAAAATGAGACGTTGAACTGCAACTTGTATTTGGACGCTTAAGTTGTAGGAAGTCAGTAGCGTAACCGGCATTGTTTTTGATACAAGTGCAAAAAACGTCTCATTCTCATGAGCGTTTTTTGATTGTTTGGCAAAACAATCAAGAAGGAGGTGAAGATAAAAAAATAAATCCCCTGTTCTGAAGTAAGTCGTGACTAAATCCCTCGGAACTTGCCACAAGGAGGCATCCGAAATGAAGCAGATCATTCTGACCATCCTGGGCCTGACGGCTCTGATCTCGGCCGTGTCCCTGACCGGCTGCAGCGACGACAACATCACCACCCCCAACCCCGACAACAACCCCGAGGTGACGATCGGCCAGATCCACACCGAGGTGCTCAACCAGATCTACGCCGATATGGACCTGGCCAAGGCGGCCAAGGGCCAGCTGGACCAGAACTTCAAGAACGTGCTCGTCATCGACTCGGTCAACAAGATCACTGACCGCTACGGTATCGAGCGCATGGATCCCCAGGAAATCCTGGCCAGTGTCGAACGTGGACGCCAGATGGCTCAGCAGGACCCTGTCCAGCTGATTTCCAGTCTCCTCACTTCCGAGGAGCAGGAATGGTGGGATCGTTTCTCGATGGAGGCCGAGGTCGGTAATGCCCGCGAAGTATATCGCCAGCACTGTCATCTCTACGGCGCTCCCGAGTACGGTAGCATGTTGGGCCAGATCCTCGACGTCGGCCTGTCTTCGGCTGAATTCTGGACCGAGTACCGCAAGGACCAGAAGCCTGTCTACCAGAACCCCTACGTCCCCGACAACATGGCCAAGAGCTGGAAGAAGTTCATCCGCTTTGCGGTGACTGTCGTGGTCGATGGTGCGGCTGGTGGTCTGGCCGGAGCTGGTGGCAGCGCTATCGGCGGTCCGGTCGGCGGAGCCGTAGCCGCGGGTGTGGTTGGCGGTCTGGCCAGCCACGGAGCCGACGACATCCTCTTCTAGAAGGAGCAACCGTGAACATCTTCATCAACATGGGCGCCTGTGCTTTGGGCGCTGGGCTCGGTTACTGGGTTCGTCCCCGTGACTTCTGGGCCAACTTCTGGGGCATTGGCGCGATGATCTCAATCGCCTTTGCCCTGACCATCGGAGGTCCCTGGTACCTCCTTGGCGTTCCTGTGTTCGGACTGCTGCTCGCCACCCGGCGTCAGAAGTCCAGCTAGGAACAACCCTGAGCCATTATGGCTCAGGGCTTTTTATTTTCCTAAATTTTACGAGTATCGTAGGCCCAGTGAAGCAGGGCTTGTCTTTGTCTAGATCTACATTTGAGATCTCCTTTTTTACAATGTTTTTTTATCTGACCAATGTGCCGCTTCATAGCTTTCCATCTTTTTATTTGTCTTTCATCTTCAGCTGGAATCCTCCTACCCATATAATAGCGACAATACCACTGAAACCAGCCTCTGGGATCATCAGAATATATCCAATCTTTTTCCTGCCAATAAGACAGGGGCATACTGGCATTAACTTTGTAATAATTCAATTTACAATCCTTTTTTTCCTTGGCAAATTTGGCTTTTTTAAACCAAGCTACGGGAAATTCTTTTTGACAATCCCTCATATAACGCCCACAAAAAATTCCCATTTCCAACATTTCTTTGGGCTTTAGCTCTGGCCTAAAGTCTTTGGCAAAATTCCTACCAATTGGCTCGACAAGGAGATAATGATATTTTTTTTGCATTTTGTCATTTACTATGACTTTTTTTACTTTCATACTATTTCAAATAATATACAAAATAAATAGTACTAGCTACCAAAAATGCCGGCACTATCCAATCTACCCAATTGAGAAACCACAAATCTCCTTTATAGATAAATTTCCAAAAAATAAACTCAAAAACAATAAGCCAGATCATAGCTATGGCCATTGTAGTAAAAGAGCTAAATTTGACTAAATATTTATAATAAATAAAAAATAAAAAACCAAATATAAAAATATCTAAAAAGTAATGGAGAATTACAAAATAAAAACGTCCTAAATTCTTACTTATAGATAATACAAACAAAATAATCCCCCACCCCAAAATAGTAAATAATCCTATATATAAAATATTAAACATAGTATTTATATTATAACAAAAAAACAACTTATTATAAATTGACCAAAAAATAAAAATAAAATATAAATTGTGCTATAATATACACATGCTTTCCAAAAAAGGAAAAAATACTTTTGGCTTTACACTAATAGAACTTCTATTGGTAGTTGCTATTATTGGCATACTATCTTCTCTAGCTGTAGTAAATCTAAACCAAGCCAGGGCTAAGGCTCGTGACGCCAAGAGATTGTCCGATATAGGACAAGTACGAAAAGCCTTGGAGGTGTACTATGGCACTTATGGACATTACCCAAATCCCGAATGTCGTGATTTGGCCGCTATAGGAGGCTGCAACTCTATCATATACACTGGTGTTGGCGAACCTAGTTGGATACCTGATCTAAAAAACGATTTAAATATAGATATACCAGATGATCCTATAAATAACGCTCAAAATCTAAATGACTATGATGATTACTCTGGTGTGCCTTATATATATTTATTTACCAGACATGGAGCAAGGAGCGCTGATTACGACAATTACTATTATCTAATATTTAGATTAGAGGCGAGTGCGCAAATAGACACCTGCAACAACAATCCTTGGGGCTCAGGTTGGTCTTGTATAGGTGGCGGTGATGTCCCTCCTGATCCAGATGCATAAAAACAAAAAACAGCCGCTATAAGCGGCTGTTTTTAATATTAGTAATTATTCTACCTTCAAAACAAAATCAAAAAGTATACCTACTATAAGTGCAATGCCTGATAAAATAAAAATAGTATAATAGTTCCACTTTTCTTTTGATGAAACTAGAGTCCTCAAAATATAACCCAAAGCATCTTTGTCATCATTATTCAACTCATCCAAAGTGTTTCTATCTAGTTTTTCTCTAAGCCTATGTTCTATTATGAGATCTGATCTTTTTTTGGACACATCAAAACGATGAATAAAATAAAGTATAAAACCAATAGTACCAACATACCAGGATATCTTGACCCAAGTACTACTATAGAAATTCAATACTATAATTATCCTATAAGCCAAAGTAGCTATAATACCTGACCAAAAATAAAAAAGCCTAACTGCCTTGGGACTAGCTTTTGCCTGTTCCATATATTTTATAAAATTAATAATTATTTGCCTAAATTATAGCAAAATATACACGATTTGGAAAAAAGCTGACAATGCGCTAAAATAAAAATATACGACCTTTCCCGCCAACAAGGACTCGCCAAGCAAAGGAGTAAGTGATGAAAAAGAGTCAGCTCGAACAATATCCGGCCGGTAGCGCTGCCCAAGTGGTGGCCCATGCCAAGTGGCAAAAAAGCCGTGGCCGGCGTCACTCCATGCACTACCGCGGAGTGCGGAATCCCCAGCTGGCACTGATGGTGGCCGAATACGAGGTAATGATCCTCGACATCGACAACCGTGCCGCTTAGGCAAAGTCCAAACAAAAAACTGCCCTCACCGGCAGTCTTTTTTTATTTAAAATAATTCAATGCCTTCTTAAACAAAGAGGATAAAGCAAAAATTAAAGTGCTAAATATTATAATAGTTGCCCCTGAAGGCAAATCCAATGAGTAAGATATCAATAAACCAAAAAATACCAAAACAATAGAAGTCAAAAAAGAAATTAAAACAAATAATTTGAAAGATTTGGCAAAAATTCTAGCAATTGAACTAGGAATAACCAATAAAGCACTAACCAAAATAATACCTACTAATTTTATAGAAACTACAATCGAAATAGCACTAAAAATATACAAAAGTAAATCTTGTTTCCAAACTGAGATCCCTGATAAATATGCCCCATTTCTATCAAAGGTAATAAAAACCATCTTGCGATAATTTATCAATAAAAATATAAATATAAAAAAACTTACAAATATTATTGTAAACAAATTTGCTTGGTTGATTGTCAATATGTTGCCAAATAAATAAGTAATTAACTCTGGTTGATAGCCAGGATAAAAACTTAAGACCAAAATACCCACGGCCATACCACTAGTAAAAATTATCCCTATAGCTGAATCGGAAGATATATTGGCTTTGTTTTCCAAAAAATAAATAAATACAGCTATTATAGCTGAAAACAAAATAGCTACAGGCAAAGGTGCCCAACCAAAAAATAATGCTATGGCAACACCAGCCAAAGAAGCGTGTGCTATACCATCGCCTAAAAAACTCATTTTTCTGGTGGTAATGAAAGATCCTAAATAACCCAAAAGTCCGGCCGAGAAGATCCCTGCCAAAATTGCCCTCTGCATAAATGGGTAATTAAAAACTTCTATCATAAACTAATGACTGTGGTAAAGACCTATTTTAACTCCATACAATTTTTCTAAGGTCTTTGGGTTTATTATTTTGTTTGGAGTACCCTGACAAACAATTTTTTTATTAATACATATGACCTTTTTAGTAAAACTACTAACAACACTAAGATCATGAGATACTATTAGGCAGGTTACCTTATTTTCTTTATTGGCCAAAGATATTAAATCATAGACTGTCTTTTCTCCAGCCAAATCTATGCCTGTTGATGGCTCATCAAAAATTAATATTTCCTTTTCATGGAGCAGGGCTCTGGCTATCATAGCTCTTTGAAATTGACCCCCAGACAAAGAACTTAACCTTTTATTTTTATAAGCAGTCAAATCTACTTTTTCTAGATATGCGTCTATATTTTTACAATCATGACCGTCTTTACCACATTTTTCCAAAGATAAAAATTCATTCAAGGTTATTGGTGTATTACGATCAAATTCAAATCTTTGAGGTACATAACCTATTTTATCTATATAATCATCCGCCTTTTCACCATTGATTAGTATTTCTCCACTTTTAGGTTTGAGAAGTCCTATTATATTTTTTACCAATGTAGTTTTTCCTGATCCATTGGGGCCTATCAAAGCGACCATGTCCCCTTTTTTAATAGCAAAAGATACATCCTCCAAAATAGGTATGTCCCCATAACTAAAATTTAATTTTTTTACCTCAATTATATTCATCTATTCAATTATACTCTAATACAAAACCTCCGACAATGTATTGATATTATAGTCTATCAACTCAACATAAGTTTGTCTGCCTGATACTCCACCCAAAGGATCCATAACTCCAATTTTAACACCCAAATCTTTGGCTAAAGTTTCTAATGATGATTTTGATAATTGTGGCTCTACAAAAATAGCTTTAATATTGTGCTCATTTATGTCAGCCTGTAAATCTATCAAATAAGATGGAGTAGGTTCTTTACCAGGAAAAGGCTCAAAAGAGGCTACTATATTGAAACCAAAATAATCCGCAAAATAACCCCAAGCATCATGGAAAACTACAATTTCTTTATTCTCTATATCATCTACTTTATTTTGCCACTCTATATTTTTATATTCAATTCTTTGCACAAAATCATCTAAATTATTTTTATAGTAATCCTTATTTTCAGGATCTTCTTCAGATAATTTTTTATAAATATTAGTAGCAATTTGAACGGCGTTGTCAGGCGCTAACCAATAATGAGGGTCTACATCACTGTGTTCATGATTTTCCCCGTCCTCTTCTTCTGCTTCATGTTTGTTGTTTTCATCCTCTTCATTAAATTCTTTCAAATCTATGCCCTGATCAACTACGAATAATTCAATTTTATTTTTGTCCAAAACTAAATCTGCCGCCCAATTGTCAACCAAGTGTCCTATAGAAAAAATAACTTTTACTCCTTCTAAATCTTTTACCAAAGATGGTGTAGCTTCAAAGGTATGTGGACTTGCGCCTGGTTCTGTTACCAACTTCACGTCTACTTTTTCTCCCCCTATTTGCCTAGTCAAATCATATAAAGGAAAAATTGTGGCGGCGATTTTTAAATTACCCCCAAGTGATTCCTGATTGCTATTTTTTGAACAACCGACAGAAAGTGTGGCCAACAAAAATAATGAGGATATTAAAATAAATCTTTTAAACATAAAATAAATTTAATTATTACACTTATTACATAAACCTGTTAAGGTCAATTGATGTTTTATATTTTTAAAATTTTTGATTGAATTGAACATATGCTGACAAGGTACGCATTCACTTCGTCCACATTTGCGACAAATGATATGATGATGTTGCTCTTCAGCTAGATAATATAAGGACTCTGTATCATTGTGCTCTTTAAAAACTACACCCACATCTTCAAAAACTTCCAAAATCCTATAAACTGTGACTTTGTCCAATTTTTTCTTTATGCCTTTGTAAA
>PKTI01000023.1 GCA_002869235.1 Candidatus Parcubacteria bacterium
AAATTGATATGTTTAGTGGTTGGAAAGGAGCTTCTTATGATGCAGCCTTGGATGATATTAGTAAAAATATGCCAAAAAAAGCAGTAAAACCTGCCCGCAAAGCCAGCGTGGCAGATGGGAAAGCCGATAAACCGGTCAAAAAAACAGTAGCCAAAAAAGCTAGCAAGAAACAGGCCTATACAGCTGAAAACATCACAGTTTTAGAGGGGTTGGCTCCAGTACGAAAACGTCCAGGTATGTATATTGGTAATACAGCTGGACAAGGTCTTCATCACTTGATTTGGGAAGTCGTGGACAATGGTATTGATGAAGCTATGGCTGGGCACGCTGATACTGTAGAGGTTACTCTTTTGCCAGAGGGTAAAATTTCTGTTTGGGACAATGGCCGTGGTATTCCAGTAGAAAGACACAAAGTCACCAAAAAATCAGCCTTGGAAACCGTCATGACAACTTTGCATGCTGGTGGTAAATTTGGTGAAGGTGGTGGTTATAAAGTATCTGGTGGTCTACATGGTGTGGGTGTTTCAGTTGTAAACGCTTTGTCTACTTGGATGCAGTCTGAAGTACACCGTGACGGCAAGATTTGGACTCAGGAGTACAAACAGGGAAAAGCACAAGGAAAAATAAAATCCATTGGTACCACAAAAGTTACTGGTACCCGTCAAACATTTTTACCTGATCCTACTATTTTTACTGTTACTGAGTTCAATTGGCAGACAGTAGTAGATCATTTACGTCAGCAAGCTTATTTGACCAAGGGTATCAAAATAAATATTTATGACGAACGTAACCCAAAAAATAAAAAATCATATAAATATTATTTTGAAGGCGGAGTAGCGTCATACATTCGTCATCTCAATAATGGCAATGACATCAAGCAAGAGAATGTGTTTTATGTGAACAAAGAAAAAGATGATATTAATGTAGAAATTGCTTTTCAATACACAACAGATTTTAGAGAAAATATTTACGCTTTTGCCAACAACATTTTCAATTTAGAAGGTGGCATGCATTTAGTCGGTTTTAAATCAGCCTTGACCAGAGTGCTCAATAAATACGCTCGCAAAAATAATTTTCTCAAAGAAAAAGATGAAAATTTGAGCTCTGATGATGTCAGGGAGGGTTTGACAGCTATTATTTCAGTCAAATTGCCAGAGCCTCAATTTGAGGGCCAGACCAAGGCCAAACTTGGTAATGCTGAGGTAAAACCAGCGGTAGAGTCTGTGTTTTCCGAAGCCTTAGAAATATTTTTGGAAGAAAATCCAAGAGATGCCAAAGACATACTTGGCAAATGTTTGTTGGCTGCACAGGCTAGATTGGCTGCCCGTAGTGCTAGGGAAACAGTTTTACGTAAAGGTGCCTTAGAAGGATTGACCCTTCCAGGTAAATTAGCAGATTGTTCTAGTCGTAATCCAGAAGAATGTGAACTCTACATTGTAGAGGGTGATTCTGCTGGTGGTAGTGCCAAACAAGGTCGTGATAGACGTTTTCAAGCTATTTTACCTCTCAGGGGTAAGATACTAAACGTTGAACGTGCTAGATTGGATAAGATGCTTTCCAACAATGAAATTAAATCTTTGATTATTGCTTTGGGCACAAACATTGGTGAGCAATTTAATATTGAATCATTACGTTATGATAGGATAGTGATCATGACTGACGCTGATGTAGATGGAGCTCATATCAGAACTTTGCTTCTTACTTTCTTTTATCGTCATTTTCCAGATTTGGTACACAAGGGTCATATTTATATTGCCCAACCACCATTGTATAGAGTGCAAAAGGGTAAAGATGTTACTTGGGTTTACAATGAAGATCAGCTAGAAAAACTCAAAAAAGAATTGGGCATTGTAGAAGAAGATATGCTATCCTTGGAGTCTGATAGTTCTGATGATGAATCAGAAAAAACTGAAGAGGAAGAAGCAGAAATAGCCACCAAGAAAGTTGGTAAAGTAAATATCCAAAGATATAAAGGTCTAGGTGAGATGAACCCTGTCCAGTTGTGGGATACCACAATGGATCCAGAGCATCGTTTGATGAAAATAGTAACTGTAGAAGAGGCTGCCAAGGCTGATGAGACTTTTGAAATACTCATGGGATCAGAAGTAGAGCCTCGTAAGAGATTTATTCAAACTCACGCCAAATCTGTAAAAAATCTGGATATATAGTCAATTTATCTAAAATTAGCCAAAAACCTCGATATATTCGGGGTTTTTGTATAGGGCTTGCCAAGATGTATTTTTTGTGATATAGTTATGCCGTTCAATACAGCACCCGAGGGGGTGTTTTAAAAACCTTTTATAACAAGCTTTATGAACAAATTAGTCAATTACCTTAAAGGTTCTCGAGAAGAATTAGCCAAAGTAAGTTGGCCAAATAGAGAAACTACCGTTAGTCATACAGTGATGGTTATTGGTATTTCAATTGCCGTTGCCTTATTTTTGGGCGCAGTTGACTATGTCTTGAATAAGGTTTTGGAAGTATTAATTTAAAAAATATATGCCAAAACAAAACCCACAACAAGGTCGTCGTTGGTATGTTCTCCACACCTATTCTGGTTATGAGGAAAACGTTTGTCGTAATCTCAAACAAAGAATAGAATCTATGGATATGGAGGACAAGATTTTTGATGTTTTGATTCCAACTGAAACCAAGATAAAAATTAAAAACGGAAAGAGAAGAACTGTAAAAGAAAAAATCTTTCCCGGATATGTATTGGTCAATATGATTGTGACCGATGCTTCTTGGTATGTTGTTCGTAATACACCAAACGTAACTGGTTTTGTGGGCTCTGGTACCACTCCTACTCCTGTATCTGAAGAAGAGATCAAGTCTCTGATGTCAAAGATGGGAGAAGAAGAGCCAGAATTCAAGATAGATATTGCCCTTGGTGAGGTTGTCAAAATTACCGATGGTCCTTTTAAGGATTATGAAGGTAAAGTTTCAGACATTGATGAAGCTCGCGGCAAGGCCAAGGTATTGGTTTCAATGTTTGGCCGTGAAACACCAGTTGAATTAGATTTCCTACAAATTAAGAAAGTATAAATCAGTTTTAAAGTTAAAATTTTCAAGATTAAAATAAAAAACAAATTGATTGTTTGAAGAATGGCTTGCAACTTTTAACTTTCAACTCTTAAACTAAATTATATGGCAAAAGAAGTAAAACAGATTGTAAAATTGCAGATACCTGCTGGCAAAGCTACTCCAGCTCCTCCAGTTGGTACAGCGCTTGGACCACATGGCTTGAATATTCAAGAATTTTGTACCAAGTTCAACGAAGCTAGTAAGGATAGAGGCGGAGAAATAGTTCCAGTTGACTTGACTATTTATGAAGACAGAACTTTTGATTTTGTTCTCAAATCTGCTCCAGCCGCTGAAATGATCAAAAAGAAAATCAATTTGAAAAAGGGTTCTGGTAGCCCACTTCAGCAAAAGGTTGGCAAGCTTACACAAGCTCAGCTTACTGAGATCGCTGAAGCCAAGATGAGCGACCTAAACGCCAATGACATAGAGGCTGCCAAAAATATTATTGCTGGCACCGCTCGTCAGATGGGTGTAAAGATTGAAGAATAATTTATTATCAATTGAAGGGAGCTTGATTAGTCATCAAGCGTTTGTACCTCGCAATAAAAAATAATATGGCTAGAGGAAAAAGATTAAAAGAAGCCAAAGATAAAATTGACAGTACTAAGGTTTATCCGGCTGAAGAAGCTATTAAATTAATCAAAGAAACTAGTTCAGTAAAATTTGATGCTTCAGTAGAAGTACATGCTAGATTGGGTATTGATCCCAAAAAAGGTGATCAAATTATTAGAGATTCAGTAGTACTCCCACATGGTAGTGGTAAAAAAGTAAAAATTGCCGCTTTTGTATCAGATGATAAGGCCAAAGACGCCAAGGCAGCTGGTGCGGACCTAGTAGGTGGAGAAGAACTTATAAACGAAATCAAAAAAACATCTAAGACAGATTTTGACATAGCAATTACTACTCCAGATATGATGCCTAAACTGGCTCAGATCGCCAAAGTACTTGGTCAGAAGGGTTTGATGCCAAACCCAAAGACTGGAACAATTGGTCCAGATGTCAAGAAGATGGTAGAAGAATTGAAGGCTGGTAAGGTTTCTTACAAAAATGATGCTACTTCAAATGTTCATTTGATAATTGGCAAGGTATCATTTGATGAGGCCAAGTTGGTGGAAAATTTTAACACCTTTTTTGAATCACTCAAGAAAGCCAAGCCTCAATCATTGAAAGGAACTTATATAAAATCAATGTATCTTAGCTCTTCTATGGGACCTAGCGTCAAAGTAGAAATCAACTAAAGTTATAACTGTCTGTCGGCAGACAGGTTTCAAGCCCCGCCTATAAGGCGGGGTTTTTTGATTTGATTTATCCAGTTTGTTGTGTTAAATTGAGCTAATAATATTAAATATAAAATATATGGAGCTTGTATTAAAAGATAAACCAGACGGTCCAGCAGAGGGGCAGATATTATTTTGTCCTGTTTTGGCCAATAAAGATGAAATAGACTCCTTGGTCAAAAGTTTGGGTTATGAGGATGAGAAGTTTGTTTTGTCTAGGATAGCTAGGGAAAATTTTTCTGGTAAAAAAGGCCAGAGTTTTGTGATGGCAGACAATCTACAAACCGTAATTATCTTGGGCACTGGGGCCAAGAAAAAACTCTTGGCAGAAGATTGGCGACAATTGGCCGGTCAGATGGTGGTGCATTTGAAAAAAATAAAAGCCAAAAAAATTTCTTTGTATGTTGTTCATTGGCTCAAGGGTAATAGGGATATAAAATTATTAGCGCAGACTATTGCCGAAGGACTTGATTTGGCAAAATATGATTTTGATAAATATAAGAAAAAGGATAAAGAAAAAATTAAAGTTAGTCTAGATGAGTTAGTAGTTTATCTGGAAGAAAAACAGAAAAATGATTTTGGGCAAGGTTTTGAATTGGGTAGTTATTTTGCCTGGGGTACGATAAAAGCCAGAGATTTGGTCAATGAACCACCTGGACAAATGACTCCAAGTTTTTTGGCAGAAGAAGCTTTGGCTATAGCCAAGGAAAATAAAAATATTAGTGTTAAAATTCTTGACAAAGAACAAGTAGAAAAAATGAAAATGGGCGCCTTTTTGTCTATTGATCAAGGCTCAAGCCAGCCACTCAAATTTATTCATCTCAAGTATATTCCAGAGACTAAGGCCAAAGATAAAATCGCTTTGGTAGGAAAAGGTATTACTTTTGATAGTGGCGGTCTCAATATCAAGCCTGGTGATAGTATGGAACAGATGAAAATGGACATGGCTGGTTCAGCCACTGTACTTGGCTTGTTTTCAGTGATTGGCCAGGTAAAACCAAAAGTGGAGGTTCATGGCATTGTAGCAGCTTGTGAAAATATGCCGTCATCTTCAGCTATCAAGCCAGGAGATGTAGTTTATAATATGCAAGGCAAGAGTATAGAGATTAGCAACACTGATGCCGAGGGCCGAGTAACCTTGGCTGATTCTTTGGCCTATGCTCAAAAGCAAAAAGTAAGCACTGTAGTTGACTTGGCTACTTTGACTGGTGCGGTGATGGTTGCTCTGGGCCCAGATTATACTGGTTTGTTTTCCAATAATGCCAAATTGGCTAATGAGCTTTTGGTATCAGCCAAAAAATCTGGTGAAAATATGTGGCAACTGCCTTTACCCAAAGAGTATAAAAAATTGAACCATAGTAAAATAGCTGATGTTAGAAACATACCAAATACTCGTTATGGCGGGGCTATTACAGCTGCTTTGTTTTTGCAAGAGTTTGTAGAAAAGGATATTAAGTGGGCTCACATGGATATAGCTGGGCCAGCTTATGCTGAAAAGCAGGCCAATGTTTATACTCCGCCAGGTGGATCTGGCTTTGGTGTCAGGGCTTTACTTGAATGGTTGTTGAGTAAATAAACAAATAAAAAACTCCGCCTCTAGGTGGAGTTTTTAGTTATAGTCGTTTGCTGCTTGATCAAAGCTTTTGTTGAGTATGGTTTCTATTACCAGATGACTACTATCAATTACTTCGGGTAGTTTCTTTTTTTCTGAGGCACTAAACTTTTTGAGCACAAAACTTTCAGAACTCCCTTTTTGTGGGCCAATACCTAGTCTTATTCTTTTGAAATCTTTTGATTTGAGATGTTTGATAATAGATTCTATGCCCTTGTGTCCGCCATCTCCTCGTGACTTTGATAATTTTATTTTGCCTAGCGGCAAAGCAATATCATCATAGATAACAATTATTTTGTTGGTAGGTAATTTATAAAAGGATTTAAGAGCTCGGACTGCTTTGCCGGATTCATTCATATAAACCTGTGTTTTGGCTACAATAATCTTTTCTCTACCATGTTGCCAGTCAGATACCAAGCTCAGGGTCTTTTTTTGATTTTTCCAAGACAAACCCTTCTTTTCAACCAAAGCATCTACACTCAAGTGACCAAAATTGTGTCGAGTGTATTCGTATTCCTTGTCTGGATTGCCTATACCAATTATTAAACGCATAGTTTTTTGTCTCGAGCTAAGCCTGCACTGAGCGCAGTCGAAGTGTCGGGAGGTTATTTTGTATCTTTAAGGTTTTGGCTTTTTATTACATTTATTTTTATAGGTGTTCCCATAAAGCCAAACTTATAACGCAGATTATTTTCTACGAACCTCAAATATGAATCATGTAGATCAGCTTTAAAATTCATCTTCAAAGAAAATCGTGGAGGATTGGTGGAAATTTGTTTGAGGCTATATAGATACGGGTGTTTAGTGCCTTTGCCTCTTGATGGTTTGTGTTTCCGGACAATATTCTTCAATAATTTATCCAGAGCATTGTCTGATATGGCTCTATTTCTTTCTTTGTCTATGTCTATAATTAGAGAAAGTAATTTTGAAATTCTGAGTTTTTCTTTGGCAGAAGTAAATATTAGAGGGGCCCAGTCTATGAAAGGAAAAAATCTTTTGTAGTAGTTTTGGAATTCTTTGA
This sequence comes from Candidatus Parcubacteria bacterium, assembly GCA_002869235.1. GTDB lineage: Bacteria > Patescibacteriota > Patescibacteriia > UBA1558 > GWA2-36-10 > BM519. Next base: position 6,995 of record PKTI01000023.1, read on the forward strand.
CAGTATTGGTATCCTTATCTTCTATTAGGTCCCATTTGTTGGCTAGCATAATGATGCCAACGCCAGCCTCTATGGCTTCGTTGATTATATGCTTGTCTTGCCAGGTTAGTTTTTTGCTGACATCTGTTACTAATAGTATTATGTCAGATTTTTTGATACTTTGCAGACTTTGGTCTACGCTTAATTTTTCAAAAGTTTCAGACTTTTTTTTGCTTTGTCTACGCATTCCGGCGGTATCTATAAACAAAATATTTTCACCTTTATGCTTAAACTTTATATCTTGTGAATCTCTGGTGGTATGTGGTATAGCAGAAGCAATAACTCTTTTTTCTCCTAAGATAGCATTTAGTATAGATGATTTACCAACATTTGGTTTACCAACAATAGCAACTTTTATAAATTTTTCTTCTACTTTTATTTCTTTACTTCTTTTTTTCTTTTTGATTTTTTTCAAAGCGATGACCACCTCATCTAATAGGTCTCCGGTACCACTACCATTGGCTGCTGATACAGCCCATGGGTCTCCTAGATTTAGTTTGTAGAATTCAGCCGTAGATTGTCTCAATCTATCGTTGTCAGCTTTGTTGGCCACTAAGATTGTTTTGCTTTTATGTTTTTTGAGTAGTTTACTAATTTCTATATCGTTGGCCATTAGCCCATTTTTGCTATCTACTACCATCAAAACCAAGTCTGCTTCTTTGATAGCCATAAGAGCCTGTTCGCTGATTTGTGCGTCTATATCATCGTCTGATTGTCTTTCTAGTCCGCCAGTATCTACCAAATCAAAATCCATGTCTCGCCATGAGCAGACAGCGTAATTTCTATCTCTAGTTGTACCAGCCACATTTGAGGTTATAGCCTTTCTATTGGAAATCAATTTATTGAACAAGGTTGATTTTCCAACGTTGACTCTACCAACAATAGCAACTTTATATAAATTTGGCATATTAATTTTCTAATTCTTCTTCAGTGCTAGTACTACTTGAAGCATTTGTGAGCGGAGGAATAGTGGCTATAATTTCCAAACCATCTTCTATTTTTTGGTCTGCACCCAAAACAATCAAGAAATCCAGTTGTTCCAATTCTCCGTTTTCGTCTTTTATACCCCAGTTTTGGGCAATTATATTGCTAGAGTATTCCAAAGGTACACTGGACTCTACTTTTGTTTGAAATATTGCTTCCAGAGAATCCTTGGTACTTTCCTTTTCTCCAGTATAGTCGTATATCAATGTGGTGTTTTTGTCTTGATTTGGGGAATTACCATATCTTATTACATTATACCCCATTTGGGTCAAGTAGTTAACAGCGTTCAAAGCTAATCCTGGAATACTCGTACCATTTTGTATTACTATCTTTGCTTCTTCGTCAAAGGCTTCGCCCAAACTAAATATATTTTTTACCAATAATTGTATTTGTTGGAAGTTTCCAGAGACAGGTTGCAATATATAAGCCCCATCTATTTGACTGTAACCAGCTCTAAGGTAACCACCAGGCCCATCGTCGATAGATTGGGTGATTATTTGTTGTGTATTCATACCTTTGCCCAAGTGTACTAGTTTTACTGCCTCCCATGGCTCTACATCAGTTTTGGTGTATTCATTGGCAATAGAAAATAAGTCAGTTATTTTTTTGGGGTTTATCAAGGTGTTGAATGAAGTTACCTTATCTTTGGCGGCTAGTAATATTTTTTGTTGTCTTTTGATGCGGGCAAAGTCAGATCCTTCTCCGTTGTTGCCATGACGAGAGCGGGCAAAGCGTAGGGCGGTGATTCCATCCATGGTTTGCTCTCCATCTTTGAAAGATACAGTTTGATATTTGTCATCGTAGGTAGGGAATTGATAATCTACAAAACTTCTTTCTACGTCTATTTCTATACCACCAATTGCGTCTACTAGTTCTACAAAACCATTGAAGTCAACAGCAGCATAGTAGTGTATAGGAATGTCTAGGGTTTCAGAAACAACTTTTTTCATTAAGACGCCACCACCACCTTCATATTCTTTTTCGCCGATAGTGTATACGGAGTTTATTTTGCGGTAATCGCCAGGCTTTATAGGAACTATCATGTCCCTAGGCAGTGAAAAAAGAGCTGCTTGTTTGGTGGAGGGCTTAAAGCTGGCTATTATTATAGTATCAGTCAGGTATGGACCATCGTGTCCAGGTCCGCCCATTCCCAATAGCAAAAAATTTATTCTATCATTTTCTTCACCAGCAAGATATTTTTGGTCAGGTGCTAGTATATGAGTGATCTGTCTTACTAAATATGAATTTTTTATACCAGCCAGGAAGCTATTATTATCAGAAGATAGTACCAAACTAGCAAAACTGAATATAATTATTAGCAATATAAAAAAGCAGGAAAATTTTTTCCTTTTCCTGGATTGTTTTTTGACCTTAGGTTTTTCCGAAAAAGTTGTTAGCTTTTCCTTGACTGGGGCTGTAGTATCTGGCTTGCCATTTTCAGGATCTACATTGTCCAGAAGGTTTATTTTTCTCTTCTTAAAATCCACGATTTTAGAGCTTAATTTAATACTAAAAAGTAAATGAATTATACAAGTAAAGCCAGCTAAAGTCAATGGCGAAAATTGCATAAAACTCTAGTAAATAAAGGCTTTTTTTAATTTGATTTTAATTTATATCTTGTGTATAATAAACCAATAATTCAAATAAAATAAGCATTTATGGAAAGCAAAAGAGACGATGATAATAATGGTTTAGACAAAGAGAGTCTTGACCTAAGTAATTTCTCTGACAATCATGATACGGAGTTATTTAGTTGGGCCAAAAAGCTTGGCTTGCTTGTTTTTGAAGTTGCCAAAGTAGTATTGATTTCTCTGGCCATAATTTTGCCGATTAGAATGTTTTTGGTACAACCATTTTATGTAGATGGAGCTTCAATGGAGCCAAATTTTTATCAGAACGAATATTTGATAATAGATGAAATATCTTATCGTTTTCAAGATCCTGAAAGAGGTGAGGTTATAATATTCAAAAATCCCAAAGACACGAAATATTATTTTATAAAAAGAGTTATAGGTTTACCAGGTGAGACAGTGGAGGTTAGGAGTGGTTCCGTATTTATCAATGGTCAAGAATTGGAGGAGCCTTATATAGAAAACCTTTCTACTCAAAGTTATGAGGAATACACCTTAAGTGAAGGTGAATATTTTTTGTTGGGAGACAACAGAATAAATAGCTATGATTCACGTACTTTTGGGCCAGTAGATGAAAAGTATATTATCGGTAGAGTGTGGTTTAGGGGTTGGCCTATTGATAGAATAAATAGTTTTAATTTACCAGAATATAATATCAAAAATTTTGATATACCAACTTATAATGATTTAAGCGAATAAAGTTATGGCTACTAAAAAGAAGACAAAAAAAACTCAAATACAACTTGTCAAAGGTATGAAAGATATCTTACCTGATGAACAATTGTATTGGCAGGCAATAAAAGAAAAGGTTTTTAAAGCTGCTCGTGATTATGGATTTTCACGAATTGACACCCCTGCAGTGGAATTTACCAATTTATTCAAAAGAACAGTAGGAGAAGATACAGACATTGTTAGTAAGGAGATGTATTCTTTTGTCACCCCTGGTGGAGACAAATTGTCTCTTCGTCCAGAAAATACCGCTGGTGTAGTTAGGGCTTATATTGAACACGGGATGCTCAATTTACCTCAGCCTGTAAAATTGTTTTATGTTGGTCCACAGTTTCGCCACGACAAACCTCAAGCTGGTCGTTATCGTCAATTTTGGCAATTTGGCTTTGAAGCCATAGGAGATGATGATCCTGTGATAGACGCTCAGGTGATTGCTATATCTTATAATATACTCAAGGAATTGGGGTTAGAGACAGAAGTTCAGATAAATAGTGTAGGAGATAAAGAAAGTCGAAGCGCTTACATGAAAATTTTGAAGCAATATTATCAGGACAAAAAGAAAGATTTATGTGTTGATTGTAAAAAGCGTTTGACCAAAAACCCATTGCGTTTGTTGGACTGTAAAGTGGCCAAATGTAGGGAATTGGCCTTGGAGGCACCTCAGATGGTTGATCATCTTTCAGATGACGCCAAAGATCATTTTATGGCTGTGTTGGAATACTTGGATGAAATGGAAGTAAAATACAATTTGGACCCGACCATTGTCAGAGGATTGGATTATTATACTAGGACTGCCTGGGAAATCGTAGAGCTTGGCAATGAAGGAAAACTTCAGGCTCTAGGAGGAGGAGGTCGTTATGATGATCTTGCTGAGCTTTTGGGTGGTCGTCCCACACCAGCTGTTGGTTTTGCTATGGGTATGGAAAGAATTATTCTCAAGATGCAGGAAAATAAAATTGAAGTTCCCAAGATAAAAGACTATGATGTTTTTGTTGCTCAGTTAGGAATAGAGGCTCGTAAGAAAGCTATGAAGCTATTTGAAGAATTAAGGGAAGATGATTTTAGGGTTACAGAGAGTATGTCCAAAAAAGGACTCAAAGATCAAATGGATATAGCCAACAAACGTGGTGCCAAGTACACTTTGATTATGGGTCAAAAAGAAATTTCTGACGGTACAGTTTTGATACGTGATATGGAGAGTGGAGTTCAGGAAATTATTGATTATAAAAAAGTAAAAAACGAGCTAAGAAAGCGCTTAGAAAAGAAAAATCAGGACGCTTAAAGCTTTATATAAAACAGAAGTCACTTGTGTATTGACTTTTGCTCAAAAATTTGTCATTATATTAGTAAGAATAACCACCAAAGAGGTGTTATTCTTTGCTGTAAATTAACAAGTAAAATTTATTAGAAAGAGAGGTGGTTTTTGTGTTAGAAGTAAGACGCAAAAATGGCGAATCTTTTGAGAGTCTTATCCGTAGATTTACCAAAAAGACAATTCAAAGTGGTAAAATTCTACAAGCTAAGAAAGTTAGATTTTTCAATAAGGACAAGACAAAAAGAGAGCTAAAAGAAGGCGCTCTACGTCGTATGGATATCAACTCCCGTTTGGATTATCTCAAACGTATTGGAAAACTTGACGAAATGACTCTCAAGCGAAGTAAAAAAAGATAAGATTACTTTGCGATATTCATTAATTTTTGTTTATCACTTCGGTGGTAAACAATATAGTAATGATTATTTATGAATCTACAAGAAAAAATAGACCAAGACCTTAAGGAGGCTTTGAAAAATAGGGAAGAAGTAAGACTGGGTACTTTGAGGATGCTCAAAAGCTCTTTGAAGAATAAACAAATAGAATTGAAGCAAGATGAATTGCCAGAAAAAGAAATAATTTCCGTAATTCAAAAAGAGCTCAAAAAGAGAAAAGATGCTGCAGATTCTTACAAGCAAGCTGGACGTGATGAACTTTTGGCCAAAGAGGAAGCTGAAATGGATGTACTCAACGCGTATCTTCCAGAAATGATGTCAGAGGATGAGATCAAAAAAATAATTGATGAAATAGTAGCTCAAGGTCAGGACAATTTTGGGCTAGTAATGAAAGAAACAATGACCAAGGTCCAGGGTCAGGCTGACGGGCAGATTGTTCAACGTCTGGTCAAAGAAAAATTGGAATCATAAATAAATAATTAAAATCAAAACCCATGCGAATTAATAAAAAAATAACTGTTTTATTTATTGTGTTTTTAGCAGTTATTTTTTTGTTGCCACAAGTAGGTTTGGCGCAAGGTGATATATTTGGCGCTAATCAATTGCAAAATACAAACTTGGGCACCAGAACTCTTTATGACACCATTGTTGGTGTAGTCAATGTCCTTTTGGGTCTTTTGGGAATTATAGCGGTTGGCATAATGATTTATGGCGGCTATACCTGGATGACTTCTCAAGGAAATCCGGACAAGATTGATAGAGCCAAGAAGATATTGGTCAATGGAGTCATTGGCTTGATGATTATTGTTTCATCTTATGCTATAGCCAACTTTGTATTAAATAAGGCTTTTGAGGCTACCGTATCAGGTGGCGGAGGCCCTGGTCCAGGAGGATATTCAAGCGGCTCAGGCTTAGGAGCTACAGTACTGGATAGTCACTTCCCACCAAATTGCGCTGTTAATGTGGCTAGAAATACCAATATATTTGTAAGCTTCCGTGAGGATATTGATACTAGCTTATTTATAGTAACATCAGGTTGTAACAACGGAGCAGCTGCTTGTTTGAGTAATAATGTGACGCAAGCTCACATAAGGGTAATTGATACAGACGCTGGTACTCCTATCTCAGGATCAGATATAGCAGTTACAGTGAACGATCCAGCTCACCCAACCCACTTTGAATTAAATCCTTACAACAATTTAACTGGGGAAGCAGGACTATTGGGTTCCCCAAGTGAAGATACAAATTATAGAGTAGAGTTGAATGGTTTATCTACTGCCTTGGCAGAACCAGTTTTCCCACTTGGGTCTTACACTTGGGAATTTAGAGTTGGTACTTTTGTAGATAATACTCCACCAGAAGTTACTTTTGTCATGCCAGATGGTTTAGCCAATCCTTATGTTAGAAATAGTGTTGTGCAGATAAACTTTTCTGAGGCAGTAAACCCAATGCACGTAACGGGCATAGTAGATGTTAGTGGGGGGCCACCAGATTTGAACCTGTCTATTAGTGAAGCAGGAGGAGATGTCTATGGTCGTTATGAAATAGCCAATCAATATAGAACAGTAGAATTTATTTCTAGCGAGCCTTGCGGAGTCAACTCTTGCGGTTTTGATATTTATTGTTTGCCACCTTCAGCCACTATAGATGGTTTGGTTATGGCTGGTGTTAGAGATATGGCCGGCAATTTATTGGAAAGCGGTGGTGATCCCGATGTGCATGGTGAGGTACCAGCAGATGAATATCCATGGAGTTTTGATACTAATAATGATATAGATCTTACACCTCCGTATATTACTTATATGGATTCAGGTGTAGATATTAATTTGACCGATCCAATATATATAGTATTTAGCAAATCAATGTCTGTCACTTCTATCAATGGTTCCAATATGGCCCTCTATAGAAACAATATCGGTGATACTAATTTTTCTTTCGCTTTTGATACCACAGTATTGCCAAATGATACGGTACAAATATTACATGATGAATTTTTACCTTTGACAGACTACACAGCAACATCAACTTCAAATATTCAAGATAGTGCACAAAATTGTTGGTATCCATGTAATTGTGTGGGGCCAAGTTGTGATTGTAATCCATCTATTTATTGTGGTCCTGGTGGATGTACAACCTATTAATTTTAATAATCAAAAAATAAAAATATACAAATGAGGAAACTTCTTTTCCTAGCAGTATCTATTGTTACTTGGGGCTGGCTATCAGTCGAAAAAGCTAGCGCTAAGATCGATCTTTGGGGTATAAACGACCTCAGCGGTTTAGCTGTTGGTACCAGAACGATCGGTGATACAATAGCGGGTGTAATAAATATAGTTCTTGGATTTTTGGGTGTGATAGCGATCGGCCTGATTATTTACGGTGGTTTTTTGTGGATGACATCCAAGGGTAATTCGGAAAGAATTCAAAGAGCTAAATTACTTATAACTAGCGCAGTCATAGGTCTAGCCATAGTACTATCAGCTTATGCTATTAGTCAGTTTATATTGAGCTCTCTAGACGAAGCCACTGGCGGACCTGGCGGTGGAGGCGGACCTGGCGGACCTGGTCCGGTGGGAGTTTGTCCTCCTCCAGGAGACGGTATTACTATAGATGTTTGTAATCCTACTCCAGCGGAAGCACCTATTGGTAGTTATGTGACTATTTATGCTTGGAACATAGGTCCTTATGTGGATGCTGCTACTAGTAGGGTAGAATTTTCTGGTCCAGACAATGGTCCAGCCGAGTTAGCGGTTTGTGGTGGAGCTCCTACTTGGGTTCCTAGAGGTAGTGTTGGTGCAGATAATTATTATCAAATAGTATTTAGAGTGCCAGATCTTAGTGTTGCTGGTGGTTATAGTGTTGATTTGTATAATTCAGCTGGCGGACCTTTCACTAGCCTTGGCACATTTGAAATATTAGGCGGAGCACCTTATCCAGGAATATCTTGTATTAGTCCTTCTGAGGGACCACCAGATCCTACTATGGGTAATTTGATTACTATAGATGGTGTTGGTTTTGGTCCAGCTCCAACTGAGCTGCTTATGCATGCTTGGGTAGGTGGTGTAGAGGATACAGCCTACATTACTCCTTTGTCTTGGATAGATTCTTGGGGCGACGATCAGATTACTTATTATGTACCAACAGAAGCTTTGACTGGTCCAATTAGAGTTCATGTAGGAACACACACCAGTAATCCTTGGCAATTTAAGGTAACTTGTTCGGCTGATGGACAGTGTGCTTCTAGTTGTTGTCCTGGTGCGCCAACTAATGGGGCTTGTTATCCATACTCTGTGTGTAACGCTGTTGTAGGAGGTCCTACTATTTCTGGTATTACACCAGACAATGCAGCAGCTAATGATCAAAATTTGGTTACTATTTATGGTAGTGGCTTCGGCACTTATGTGGCTGGTATTAGCCAAGTCAATTTTGCTGGTGGAGTTATTGGTATGGAACCAAATGCAGTTAATCCTCAATGTTCAAATTTTTGGAATGATAATTTTATAACTATAATAGTCCCCTCAGGGGCAAGTACCGGCAACGTGACAGTTACCAATGGTAGTGGGCAAACTAGTAATGCTCACCCATTTACAGTTAGTGCTGTAGATCGTCCAGGTATTTGTGCTGTGACTTCTGATGTAGCTGGCACTTTGCCAGTGTATGATGGTTATTTTCAGGATACAGTTTATCTACATGGCCTCAATATGTCACCTGTAGGTACTACTTATTTTGGTGATTTTGAAAGTCCTGTATCAAACTTGCTTTCAGCTACAGAAGTAGAAACAGAAGTACCAAATGTATTGGGTAATCTAGGTATTGTATATGATAATGGCGAGGAGAGTAATCCATATCCATTTACTGTATTTCCAGGTACTAGTGGCACACCTATTATAAATGAGATTATTGCCAATGAGGTTCTCGGCAACAGTGGCCCAGCCGGGCAGTATATTACAGTTTATGGTGCCAATTTTGGTAATACTCAGGGTGATTTGGTATTTAATTTTGGTGGTACTGATTATTCGGCAGACTTTAGTTTTCCAGCTCAATGTTCTGCCAATATTTGGCGTCATGATAGTATAATAGCCAAGGTGCCTGGTGCTGCTGGTAATATTGGCACATTTCAAGTTAGAGTAGAGAGACCTGATGGCGCTTATAGTAATAATTATGCTTTTAACAAAACAACCGGTGTTCCAGGTCCAGGGCTTTGTGCTTTGATACCAACCAATGGACCACAGGGGATGTTGGTAGACGCTTTTGGTGATAATTTTGAAGTAAGCCCTGGAGCTAGTAGTGATTTGGAATTTTATAGTGGAGCATCTACAGCTGGGACTTGGGCAACTTGGAACAATAGCCAAATATTGGATGTACCAGTTCCTAATAATGCCATCTCTGGTCCGGTTGTAGTTTATAATGATACAAATCCAAATCCATCAAATCCAATAGATTTTACGGTTGGTTCTTGTTCAGCTAATTCTGATTGTACAGCTTTGGGCTATACTACTTGTTGTACGGATTCTTTGGTAGCAAATTATTGCGCCAACAGCTGTGCGCCAACTTTGAATCAATGTAATTATGGTTGGACCTTTACCACCGAATCAGCTTTGTCCATCATAGACAGAGGTCCGGTATGTAATGATGCTTGTGTAAATAGTTTAGCTTGGGTCAATTTTGACGCTGAAATATCAGGAGCATTTTTGAGTGATACATATTTTTCTGTATATTCTTGTGGTACAGATGCAACTTGTGCTACTCCTGACACCAGCAATAATTTGGTGGATGCTAGTATGGGATCAGGAGATATGACCGGGCCACTCGTGCATCCTTCAACCGGACAAAATTATTGGGCAGTAAACATTCCAATGAACCCGCTTAGTCCAGAGGAGTACTATGTAGTAGAGATAGACCAAAATATTGAAAACACCCTAGGTGCTATCATGGGACCAGATCCTTTGTCTTCATGGATTTTTGGTGTTGGCTTGGATAGTTGTTTTATAAACAATGTTTCCATCAATCCAGTAGCACCAACAGTTTATTTGGGTACCTCAGTGCCTTATCAGGCGACAGCTTGGTCTGCCCCAGGAGTTTGCTATCCATCTGGACAACCTATTGCCTGTGTGGCAGATCCAAATCCTAGTTTTGATTGTAGTTGGTCATGGGTGTCAGACAATGCTACTGTGGCTTCTATACCAAATATTGATGACCCTATGAACACCGCCATTGCCAATGATGTTGGCACAGCCAACATTAGAGCTACAGCCAATCAGGGCTCTGGTCATGCAAGTCCGCCATCAAACATCACAGTTATTACAGGACCACTTACTATTAGGGGTCATGGGCCTGATTGTGGAGACGCATGTACCAATGCTTTGACTTATGTGGACTTCAATAATGAGCTTGATGCAATAGTTTACGCTAATATAGAAAACTATATTGAAGTTAATAGATGTAATGACCCAGATTGTACTACTTGGGATCCTATTAATATGGTGGATATGGCTATATATGTAGCACCATCAGCCGCCAACCCAAATCATCGTTATTATTTAGGCGGAGGAGGTTCTAGTTTGGTCTTTGATTCAAATACTACTTATAGATTGTTTGTCAGCGGCACAACAGAAGATATCTATGGCACACTTTTGGGCACAGGAGCTGAGTATACATTTGGTGTAGGCGATGGGCCATGTTTGATAGAGAACGTAGATCTTTCTCCAGCTACAACCAATCTTTATATAGGCGAAACACAAGCTTTGACAGCTATTGGTAGGTCTGCTCCAGATGCTTGTTCTGCTGTTGGTCAACCGGTTACTTGTTTGGCAGACCCAAATCCAGCTTACAATTGTAGTTGGTCTTGGGATTCAGGTGATCCTTTGGTAGCTACTGTGCCAAACTTGAATTCGTCTAACAATGTTACAGCTGCGGCTGGAATTGGTAGTACAGTTATAAATGCTAATGCCAATCAAGGTATTGGTCCTACCGTGACAACTGGTAGTGCTACAGTCAATGTAAACACTCACGCTAATCCAAGTGTTTACGATAATGTACCTACCGGGGCTAATGCTTGTCCAAACGGAACAGTTTCTATTTCATTTACAGAAATAATAGATAGAAATAGTATTTATGATAATTTCAAATTATACCAACAGAGCTCAGTAGATATACCAGAATTAACCTGTATATTAAATGGAGATTATTTTTGTGAAGTTCCTGTAGATAGGTATACTTTTGAAGATGATCAATCAATATATGATACTACAGTTACCTTGCGCCCAGACGGTAACTTAGCGACTACTACACCTTATGTGGCTATGGTATATGGTGGGCCTACAGGTGTATTGAGCAGGGAAGGTATGGACTTGGATGCAGCTGATATGATTTATGATTTTGATGGAGGTGGAGTAGATGGTTTTGGTTGGTCTTTTACAACATTTGATCAGTCTTGTGATATTGGCTATACCATAATATCTCCATCATGGGATGTGTTTACTTGCTTTGGTAATAACTGCTATGGAGACGCCAGCCCAACTGGAGGAAATCAACATATTTATACAGCGCATACATATGACATAAGAGGTCATGAATTGAGTGTTGACCAGCATGATTGGTCAGTGTCAGAAGGTATTGTTGCAGGTATTCCTGTTGTAACTACTGCCTCAAATCAAGTTGAAGGCGCGTCTACAAATAATAATGGTACAGAAACCTTGGCAGTGACTGTATCAGATTCAGATCCAAATATAGTTGGTACAGCTAGCGATACTTCTAGAATTGATTTGTATTTATGTGAAAATCCTTGGCCTAGCCCTACTGGTTTTCCTTGGGAGCCTGGTAGCAATATTTATAATTATTCTACCTATTATTGTCATGACTCAGGCATAGAGGGGGCAGAAGTTTTGCCTTATATCAATCCAGCTACTACACCAACAACACCTAACCCAGATGGAGTTTTGCCAGGCGGTGAGCATATATTTTTGATAAATAACCTAACCTCTGCTGCTTCTAGCAATTTAGCTGATCTTGGTTTTGGTACACTGGCTTACAAGTCAGATCATATAAAAACCAACAATTCTGTAGATGAAGAAAAGTGGTATCAAAAATTAGTTAGAGATGTTTTTGGAGTTGCAGAAGTGAAAGCCCAAGGAGGAGGGCTACCTGTAATAGACTGTACACCAGCACCTCCGGCCAATATGCATGTGATAGCTGCTAGTGATACTCAAATACAATTGGATTGGAATAGGCCAGGTGTCGGTCCTATACCAACTTACTATAGAATACAAAGAAGAGCTGTGGGAGAAACCAACTGGACTACTTTAGCTGGCGCACATGTGCCAACAGACTACACAGACAATAGTGTAGTAGCAGAAACAGAATATGAATACAGAGGCTGGTCATATTATTCCGGGGGCACTTTTAGATGTCCAGATACTTATTGGAGTTTGACTGCCTCAAATCCTATATCACAACTAGCTTCATCAGAGGAGCCAACATTTGATTTGATAGGTATTAGAGTCGTGGGAAACGAGGATCATTTATCTGTGAGTGATTGGTATCAACGATTTGCTCCAAACCCAAGTGTTTCAGGAAATTTGATAGAGGTGGATGGCTACGAAGCTTTACAAGTAGGCAATACTACATATATAGCAGGTACAAATATAAGAACAGGAAGTATAGATAATTTATACACAAATATTTATATTATTGCACACAACGAAGGTGCTAGCGCTGACACTCAAGAAATATACAATCAGCTGATTGATAATATAGAGCTCAATGTCAACATTGATGAACAAGATAATGTATGTTCGGCAACTGTTGAGCAAGCATGCTCTAGTGATTTTGATTGTCCAGTAGGCGAGAGTTGCTTGTCCCGGGGATTAAAATTAAGGCGTGATACCAAACGTCTGGCTGATTTGGTACATATACAAAATGCTATTGAGGCTTATGGAGAATCTCACAAAGCTTGTAGCACAGCCCCAGAAAGATCTTGTTCAGATGATTCAGATTGTGCTTCTGTGGGCGGAACCTGTCGCAATATGTATCCAGTTTTGGAATCAGGCACTTTTGTAGAAAATCAATCAAATAGTAATTGGCCAGAATCATGGCATCAGAATTTCCCAAATCTTTTATCAGTAGATGACTTACCAGGGGATCCAATAGGGATATTCAATGGTTGTCCAGATGAAACCATGGCAGGTGGTCCAGCAGATCCAAACACTTGTTGGAATGAAACGGATAGGATATTTACCTGTCCTTTGGATTCGTTGGTTTATATGTATTATAACTATGATAACCTTGGTACAAATTATTTCCTTGGGGCAAACTTTGAATACGATATGGATCTTAGTAATACTACTAATTTTAGGGATGATTTGATAAATGCCGGAGGTTTAAGTGATGGTGTTAATAATATACCTTATCTTGATTCTACGTTGGATGCTTATTGTCGCGACAACACTTATTCTCCAGGCCCTGTTACCATACCTCTTTGTGGTAATGGTGTAGTGGATGCTGGCGAAGAGTGTGATGGAGGATTTAGAGAGCTTTGTGATGCCACTGTTTTCCCAGCTGATTGGTGGAACGAACAAATAGGCGGCTGTCATTTACCAGGTACACCATCTGAGTGTACTTGGTATGATCCAGGTACACCTTTGACGGCGGCAGAGTGTGGTGGTTATTGTGGTAATGCCAACATAGATGTTCCTTATGAAAATTGTGACGGTGGATCTTTTGATGGACTTTATACATGTTATTACCCAAGTACACAGACATTTGGCACTCCTACGTGTGATGGAGATATTTGCCAACCTATCTGTCCAGCAACCGGCAATTTAGCCGCTCGTTGTGGTGATGGTTATTGGGATCCAGATAGAGAACAGTGTGATGCTTCAGCTTTGCCAGATGGTCTAGCTGGTTGGGATTGTAGTGGTGGATCTGCTTATTGTCAGGATTGTGTGATCCAGTGTACTACTGGTGTTTTGTACGGTGGTGAATGTGGAGATGGCGTAGTTGATGCTTATTGTGACAATGACCCTAGTATCAATTGTGCGGATGATCCTACTCTTTGTTTGCCAGGCGGTTCTTGTATATATTATGAGCAGTGTGAACCTGGCTCATGGTCAATGCCAGCACCTGGTGACTCAGATGCTACACATCAATACTTGTGTGATCCAATAACTTGTCAAACATTTGGTGGTTATTGTGGCGACAACTTTCCTCCATATCCAGGTGGAACGCCTCCATCAGGTTTCTACCAGCCAGAACAGTGTGACTTTAATGGTTATGTTTCCCCACCAGATCCTCGTGATTCTACCGAGGATTGGCAGTATGAGTGTTTTGATGACACTACAGCTGATCCTTGTATCATTGGTGGTGGTTGGTGTGGAGACGGTATAGTTCGTGACGATACTGGTGCTCCTCAAAATCTACTTGATATGAATTTGGGCACTCCAGAATCATGCGATGACCAAGACAATGTAGATACAAATGCTTGTACCAACAATTGTGCTTGGACATGTAGTGTGCGTCAGTTGTTTGGTGCTCCTCCAGGAACAATAGATGATGATCCTATAGAGGATATGTTGATAGCTCCATCTATATTGGATGGTTCAGAAGGATTGAGCTTTAGCGGGTCTCCAACCATTGATCTATACACTGGTGATTCTACAGAGCTAAATTTGCGCACCTGTCGTGTGTCAGGACCACTGGCAGTGGATGTAACCATAGAAAACAATGAAAGCTACGCAGGTATAGTATTTATTATTGATAGATCAGGTAGTATGGGTACCAATGATATACCTGGTTATTCTAGTAGGATGCAGGCCACCAGAGATGCCATAGCTGGAACTGGCAATGCTCTAGATAGTATTTTGGATAGAAATCCAGGAGCACAGGTTGCTTTGGTGTCTTTTGCCAGTAGTGTTTATACAAATTCTGGTTTCGTCAACATAGCTGAAGAAATAGATACCCTAAAGTCTATAGTTAGTGGCATGGGTCCTATTGACTGTGGTACTGGTTGCCAGACAAATCATTCAGGAGCCTTGGCTCGAGCCAGAGAGTTACTTGAAGCGCAAAGTTTTGAAAATAATATAGTTATATTTATGACAGATGGTCAATGTACTGTGCCGTCTGGCACTTGTGAGGCGCCAGCCTTGGCTCAAGCTGAACTCATAAAGCTTGATCCAGTAGTAGGCGTCTATGGTGACATATTTACTGTGACCCTTTCCCCAAATGATTCTAGTTGGGCAGGTATCAGAGGATATATGAATGCAGTATCTTCATCTGATTGCACTTATGTCAATTATGGTTTGAGTACAGGTTCACCAGCTCCTCAGTGTTGAGGTATTAGCAATCAGGGTACAAACTGTTTCTCCAGAGACTCTATTACAGTGAGTAGACCTGTTTGGGAGCAGTGTGATCCTGCTGTTGATCCAGATTGTTATGCGCCTGGCGCTGTTGATCCGGGGGGTGAATATGTGGAATGTCGTTGGACACCAAGTAGTACAAACTATAATTATTTTTATGCAGGACAAAACTTGATAGACATGTATGACAATATATCTGGTTCAATACCAGTCAATACAATTGAACTTGATATGACATTCTTGGAGAGTGGTGGAACGGCCGCACCTACTAGTGTCACTACGGATGGTACTTACTATATAGATACTCGAAGTGCTGGTTTTGACTGTATTGAAAACGATCCAAACAACAACATCTTTACATTAGAAGCCACTTTTGCTGGCAACCCAAATGCTTATCTTAGATTATCCAATCCAAGATATCTATTCTGTCCTTGGGATAATTGTGCGTGGTGTGATTAATATATAAAATATATGAATACTAAATTAATAATAATTATCATTATTGTGCTTGTGGTGCTTGGCGGCGGATTTTTAGCTTATAATTATTTGTCTGATGATAGCACAAATATTTTCAATAATGGCAATGAGCAAACTAACACATCTTTACCTGGTGGTTCAGATAATGTAGTTGATAACAATCCAGACGGTCCAGTTATAACGCAGATAGCGGATAATTATTTAGATGTACCATTTTTAGAGGGTGTTTCTGATGAAGACCTTATGCTTTTGCAGCGCAGTGATAACTATTTGTCTTTGAGTAAGTTGAATAATATTTGTCAGAGAAAAGCTACAACTGAAGAAAAAAATGATTGTCTAGATACTCTGAAAATAAGACAGGTAAGTATTTTGGCAAAATCAGAATACTGTAGTCAGCTTAGTTGGAGCAAGAAAGACACTTGTTTCAAGAATATAGCTTTTAAAAATAATGATTTATCTTTGTGTGATTCTATACAAAACAGCGATGCTCGTCAGTATTGTAAAGATAATATTACTCTTTTGAAAGCCCAAAAAGACAAAAATATTTTACTTTGTTTATATTTGGCTGATGATTATAAAAATCAATGTATTGCTGGAGTATTTACCAACGAAGTAGACGTGGCTTATTGTGACACGGATGTAGTTTCTCAAAATAATCTAGCAGATACTTGTAGAAGTATAATTTATTCTAATCAGGCTTTTGTTCAAAATGATTCATCTATTTGTGAGCAAATACCTTTGGATAATTATAAGGAAAGTTGTTTTGCTGAATTAAGTATTTAGTTATTATTTTTTATGTTTGATGATTTAAAACAAGAACAAAACCAGAATCAAAGTACACCGTCTCAGCAACAAGAAAACAAAGCACCAGCAATACCAGCTAAGCCAGCAGTTGATGATATGTTTTCTTCTACTGATCCTATAAAAGGCCAAACTCTAGAAAAACCTAGCGCTGTTCAGTCTGGTTTGGTTAAGCCTGTGACAAAAACAGAGCTACCCAAAAGTACAGAACCTATAGTCAAGCAACCATCTGGCCCAACTCCGCCAGCAAACATGGCTATGCCAAGTTCCAACGCAAGTGGAGGGGGTGGAATGAAGAGAATTTTGATTATTGTAGTAGCATTTCTTTTGGTGGCAGTAGTATCTTACGGAGCTTATTATTTCTTTTTTAGAGACACAGGTAATTCAGATGTGGTAGAGAATCAAAATTCTAATATAAGCAATCAAAACACCAATGATAATGTAGACATACCTACAGAAGAAGAACTTGATGATGATTCTGATGGTTTGAGTAATGCAGAGGAGAGTGTATTGGGCACCAATCCTTTGGAGACAGACACAGACAATGATGGTTTATTTGATAGAGAAGAGGTTAGGAGTTTCAAGACTAGTCCCACTAATGCTGACACAGACGGAGATGGCTTGTCTGATTACAATGAAATAAAGCGTTGGTTTACCAATCCTTTGGAGATAGATACAGACGGAGATGGCTATGGTGATGGTGAAGAGGTTTTGAATCAATATGATCCTCTGGGTCCAGGCAAATTGGATAATGCGGAAGGAGATATAAAGTACATTGCTTATGTGGATGAAAATTTTTCTTATTCTATAGAAAGACCAGACGACTGGGTGGATATTTACAAGGACAAACAAGAACCTACACCTATATTTTCTGTGGATTTTTTGCCACATATAGGAAGCTCTGAATACATCACTGTTAGAATTGTTCAGACTGATTACGATGACCAAGAAGAATTTAGGTCAGTGTTACCGGTAGAATTTGATTGGTCAGAATATGATCTAAACGGCACCACAGCTTATAAGAGCAATGACAATACCAGGATTATGTTTTATGTTCCCGGGGTATTGGAAGGAGAGCAGGGTAGAGTATATACAATCGCCTATGAAGGTTGGGAGATATCAGGCGGAGTATATATGGGAGTGTTCCAATATATGTTGGATAGCTTTTATTTTGTAGAATAATTAATTACAGATATTTATTTATATGTTTGAAAACAAGAATTCTTCAACACAAAATTTGGGGCAGAATAAACATAATGCAACTGGCTTAGGGCAAGCACCAGCCAACCAGAGCAAAGACATAGACATACACGTGATGCCTGGTAAGTTTTTGCCCCAAGTTCCAGACGGCAAAAGTAATGGTGGGGGTAGTGGAGGAGCCAAAAAGAAGATATCTTTGGTGGTTGTTTTATTGGTATTGTTTTTAGTCATTTTGGTAGGTGGAGGCATTTGGCTTATCATGAACCAAGATAGTGTTTTTGGTGGAGATGACCAACCCATAACAAATAATCAGCCAGTGGAAAATACAAACACCAATCAAAACACCAATCAAAACACTAATACAAACACTAACGTTAACGAAAATCAAAACACTAATACAAACACTAATACTAATACTAACGTTAACGAAAATCAAAACACTAATACAAACACTAATACTAATACTTCTTTGCCAGAAACATCAGCCTTGGATACAGATGAAGATGGTTTGACTCAAGAAGAGGAGATAGTGTTTGGTACTAGTGTAAATGATGATGATACTGACAAGGATGGTTTTCGTGATGGTCAGGAGGTGGCCAATATGTACAATCCTTTGATCCCAAGAGAATCATTACAGGATTCAGGGTTAGTCTCTCCTTACATCAACGCTTCTTTTGACTATAGTATACTTATACCAAGTACTTGGTTAGCTCAGGACATATTAAATGATGATGCCAGAGTAGTGATATTGCCGGATTCAGAAGTGGGGGATTCTATTTTAATAGAAGTAGCAGAAAATACAGAAGAATGGACTCTCAATCAATGGAAAAACAGTGAATATCCAGAAGCTGTGTTTGAAAATTATACTGTAGGCGGACAAGCAGCCTTTTTGAGTAGCAATGGTTTATTTTTGATGATGGCTACAACAGAGTACAGGTATACTATTCAGTACAGATTATCGGATGTAGACAATATTTATTATCCAACAATATTTGAAATGATATTAAATAGTTTTTCTTTGGAAAAAACACCAAATACAGTAATTGATGAATAATAAGATTTTAAATATAAATAAACGTTCTTTTGTTGCTGACTTTTCTTGGCTGTCAGATTTAGAAAAAATTTTAAAAAAAGATTTTAAAATCAAACAGCAGATTTCTATTGCCCTGGTTTTGCCCAAAGAGATCAAAAAATTGAATAAGGTCTACAGAAGAAAAGACAAAGTTACTGACGTACTGTCATTTTCATTAGATAGCAAAGACATTTTGGGAGAAATTATTATTTGTCTTTCTCAAGCCAAAAAGCAAGCTAAAGAAAAGAAGCAGAGCATAAAATCAGAATTACAGCTTTTGACTGTTCACGGGACATTACATCTATTGGGTTATGATCATGAGAAGGGCGATAAGGAATTTTTGCGACAGACAAAGATGGAGCAAAAAATATTGGAAAAACTTAACAGAAAATAATGATAAAAAGAGTAGCAAAGAGTGTCAGCTTTGCCTGGCGAGGCATAAAATTAGTTTTTAAGACAGAAAAAAGTTTTCGTCTGGAAGCTTTGATAGGATTGTTGGTTGTTGTAGCAGCTTGGTACAGAGGAGTAGAGGAGGTTTATTGGATAATGTTGCTTTTGGTGATAGCTTTTGTTCTGGCTTTGGAGATATTCAATTCAGCTATTGAAAGGTTGGTAGATATGCTTGCTCCAAAAACCCATAGTTTTGCCAAAGAAATCAAAGATCTTTTAGCAGGTATGGTTTTGTTGGTTAGCTTGTTTGCAGCAGCAATAGGAGTGATTATTTTCTTATAAAAAGTTTGGCAAAATCGTATAATTTAGTTATAATTAATTATTATTTAAGGGAAAAATACTGTGAATACTAAAGACATAATAACAGGACTTGATATTGGTACTAGTACTATCAGGATTGTCATGGCCCAAAGGCTGCCAGAGGGGCGCCTAAAGGTAATAGGCGCAGCAGATAGTCCAGCTCAAGGTATTACCAGGGGTAGCATTTCTTCTTTAGAAGATGCTGTTTCTTCTATTTCTGAAACAATAGAAAAATGTGAAAGAATGACTGGTATAAATATTGACAAAATGGTAGTAGGAATGTCTGGTACTCATATTAAGACAGTAAATAGCAAGGGTGTAGTAGCTGTAGCCAAGGCCAATGAACAAGTTGAGGATTCAGATATAGAAAGAGCCCTAGAGGTAGCTGAAAGCACTACTACAATGCCAAATTATGAGGTATTGTATGTTTTGCCGATTAGCTACAATCTTGACGACCAAAAGGGCCTCAAGGAGCCTCAGGGCATGTCAGGAGTAAGATTGGAAGTAGAGGCTCAGGTAGTTATGGCCCTATCTTCACAGATAAAGAATTTGACTAAATGTATTTATCGTACAGGTGTTGATATAGAAGATATTGTTTTTTCTATATTAGCTACTGCCGAGGCTGTTTTGACCCAAAAACAAAAGGAGTTGGGTGTAGCTTTGGTAAATATTGGTTCATCCACTACATCAATTTTGGTTTTTGAAGAAGGTAATGTTTTGCATTCAGCTGTATTGCCAGTTGGCTCAGGGCATATTACCAATGATTTGGCTATTGGTCTCAAGACTTCTGTGGACACAGCAGAGGCTGTAAAACTGGATCATGCTCAAGCAAATTCAGAGAGCATCTCCAAGCGTGATGAAATTGATTTGCACAAATATTCAGAGGAAGAAAAAAAGGGTTCTTATGTATACAAAAAAGATATTGCTGAAATTGCTGAAGCTAGAATGGAGGAGATATTTTCTTTGATCAATAAAGAGCTCAAAAGCATAGGTAGAAATGGCAAGTTACCATCAGGTGTTGTTTTGACAGGTGGAGGTAGCAAGATGCCATTGGCAGTCGAGCTCGCCAAAGAAGTATTCGAGCTACCTGTATTTTTGGGCACTCCAGCAGAAAGCGGATTTCCTATAGACAAGTTGAATGACCCAGAATACACCACTGCTCTTGGCCTAGTGCTTTGGGCAGATAGAAATTTGGAATACAGAGACAATTTTTTGTCCAATTTTTCAGCTATTGGACAAACAACTGATAAAATGAGAAAATGGTTCAAAGGACTTTGGCCTTCATCATAATATAAATTTTTTAAGTAAACATACAACATGGTTAAGAAAATAAAAGAAGTGACTCCACCAGTAGAAACTTTTGCTAACATCAAAGTAGTTGGTGTTGGTGGTTCAGGAGGTTCAGCGGTAAATCGAATGGTATCTTCCAAGATTAGGGGAGTAGATTTTATAGCTGTAAATACTGATGCTCAGGCACTCCACAACTCAATTGCGCCAAACAAAATCCATATTGGCAAGAGCACTACCAGAGGTTTGGGTGCTGGAATGGATCCAGATTTGGGGCTCAAAAGTGCTGAAGAAAACGAACAAGATATCATGGGCGCCTTGGAAGGTGCAGATATGGTTTTTATTACTTGTGGTTTAGGTGGCGGTACTGGTACAGGGGCAGCACCACTTATTGCTGATATTGCTAGAGAAGTTGGTGCTTTGACTGTGGCTGTGGTTACCAAACCTTTTACATTTGAGGGTGTTCAAAGAAAAGATGTTGCCCACAGAGGATTGGAAAGATTGATTGATAAAGTTGATACTATTATTACCATACCAAATGATAGATTACTACAAATAATTGATAAAAAAACTTCACTTCTAGAATCCTTTTCTATAGTAGATGAAGTATTAAAACAAGGTGTCCAAGGAATTTCTGAAGTTATCACAGTACCTGGTTTGGTCAATGTTGACTTTGCTGACGTCAAGGCTATTATGAACCAATCTGGTTCTGCTTTGATGGGAATTGGTCGCGCTAGTGGAGAAAATAGAGCTCAAGAGGCAGCTAAGGCCGCTATAGATAGTCCGCTGTTGGAATTGTCCATCAATGGTGCTACGGGAGTATTATTTACTATCACTGGAAGTTCGGATTTATCAATGTTTGAAGTAAATGAAGCAGCTGAAGTCATTACCGCCAGTTGTGATCCCGAAGCAAAAATTATTTTTGGGGCTATAATAGATGAAGATCTTGGCGATGAAGTAAAAGTCACAGTTATTGCCACTGGATTCAAGGGTAGCGAGGAGATAAAATCTGATCCAGCTGCTGCTCGCCCAACTATGTCTTATCCAGAGACATTTGCCAAAAAAACTGAAGAAAGAAAAATCAAACAGGCCTTCAATAAAGACAAAGAAAAAGAACCCGAGGAAAAAGAAGTTATTGATGTGCCAAAAAGTAAGGAAGAAGAGGAACTTGAAATTCCAGCTTTTCTTAGAAAAAAACTTAAGGATAGATAAAGACCATGAAGTGTCCTGTCTGTAGCAGTAATAATACAAAAGTTATAGACTCTCGTCTTAGTGGCGAGGGTTTTAGCATCAGACGTCGCCGGGTTTGTCAGAAATGCGAATTTCGTTTTTCTACTATAGAAGAGATGGAGATTTTGGATTTGATAGTTATCAAACGTGACGGCCGTAGAGAAAACTATAAGCGCGACAAGATGGTTAGGGGTATTGTAAAATCTTTGGAAAAGAGGGCTTATTTAGAAGAAGATTTTCAAAAGTTGATAAGGGAAATAGAAAGAGATATCCAAAAGAAGGGCGGCAATGAAATAACCTCAAAGCAATTGGGGGAGATAGTTATTAAAAGACTAAAATCTTTTGATCAGGTTGCTTATATACGTTACGCTTCTGTCTACAGGTCATTTAAGGACGCCAAGACTTTTCAGAAAGAGCTCAATAGGTTGATTAAACAAAAAAATAAGAAATAATCCTATGAGGGTTGTTTTTTTATTAATTATTTTATCCCTTACTTTGTCTGCTTGTGGTCAGGACAAAGAAAAAGAACCTACACCACTGACAGCTCCGCAGCAGTATGTTGATTCAAAAAGAGACGATTTGTTGGGGCCTTGTCTGAGTGATTGTGATCGTTATTGTCAAAGTATAGGTGGCTAGGAGTATTGTTCTATTAGCGGAAAATGTCAGTCAGATTGTCAGAAAAAATTCGGAAATTGAGCATATTTGCAAAGTAAAAATTTTTCTGCTAAGATATATTTACTTTGAAAATCAAATCAGGGAAGAGGGGTGTAATTCCCCCACAGTCCTAGCTACGGTAATAGTCCGACACCTGAGATGTTATTCTTTTTTCTAAGGAGAGAAAGGGTAAGTTTATTAAAAAATAATAAATTTATCCTTGCTCTGCTTAAGCAGAGTTTTTTTGATTTTTAAGAACAATTCATTTAAAAAACATGAAAAAATTTTTATTTCTAATTTTGGCCACGTTGTTGGCAATAAGTCCTGATTTGATCAAGGCTGATAATAGTGCCAGTATTTCTTATCTGCAATCTCAAAATCAAAATGCCTGGATTACCCAAGCTTTATCAGCTACAGGAGTAAGCAACCCAGATATTTCTTATATTGATGATTCCACTGATGATTTAATGACAGCAGCCAAAAATTTACTAGCTCTATCAGCGGTGTCTAGTGATGATAATCAATCTTTAGAATCACTTGTAGCAACTATTTAACAAAATTTTGTAGACAATCAATATGGATCTACCGAGCTACTAAACGATGATTTTTGGGTTTTAATGGCTTTGGCTAGTGTGGGTTATTCAGATTTTGATGGCACTAGAGATTTTATTTTGGAGCATCAAAATGAAGACGGTGGTTGGAGCTGGTCTACTACTGGAGAGTCAGATAGCAATGATACGGCGGCAGCGATAATGGCTATTTTGGAAACGGGAGTGGATAATAATTCTACAGAAATAAATTTAGCTTTAGATTATTTGCAGAGCACGCAGAATGAAGACGGTGGCTTTGGTTATGATATAGAAAGCAACTCAGACGGAGCCTCTACAGCTTGGGTTATAGCAGCTTTAAATAAAGTTGGCAGTGACCCATCTGGTTGGCAAATAGGCGAAAACAATCCAGTTAGTTTTTTACAGAGTTTAGAGCAAGAAGATGGCTCTTATCTATGGTTGCCAGCAGATGAAACTGGCTCAGCCATGGTGACTGCTTATAGCTTGGTAGCTTTGTCTGATAAGTTTTATCCAGTAAATTATATTGAATTGGAACAAGAACAAAGCAACGATACAGGAGTGGACCTAAGGATAGAAGGTCCAGACGATACCGTATGTCTGGCTGCTGGTTTGGAAGCTGATAATGTTTTGGATCTCTTGGCCTTGGGCGCAACAGTATGTAATTATGATTATGATACACAAGACAGTGCCTATGGTGTCTATGTTTCCTCTATTGACGGTATAGCAGGTCAAGGTACTGATGGTTGGCAGTATTTTGTAAATTGGCAAGGTGGAACTCAAGCGGCTGGAGAATACCAGCTTAGTGATGGAGATATTGTGCTGTGGGCTTATGGTGGTTGGCCTTTTTACGCTTCAAGACTAGAGCTAAATGAGACACACATTGATACAGATTCTGTATTGTCTGCTACTTTGTCTTATTTTGATGGTGAAGTCTGGCAGGCTCAATCTAACGCTCAAGTCCATGTAGGTGATCAAGTTCATCAAGCAGATGGCTCTGGACAAATTAATGTAACTATACAAAATGACGGTGTTTATCCAGTTTGGTTTGATGGTTCGGATGAGTATGCTAGAAGTAATAGAGAATATGTTACCGTGGGAAGTGGCATACCACAAGCTGTAGATTTATTGGTGGAGGTGCAAAATGGATCTGGACCAGGTGATGACATAATAGCTTTTTCTGTGAGTCAATCTAGTATAAATTTTGGCACTCTTTCAGCAGGGCAATCAGCACAAACTACTGTGTCATTGTCAAACACAGGTACAGCTGATATTTATGTTGAAGCTAGCATAATAGGCGATTCTATTTTTACAGAAAATACCAGCTTGAATCAATCAGCTTGGGAAAATTATAATACAAACATAGCTCAGTCGGGGTCATCCTCAGTAAATGTAGGCTTGAGCTTACCCAATCAATTGAATACTAGTGGACAAAAAACAGGTCAATTGATATTTTGGGCTATTTCAAATTAGAGCATGAAAGCAAAAATTTTAAAAATATTATTATTTATTTTATTGTTTTTCCCTTTTGGTGTAAAAGCTGTGGGAGTTTCAGTCAGTCCTTCGTCTCTGGAATTGATATATCCAGACGAAGAAAATTCGGAATTAATAATTAGGAATATATCATTAGAGCCAATTACAGTGTATATATATCCAGATGATTATAAAGAGCAAATAATTGTTAATCCTAGTGAAGTAAATTTATTGCCAGATGAATTTGGTCGTATAAATTTGGATTATAATTTTTCTCAAGAAAAAAAAGCTGCCCTAACTACCAATATTTCGGTAGTTAGCAAAGCAGTAGACAAAAGAAGCTTCAATGCTGCTTCTGGCTTGAAAATACCCATATCTATAAATATCAACAAGCAAGTCTGGCATTGGTCAGCTCCAGCTGTATTCTTAGTATTTTTTATAGGTGCCTTTTTACTAGCCATGTTGATCCAACTTGTTTTTATATTGATTAGGCCACGTAGAAAAAAACATTGGTACGATCTAAATTTTGTATCGCATCACAAAAAAAGAAGATTTTTTGGCAAATAAAAGCAGTGTTTTAATAAAGCTGCTTTTTTGCTATACTTTAAGTAGTTTTATTAGTAAAAATAGCAATATGATTGATCCAGAGACCAAAAAAATACTTGAGAAAAATCAAGTTTTATTGAAAGAACTAGAAAAAAAAGTTGAAAAAATTCAAAAACGAATGATGTGGGGTGCAGTTTTTAGCACTTTAAAAATTATCTTTGTAGTTGGCCCAATTATATTTGGTATTATTTATATATCACCTTATGTAAGTGGGTATTTCAAAGCTTTTAAGCCAATATTTCAAGCTTTGCAGCTAGCACCGTACAAGGCAGTCTTGGAGGGCAATATAAATCAGGATGGCACAGAAAACAGCCAGGCTAGTCAGCAAATTATAGATTCTTTTTGTGATCCTGAAGTTAGAGAGGTTATGGTCGAACAATATTGTAAAGAGGAATAAATATCGTGGAAGAACTAAATAAAAAAATAGTAGAACTTGCTCAAAAAGTAAGTCAGGCCATTTCAGATCTTAGACTAGATGATAAGGAGAACAAACTCAAGGAACTAAAGATCAGGATGTCGGAACCAGACTTTTGGCAAGACCAGGAAAGCGCTAGAGTTGTGAGTCAACAGGCTAGTTTTTTGGAAGAGCAAATCAACAATTGGAATTCATTAAACGATAGATTGTTAAACTTAGCTTCTTTGGCCAAAGATAGCGAGGCAGAAGATTTGCTGTCTGATCTGGAAAAAGATTTTGCAAGTTTATTGGAAGAGTATAAAAAAATATCCAAAGATTTATATTTTCAAGATGAGCATGATTCCTTACCAGCTATAATTACTATCAACGCTGGTGCTGGAGGCGTAGATGCCCAAGATTGGGCACAAATGTTGGAGAGGATGTATTTGAGGTTTTCTGAAAATCAAGACTGGCAATTGCTACACATGGATAGATCTGCGGGGTCTGAAGCTGGTATCAAAAGTACTACTTTTAAGATTAGCGGCCCGTATGCTTATGGTTATATGCGTAATGAATCTGGGGTACACCGTCTGGTTCGTTTATCTCCTTTTGACTCTGATCATGGCAGACACACCTCCTTTGCTATGGTAGAAGTGTTGCCAGAAATAAAAGAAGCCAAGGTGGATATAAAAGATGACGATTTGAAGATAGACACTTTTAGAGCTTCGGGTCATGGAGGTCAATCAGTCAACAAAAGTGATAGTGCTGTCAGGATCACTCATATACCAACCGGTTTGACCGCTGGTTGTCAAAATGAACGCTCACAAATGCAAAACAAAAAGACTGCTATGTCTTATCTTTTGAGTAAATTGGAACGCTATTTTGCTGCCGAAAAAGAAGAAGAAAAAAAGGCACTAAAGGGTGAGTACACAGAAGCGGCCTGGGGCAACCAAATACGTTCTTATGTTTTGCATCCTTACAAATTAGTCAAAGATCATCGCACAAATTATGAATCTTCAGATCCTGACGCTGTTTTATCGGGTGATGTTATGCCTTTTATAGAGTCTATGCTGCAAGCATCTTTGACCAAAAAATAAACTCGTTCATTTTTGTTGTTTTTTATGTTATAATATATTCATGTTTGAACATCTGGGGCACATACCAGAAACTACTCAAGGAAAAGATATGACTCAATGGAAAAAATATCTTAGTTTTTTGTTTGTGTCCGTTTTTGTTTTTATTTTCATTAGCTCCATTGCTTCAGGGCCAGAGACAAGTGCCTCTCAGCTGGTAGCTGGTGATTATATCAATGTTGAAATGGTAGCAATAAGTGATACTAGCGACCTTGTTTCTCAAACACCTAGGGCTTCAGTATTTAATTTTATTGTAAATTCTGACACAGAGGGAGTTTACATAAATAATCTCAAATTACACTTGGACGGAGTTTACGAGTTTTCGATTTTTGCAAACTTAAAATTATTATATCAGGGTGCTCAATTAGGAAATATCAGCCAAGTTGATGATCAAGGCAATGTTTATTTTGATCTGGAAAACGCTCCTTTGATCAAGGGGCAAAATATTTTTAATGTGGTTTTATCTACAGATGATGAGATCAAAGATGGAGATATTTTACAGTTTAGTGTGTTGAGCCCAAATGATATTAGTTTATCTTATAAAAATCATATTTTTACACCTGAAGGGGAGTTTCCTATAAATGCAGGAGCTACTTCTTTTTCAGAAAAAGGTTTGATAAATGCTTATAACAATTTTAGAGCTCAACGGTTTCTAATTACCGAAGGTGTACCAAATCAAATTGCTTCTTTTTCTTTGATGAATAAAAAAGAAATGGCGGACATAAAGAGTATTACTGTTGGTTATGAATCAAAAAACGATTTGTCTGGCAAGGAGCTTGTTTTGCTCAAGGATAAAAATTTGATTTCTCGGGCAGTAGTATCTGACAATAAAATAAACTTTAAAATTGATAGCTTATTGGTTTTGCGGACTGACAAAAAACTGGACTTGGATTTGCATTCAATGGGATTACCAGAGGGTGAGTACAGGTTTTTCTTGGATCAGGTAGAGGCCATAGGGCACTCTTCTAGACAAAGTACCTATTTAAAAGAAAGTTTAAAACTAGCCAATTTTGATGTGGTTAGTGAATATCCTCAATTCAAAGTGGGAGATTTGGACAAAAATTTGACCTTGGGTTGGAACAAGATATATGAGATGGAAATAAAATCTATTGGTACGGATCAGATAGATTTTAACAAAATTACTTGGGCCCTAGATCTGGACAAAGTAGAGCTAGAAGATGCAGAGATGGTAGTTGACCACAAAATTTATCCAGTAGATCTTATTTTAAATAAAGATAGAGTAGTGGCTAAGTTTGATTGGCAAAAACCATTGCCAGTAACAAAGCTTGGTACTAAGGTAGCATTGTTGGTCAAGGTTAGCAGCTTAGAGCCAAACGCCACGATATTGAGCTATCTGATAAATGATGAAGAGCCAATTGAAAACGATGATATGACCAGCAATATAATCTGGTCTATAGGCGATGACTTGTACAATAGCTATTTGATTCCTCATTTACCTCTTGATCCTAGTGTTTTGGGCAAATAATTTGACCCCGTAAAATCCAGCTAAGCTAGATAACGGAGCAGGATTGATATTAATATGGGTTTTATGACTACAAAATTTTTGTAGTTTTTATTTTTGTTATTAGCAAATAATTTGACATAAAATATTTTTTTAGTTTAAAATAGGGCTAGACGAATAAAGCGATTTCGATGAGCAAAAGCAAGATTTTTCTTTTGGTGAGCCTTATTTTTTTATCTGCCAATTTTATTTGGTTGATATATTTTGATAATCAGGAATACAATCCTGATTTTATTTTTGATAAATTTTATCAATTTGAGGCTAAGGTTTTGGACAGGGACAAAAAAATATCAGGCTGGAATTTGCTAGTAGAGCCAAAAGACTTGGATAATTTTTCAGGCAAAATTTTGCTTTATACTGATTTGTATCCAGAGTACAAGCAAGGGGACTTGATTTCTGCATCGGCCAAAGTATATAAACCAGAGCCAATTATAGACGAGAGCGGAAAAAGTTTTGCTTATGACAAATATTTGGCCAAAGATGGTATATATGCTACTGGTTATAGACCTTATATAAAAAGACTTGGGCAAGAGCGTGACTTTTTATTTTATATTTATCAGGTCAAAAATTATTTTTGGCAAAACTTGAACAATTATTTAGTTGAACCATCTTCGTCATTGGCCAAGGGCATGCTTCTGGCTGCTCGTCGAGAAATACCAGATGAGTTGAGAAATGATTTCGCTAGAGTAGGCCTTAGCCATATCATAGCTATTTCGGGCTTACATATTGCTATTATTGTCTGGTTGATACAATCATTTTTGATATTTATTGGGCTCAACAGAAAAAAATCTTTTATTGCTTTGCTTATAATTTTATTACTTTATCTTTTTTTGATTGCCTTTCCTAGTTCGGCCCTTAGGGCTAGTCTTATGGTCGTTTTTGTTTTGTTGGGGCCATTTTTGGGGCGCAATACGCCCTCTGTTTATTCACTAGTTTTAGTGGCTGATATTTTTGTTTTGATCAATCCTTATGTATTGCTTTACGATATAGGATTTCAACTTTCTTTTTTGGCAGTTTTAGGCCTACTTTTTTATGTAAATTTTTTTAAAAGAGTATTAGTTTTTATTCCAGAGAGATTTAAGATCAGAGAAGTTTTTTCGGTGACTTTGGCAGCTCAGGTTTTTACCTGGCCCTTGATAGTTTACAATTTTAATATTTTTTCTATTGCAGCTCCTTTGGTAAATTTTATAATACTACCTATTTTACCTTTGGTTTTAGTTTTTAGTTTTGCT
Organism: Candidatus Parcubacteria bacterium; assembly: GCA_002869235.1. Lineage (GTDB taxonomy): Bacteria > Patescibacteriota > Patescibacteriia > UBA1558 > GWA2-36-10 > BM519. The sequence continues at coordinate 36,834 of PKTI01000023.1, forward strand.
TTGGCTATCTTTGGTTTTTATTCACCAATAGCACAAGTTATTTCTTGGCCTTTATTTTTGATTTTAAAGTTTATTGCCGAAGTTGCCAAATATTTTGCCAGGATTCCTTATACTTATTTTCAGTTTGATAATTTTTCTTTACTGTATATGTGTTTATCTTTAGCTTTTATGTTTTTATTAACTTATGTTTTAAAACCATTAGATTATGAAGATTAAAATAATTTTTATTTTGTTATTTTGTCTAATATTATTTTTATTTTTTAGTATTAATAAAAAATCAGATCAATTAGAAGTTTATTTTTTGGACGTAGGTCAAGGTGATGCTATCCTTATCAGAACACCACAAGGACAAAATATCCTGATTGATGGTGGCCCAGACAACATTTTGCTTTACAAATTATCACAAGCCTTGCCTTGGTGGGATAGGACTATAGATTATATGATAATAAGTCATTACCATGCTGATCATTACATGGCTTTTCCAGAAATTTTGAATAAGTACAAAGTAAAAAATATTTTAGTTACTTCTCATCAACCAAATGACTCACTTTATACTGTTTGGCAGGAATCATTATCTGATAAAAATGTGTCTAGCCAAATAGTAAAGGCTGGCGAGATTTTTAGGATAGACGATGATTTGTCATGGCGAGTAATTTCGGCAGATTTTAAGCATGAAGATTTCAATGATAATTCTTTGGTTATTCGTTTGAGTTACAGAGAAATTAATTTTTTGTTTATGGGCGACTTGCCTACATCTGGTGAGGAGAGGATATCAAAGTTTGATTTTGACTTGGAAAGCGAAGTTTTGAAAGTGGGTCATCATGGCAGCAAGTATTCATCTAGTGATATTTTTTTATCTCAAGTAAAACCTCAGTTATGTATAATTCAATCTGGAGAAGACAACAAATTTGGCCATCCACACAAAGAGGCTGTAGCACGTTTAGAAAGTGTAGGTTGTAAGGTCAAAAATACGCAAAATTTGGGTACCATTAGCTTAAAAACAGATGGACATGAGCTTTATTATGATTTTTGAGATATTGCTTGATTTTTAGTATTTTCTGACGTATAATAAAGGCAGTTACAAGATTAATATTAAACAAATATGGCAGATAATAAAATCAAAATTTTGCTTATCGAAGACGAGGAGATGTTGGCTAATATGTATGAGGTCAAATTTAAGAATGAAGGTTTTGAGCTCTTCAAGGCTCTAGATGGTGCTCAAGGTTTGGAAATGGCCAAAAACACTCAACCAGACTTTATCTTACTTGATATCATCATGCCCAAAGTAGATGGTTTCTCAGTACTCAAATCTTTGAAAGAGGATGAGACTACCAAAAATATTCCAGTTATGATGCTTACAAACTTGGGACAAGATGAAGACATTGAAAGAGGTAAGCAGATGGGGGCAGTGGGCTATTTGGTAAAAGCCAATATTACTCCAGCCGAAGTTGTAGAAGCTGTAAAAGTAGAATTGCAAAAATTGGGTAAATAAAAATATTGACAATAGATTAATATCACCCTATGCTAGGCTTAGCAAGGGTGAATTTAATAAAATAAATAATTTAAGTAATATGGATTTTAAGAAAGAAAAAACATTTGTGATGGTCAAACCAGACGGAGTACGTAAAGGTTTGATCGGAGAAATTATTGCACGTTTTGAACAACGTGATCTTAAAGTAGTGGCCTTGGAAATGTTTATGCCTACCACCAAGCAGATTGACGATCATTATCCAAAGGATGAAAAGTGGATCGCTCGTCTTGGTCAAAAGACATTGGGTACATATGAAAAATATGGTGTTGATGCCAAAGAAGCTTTGGGCACTGACAATGACCTGGAAATAGGTAAGATGGTCCGTGGTTGGCTAGTAGATTACATGACATCAGCTCCACTAGTTCGAATGGTTGTAGAGGGTATTCATTCAGTAGACATGGTGAGAAAAATTTGTGGTGCTACTTTGCCAAATTTGGCTGATATGGGTACTATCCGTGGTGATTACTCAGCTGATTCACCAGCTGTAGCCAATAGCGAGAAAAGAGCAGTTATGAATCTGGTTCACGCTTCTGAAACACCAGAGGAAGCCGAACATGAGATTAAACATTGGTTTGGCGACAGAGAAGTCATTTTTGAGTACAAAAGATTTATAGATTAATTTTATTTTCAACAAAAACAACAGAGGAGCTAAGATTAGCTCCTTTTTTGTTTGGGGTTTGCGTAGCTTTTTTAGCGGTGTTATACTTTATAAGTAGCTCATTACTTTTCACATTATGTAACTCTACAACATTATCCATTGGGAGCTTTATATTGATTGAGGCTGTGGCTTACAATTTGCGAGCACCCACCTGTTTCGACAGGGGAAACATATTGAAAAAGTAGAGCTGCGGAAGTCGTCAATTAGTAACCAGACAAATTATGTCAAAAGATGACTCGCAAAAAGGCGTTTTGTAAGTTGAATAAACTATAAAGACGCCTTTTTGTTTTTTTGTATTTTTTGGTAATCAAAAAACCACCCTAGTGGGTGGAATAACTTTTATTTTTAATTATACAGTTTTAGTTTTTTGTAATTTTTTTATAGTCTTTAAGCAAGAAGTACAAGCAACTATTTTCTTTCTGCCAATTCTCTTGGTTTGCAAATTCACCTTCATTTTTCTTTTGGAGGCGATATTGGAGTGGCTTCTAATGTTGCCAACTAATGCTTTTTTCTGACAAATTTCACAAACTTTGGCCATAGTGGTTTGATTTTTTGGTTAATTAAGATATAATACTTTGTACAATAACGTTACAATATGTTATCATAAATATTGATTTTTGTCAAAGGTATGTTAATTAGCACTCTATTTGAAAGCCCACAGATGTTTCTGATTGTAGTCATGGCTATTGTCTATGCTTTGACTATCCATGAGTTTTCTCATGCAGCCGCAGCCACTTATTTGGGCGATAACACAGCAAAATATAATGGCCGTTTAAATCTAAATCCAATGTCTCATTTGGATGTTTTTGGTACTTTGATGTTGCTTTTTGCCGGCTTTGGCTGGGGCAAGCCAGTGCCAGTAAATACCCATAATCTTCGTTGGAGAAAATGGGGAGATTCAGTAGTTTCTTTGGCTGGGCCATTTTCCAATTTTATTAGCGGATTTATATTTATATTGATATACAAAGGCTTATCTGGAGTGTTGCCTTGGGACAACTTGGTTTTTGTCTTTTTGATTTATCTTATATTTGTTAATTTTATCTTGGGAATATTCAATCTTATACCAATTCCACCACTAGACGGATCTCATGTCCTGTTCAACTTGATATCTGATAAATATGCTGATTTTAAAAGGAAATTTGCTATAAATGGTCCCTGGATATTACTTATATTGCTTATTATGGATAATTTTTTAGGTTTTAATATATTTGGACATATTTTTGGCTTTTTTGAAGACATTATCTGGAAAATATTAGCATAATTTATATTTTTGATTATAAAATGATTTGTCAGGAGTAGCTCTTGACAAATCTTTTATTTATGCTATAGTACACAATCCGAGCCTAAATTAGGCTTGTCCTTTTCCCATCAGACATGGAACCCTAACCCTTTTTCTTGAAGTCGGGGAGCGGACGCCCCTTATCTCCGCATTGTAATGCCTTCTTGGCATTTTGGTAAAAGAACGGAGGCTGATCGCATGATCATGAGTCCGCCGGGCAACTAACCGGCCTCACGCATCCGTCCAAGTCCAAAGAGGCGGCTTAGGTCTCAAATTTACCACCCAAAACCAAATCAAATGAAGATTCGATTTCCGAGACCCAAGCCAAGGACACCTGATCCTCCACCAGTTCTGCGGCAGCGCCGCCGCACAACAGCAGTTCGTCCCTCTCGAGAAGAGGTCTGACATGAGGCTCATCGTCTACGACTAGCAGAGCCCCTCTTAGCAGGGGCATTCCATGTACCATCGCGACGCAGGGCGTCGACACAGCATGCACGATCACGGGTCTGGCCCGTCGGTTGCCACACGGCTCCCGAAGTTGGCCACCGGCCGACTACCCCTTGATCGACAACGTGTAGTGCGCTGGCGAAAAGTTAGTAACCAGCGAAACTGGGTACGGCCGTACTACAATAGTACTCCCAGAATACCCGGATACTCCCGGGAAACACTATGACGTTTTGCATGGGTTCGACCCTGCGTTGTACGGCCCCCAGGGCCCCCACGATTGATTCATCGCGACAGCCGTTCGGCTTGTCATCAATCGTGCGGGGTTCCTGGGGGCTCGACATCATTTTGCGAAGTTCCTACGGGAACTTCTTTCTTTTTGGCTTGATTTTTTATTTACTTTGTTATACAATCTTTTCTGTTTGTTCATTGAGGTATGGGCGCTTTGCGTTCATACAAACCGTTGACTTTAGACGTAGAAAGGAGACGATTGTTTATTAAAAAGGACTGACAATCCTGAATAGGTCAGCAACTGTTAGCTATGCACCACTTATATCCCTCACTTTCGCGCTCTGCAATAGAGCAAGTATCTTGAAACAGAAGAAACACGGAGGCTACACTAATGCGACGATTGACTGTTTTGATCTTAACGATCACTCTGTTCGCCCTGGCCATGGCCGGCTGCGAGAATGCCGACACGACGACGGCACCGGACATCAACACTCCCGAGATCCAGGCCGTCACGGCCTACGAGAGCGGGGGATTCGACGCCCTGATGAACCTGGCCGCGGATGGTCAGAGCTCCATGTCGTCGGACGACATCGCCCTGAAGACGAGCGATCCGGACACCATGTGGGTTGCCCACTCCAAGCCTTACGGCACCCAGAGCGGTTACTGGACCGTGGACATCGTCACCACCGTACACCCCAGCGGCGACGCCAGGGGCTATCACCTGCCTTTCACCGTTTCGACCAGCGATCCCAACGGCTGGACCTACGTCGGCGCAAGCCTGGGCTCGGTGTACTCGAGTGAACCCGGAACTCCCTGGGGTTACGCGGGTATTTCCGGTTCGACGCCGTACTCCGACCACGTCAAGTTGGGCGCGAGCTACCCGACCTGGACTACCGACGGCCAGTACGCCGTGCATACCGTGCGTTGCAACACCCTTTTCTTGTTGCGAGCGCCGAGTTTCACGGTTAGCTGGGACGAGGACAACGTCGAGGTTCGTGACGTCAACAACGACCCCATCACCGATTACGTCTTGATCGACTAGGGCCGCGAAGCGGCCTAAACCCCGGGCTGGCGGAGGCAACTCTGCCAGCCCTTTTTCTTTTGTCAAAAATTGCTTCTTGAGCCATTTTTTGGCTTATATTATAATAAAAACACCGTTCATTCGCGTGTTGGTCCATTGACCAGCACAAACTCTGGTACCGTCGACACATGGAGGGAACCGTTATGCATCGGTTCAAGATGAAACGCCGCAGCGAGATGCTGAACAGCCGCCAGGTCGAGAAGAAGGCCGCCAAGAAGAAGGTGACCACCCAGAAGATGATCGCCTGATCCACCGACGACGGATCGCCGAGCGATCAGCCCCCCGGACTCCGGTTCGGGGGGCATCTTTTTGCCAAAATCCTTGACTTATATATTTCTTTGTGCTATTTTATCTACGACTTTAAAGCGAAAAAATGCTTTAAATTATTTAATTTTATTGAAGGTAAATAGAAGGTAAATATGCCAACAGTTAACCAATTATTGAAAAAACCAAGAAAAATCCGTAAGAAAAAAGCTACTACTCCAGCTTTGAAGACGGTTTTAAATAGTTTGAAACGTAGAAGAAGAGAACTGGCCAAAGGTGCTCCATTTAAGCGTGGAGTATGTCTAAAGGTCACTACTACTACTCCAAAGAAGCCTAACTCAGCTTTGCGTAAAATCGCTAGGGTTAGACTATCAAATGGTATGGAAGTTACTGCTTATATTCCTGGGGAAGGTCACAATTTACAGGAACACAGCATTGTACTTATTCGTGGTGGTAGGGTAAAAGATTTACCTGGTGTTCGTTATACTATTGTTCGTGGTGTTTATGATACTCAAGGTGTACAAGATAGAAAGCAAGGTCGCTCACTTTACGGTACTAAAAAAGAAAAAAAATCTAAATCTAGTTAATACTTCGATAAACTCAGTATAAAATTATATGAGAGGAAAACAAGCTCCAAAAAGAGAAATCAAAGCTGACCCAAGATTCCAAAGAATTGATATTGCAAAATTGATCAACAAGATCATGGAACGAGGCAAGAAAACTACTGCTCAAAAAGTGGTTTATGGTGCTTTTGATTATATTTCAGACAAAGCCAAGCAGGATCCACTAGAAGTTTATGATGCTGCTATCAGAAACATTTCTCCAAATCTAGAAGTAAAGGGTAAGAGAATTGGTGGTGCTAACTACCAGGTGCCTATTGTTGTGACTGGTGATAGAAGACTTACCTTAGCTCATCGTTGGTTGATTGAAGCTTCTAAGGCTCGCAAAGGTGCCGCTATGGCAGTTCGTTTGGGAGAAGAGCTTATGGCTGCTGCCAAAGGTGAAGGTTCTGCTATGAAAAAGCGTGAAGATGTACAGCGTATGGCTGAATCAAACAAGGCTTTTGCTCACTTTGCTTAAACAAAATAAACTTTATAAAAAATAACGCGGGTTACCCGCCTTTTATTTTTAAACAAACAAAGATATGCCCCGACAATATCCATTAGAAAAAATCAGAAATATTGGTATTATTGCCCATATTGATGCTGGTAAAACTACAGTTACCGAGCGTATTCTTTTTTATACTGGTAAAAAACATAAGATCGGTGAAGTTCACGAAGGTGAAGCCGAGATGGACTGGATGGAGCAAGAAAAAGAAAGAGGTATTACTATTACTTCAGCTGCTACCACTTGTTTTTGGAAATTACCAGATTGGCTAGGTGGAGATCAGGCCAACATCAATATTATTGATACCCCAGGTCACGTTGACTTTACCGTTGAAGTAGAAAGATCACTGCGCGTACTAGATGGTGGCGTGATAGTATTTGATGGTGTAGCTGGCGTAGAGCCTCAGTCAGAAACAGTTTGGAGACAAGCTGATAAATATCACGTACCTCGTTTGGCTTTTGTCAACAAGATGGATAGAATGGGTGCAGATTTTTATTATGACCTAGATACAATTCATGAAAGATTGACTAAGGATGCTTATCCAATGCAGTTGCCTATTGGTGCAGCTGAAACTTTTGAAGGTATTATCAATCTCTTGGAAAGAGAAGCTTGGTTTTATCTAGATGAAGACGGAAAAGAATTTGAAAAAAGAGAGATTCCAGATGATATGAAAGATAAGGTAGAAGAATATCGTGGAAAACTTATTGAGGCTATAGTTGAAAATAATGAAGCCTTGATGGAAAAATATCTCAATGGAGAAGAACTCGATATATTAGAAATCAAAAAAGTTTTGCGTAAAGCTGTAATTGACAATAAGCTTGTTCCAGTATTTGTGGGTTCAGCTCTCAAAAACAAAGGTGTTCAATTTTTATTGGATGCTATTACAGCATACTTACCATCCCCACTAGATGTGCCAGAAATAACAGGTACTGACCCAGATGATGAGGAAGTAAAAATTCCTGTAAAACCAGCAGACGAAGATCCATTTGTAGGACTTGCTTTCAAGGTTGCTACTGATCCTTATGTTGGTCGTCTTACTTTTGTAAGAGTTTATTCTGGTATATTGAAATCTGGTTCTTATGTATACAATGCAATCAACGGTAAAAAAGAAAGAATTGGTAGAATTTTGAAAATGCACGCCAATTCTAGAGAAGAAGTAGATGAAATATATACCGGTGATATTGTAGCTGTAGTAGGACTCAAAGATACTACCACTGGTCATACTCTTTGTGATGAAAAGAGAATGGTGGCTTTGGAGAGTATGGAATTTCCAAAACCAGTTATTTCTGTAGCTGTTGAGCCAAAAACGAAACAAGACCAAGAAAAGATGGGTATGGCTTTGGTCAAGCTTGCCGAAGAAGACCCAACCTTTACCGTGCGTACAGACGAGGAAACCAATCAAACTGTTATTGGTGGTATGGGTGAGCTTCATTTGGACATCATTGTTGATCGTATGAAGCGTGAGTTTTCTGTAGAAGCCAATGTTGGTGCCCCACAGGTTGCTTATAAAGAAACTATTACTGATACAGCTGAAGCTGAGGGTAAATACGTCAAACAATCTGGTGGTCGTGGTCAATATGGTCATTGTTGGCTCAAACTTGAACCAATGGAAAGAGGTGCTGGTTTTGAATTTGGTGATGAGATCAAAGGTGGTGTTATTCCAAAAGAATATATTCCAGCTATTGAAAAAGGTGTAAAAGAAACTTTGGATAATGGTATTTTGGCTGGATATTTGATTCAGGATATTAAGGCCACTGTTTATGATGGTTCTTATCATGATGTTGACTCATCTGAAGCTGCCTTTAAAGTTGCTGGTTCCATGGCTTTCAAAGAAGCTTTCAAAAAAGCCAAGCCAGTTATTTTGGAGCCTATCATGAAAGTAGAGGTTGTTACTCCAGAGCAATATATGGGTGATGTAATTGGTGATTTGAATTCAAAACGTGGACAAGTACATGAAATGAATGATAGAGCTGGTGCTAAGGTAATTGATGCTGAAGTGCCTTTGTCAGAAATGTTTGGTTATGCTACTTCTCTTCGTTCTATGACTCAGGGTAGAGCCAATTATTCAATGGAATTTTCTCGTTATGATCAAGTGCCGAAGAATGTTGCTGAAGAATTGATGAAAAAAGCTTAATATTTCGGCAAGCTCAATATAAATTATTATAAAAAACAAAAGCCCATCCCGAGCTTATCGAGGGAGGGTTTTTTGTTTTGGCAAAATAAAAAACCGTCACACTAGGCGACGGAAGGGTGTCAGGCCACAGCCTCGATCTCGGAAGAGTGTTCGTAGCCACAAATGGCCAGCTCGATCATGATGTAGAGGGTGCTCATAGCAATGGGCAGACCGCGGTTTTCAGCGGGGTACCTCTCCAATTCATCATACAGGGCGGACAGCTTGTGACCATCTTCTTCGCTGAGCGGGGTGAGGTGATTTTTGGCCAGTATATCCTGGACTTCTCTTAAGGTTTGACGGTGTTGACAGACATTGAGCAGGACCTTGAGATCCAGTTCGGTGGTGCCGATGTCAAACCAGCGAGTGCCCAGACTGAGCTGGAAATAACACTCCTGCAGCAGGTAGAAAACGATTCGTGGTGGGGCATTTTCATCCAGTAGTCGGATGAAGCAGCGTAGTTCCATAAGGGAAAGTCGGGACAGTTTGTGCGGCAAGGCTCACTCCTTTGAGCGTATGAGGTTGTGGGGTTAAAGGGCGGACAAGAAAGAATGATACTATAAAAAGAGCTTATTGTCAATAATAAAAAATTCCCTTGTTAAGGGAATTGAGCTAGCTCAGTGAATCCTCGGGCAAATTTTCAGGGTCTAGCCCCATTTTGCGTAGCATGATGTCTGCGTTGAAGCTGAGTGCTTCGGCCAGAGAAATTTCTCCAGGATTTTCATGTAGCATAGCTATGGTTTCGGGTTCTAGTTGGCCTGGTTTGGCCAAAGGCAGCAATGGTTGCTCCATCCTTAATTACTCCTTGTCAGAACCACAGAGGAAGGAACGTAAATTTAATTTTAATTATATTTTCTATTTTAGTCAAAAATAAAAGGACCACCTGCGCGGAGATGGTCATGGTGGTAGGGTGTTGGTAGTGGAGATCATTCAGGGGCCTCATTCTTTCTGGCCAGAAGTTCTTCTTCGGTAGTACCGAGATTTTTCCAGGTGGTGTGACCACCGTCTACTTCTCGCTTG
>PKTI01000036.1 GCA_002869235.1 Candidatus Parcubacteria bacterium
AAATAAGTCAATAACTATAGCTTGGCTTATATGGGTCTTGTCAATTTATGTTTTTTATGTTAAAGTAGTGTCTGCTTAATTAATTACCCTATAGATGGGGTTAAAAACAAGTATTTTGTCCAAATTTAGCCATCCTTCCACTTTTTTGGTGGTAAGCTGAATGACAAAATATGGGTAAAGAAAGGAAAAAACAATGAATTTACCAACTTTAGAAGAGTTGTTGAAAAAGGGTGTTCATTTTGGTCACAAGACTTCAAAAAGATATCCTAAAGCAAACTCTTACATTCACACCCAACGTGGCGGAGTCCATATTATTGATCTACAAAAAACCGTAGAAGGTTTGAAGACAGCTTTGGAATTTGTAGAAAAGACTACCAAAACAGGAGGTGTTATTTTATTTATTGGCTCCAAGAAACAAGCTAGATCAATTGTCAGGGAAGCAGCTGAAAGCTGTGGAATGCCATATATTATTGGTCGTTGGCTTGGTGGAACTTTTACCAACTTTGACAACATTGTGAAATTGACTCGCAAATTGGAAAAAATGGAAAAAGATGAGGCCGAAGGACTATGGGAAGTTTATACCAAAAAGGAACAAGTTACTTTCAAAAAGGAGCTTACTAAACTTCAGGAAAATGTTGGTGGTATCAAGTCAATGAAGAGATTGCCAAAAGCAATTTTCGTAGTTGATATCAAAAAAGAAAATACTGCAGTAACAGAAGCCAAAAAAGTTGGCATTCCAGTAGTTGCTATGGTAGATACCAATGTTAATCCAGAAAAAGTGGATTATCCAATACCTGCCAATGATGATGCAGTCAAGTCAATTGATACTATCACAAATTTGGTAGCAGAAACTATTTCTAATTCTAAAAATTAATCAAAACAAAACCATGTCATTAGATTTGATCAAAGAAGTAAGACAAATCACTGGCGCCGGCATTTCTGATGTAAAGGAAGCCCTAGATGAAGCTGGTGGTGACAAAGATAAGGCCATTGAAATTTTGCGTAAAAAAGGCCAAAAGATTGCTGCAAAAAAATCTGATCGTGAGATCAAAGAAGGAGTAATCGCAACTGCTGGCGAAGGTTCAAAAGTAGCTGTGGTTGGCATTGGTTGTGAAACTGATTTTGTAGCAAAAAATGAAGATTTTCAAAATGCTGTCAAAGATGTGGCTAGCAAACTTTTGGAAATGGGCAAAGATGGTTTTGAAGATTGGGCTAGCAAATATATTCAAGATGAATTGATTGTAAAGATCGGAGAAAATTTGAGCTTGGTCATGTTTGATGTTTTGGAAGCTGCCACTGTTGGCACTTACCTTCATTCAAACAACAAAGTATTTTCAGCTTTGGTATTGTCAGAGGGCAGTGAAGAAGTGGCCAAAGAAGTGGCTATGCATATAGCAGCCATGTCTCCAAAATATCTCAAAGCAGAAGAAGTACCAACAGAAGAACTGGATAAAGAAAAAGAGATATATCGTGAACAACTAAAAAAAGAAGGTAAGCCAGAAGATATTATTGACAAAATCTTGGAAGGCAAGGTTAAGAAATACTATACTGAAGTTTGCCTACTTAAACAGCCATTTGTAAAAGATGACAAGAAATCTATTGAAGAATACTTAAAAGACAATGGCATTGAAGCTGATAAGGTAGAAAGATTTGTATATTTTGCTTTATAAAACTATATTTTAAAAGCCCTCTCGCTTAGCGAGGGGGCTTTTATAGTCTTGCTATTATTTATTTGATTTGCCATAATAGATATAAGTCTAAATAATGTTTATGAAAAATAAAAAAATATCCAGCTCGTCTCGAAAGACAAGTCGGGACAGTAAAAAGAGAATAGTTATCAAGCTATCAGGTGAGGTTTTTGAAGTAGGAAATCAAGAAGCAAATCTGGATTTTCCTTCTGTGGCTAAGATAGCCAAAAGCATCAAAAAATTGGTTAAATTAGGCTATCAGGTTGGAGTAGTAGTTGGTGCTGGCAACATATTTAGGGCCCGTATGGTCAAGGGGCAAGAAATTGATAGAGTGGTAGCTGATCATATGGGTATGATGGCTACAAACTTGAATGCTTTGGCTTTACAGTCAGTTTTGGAAAGAGAAGGTCAAGAAGCTAGAGTATTATCATCTTTTTCTGTGCCAAAGATAATGGAAGATTATAATCACAGAAAAGCTATTGATCATTTGGAGCACAAGAGAGTGGTAATATTTGCTGGTGGTACTGGCAATCCATACTTTACTACTGACACCACCTTGGTTTTGCGCGCTCTTGAAGTAGGAGCAGAATATATATACAAAGCCTCAAATGTAGCTGGTGTATATGACAGTAATCCAGATGAAAATCCTAAAGCCAAACTTTATAAAAAATTGTCTTACACTCAAGCACTAGATCAGGACCTTAGGATAATGGATGCCACGGCCTTTGCTTTGGCCAGAGACAATGAACTCAAATTGGTAGTGTTTAAGTATAGTCCAGAAAATATCATAAAAGCGATTGATAAAAATAATATTGGTACAAAAGTTTCATGAAGGTAGTTAAGATAAAATTTCACGAATTAGATAAAGAGTATTTTTTTCTTCCCGAGTTTAGCGATGACAGAGGGGCTGAGGTCAAAGTAGGTGACTTGGTTATTGTCAAAACAACCCTAGGAGAGGATATTGGCTCAACTTCAGATTGGGCTGAGTTTGAACCAAGTAATTCTGAAGATAAAGAAGAAAAAGAAAAAAATAATGCCAATTTGGAGCAAAGGTCTATATCTGATATCAAGCCAATGCTCAGAAGAGCCAATGAAGAGGATCTGGAAAAAACCAAGGAGCAGCACAAAAACTTTTGTAAGTATTTGAGTGATTGTAAAAAGCTGGTAAAAAAACACGGCTTGGAAGAAATGAAACTCATAGAGGTCAACGAATCCTTTGATCAGTCTCGCCTTACTTTTTATTTTATTTCTGATACCAGAGTTGATTTTAGAGACTTGGTCAAAGACTTGGTCAAAATACATCGTAAGAAAATAAGATTACAACAAATAGGTGTTCGTGATGCGGCCAAAAGCTCTGGGGACTTCGGACCTTGTGGCTTGCCTCTGTGTTGCCGTTCTTGGTTGGATAGAATCGGCAATGTCAGTCCAGAATTTATCAAAGATCAAGACTTGGGGCATAGAGGAGTAGATCGTTTAACGGGACCTTGTGGTAGGCTCAAATGTTGTTTGCGTTTTGAAGAAGAGGCTTATAAGTATAATCTTGATAGAATGCCCAAGGTAGGCGACAAGATAAAAACTGCCGCAGGTGAAGGTAGGGTAAAGTCAGTCAAGCCACTTCAGCATACAGTAGAGCTAGAAATAGACGGAGCAGTTGTAGAATATCCATATTTGGAGGGTAGACTGTGTGAGCCAGAAAAATGTGAAAGAAATTAGTATATTAAGACCAGCCTTTGTTTGAAGGCTGGTTTTTTGTTATAATAAGATTGTTAAAATTAAACAAAAAATATGGCAAAAAGAAAAACTAGAGTAGCTATCAATGGCTTTGGTCGTATTGGTAGGGCAGCATTCAAGATAATGCTAGATAAGAAAAAATATGATGTAGTAGCTATCAATGATTTGGCTCCAGCTGACTCATTGGCTTATTTGCTCAAATATGACACTGTTTATGGTACTTATGATAAAAAAGTTTTGGCCAAAGGACACGATGTATATGTAAATGGCAAAAAATATCATATAACAGCTCAGCCAGATCCAAAGAAATTGCCTTGGAAGAAGCTAAAGATTGATGTAGTACTAGAGTGTACTGGACGTTTTGTCAAAGACGGTGCGGCTGTAGCTCATATCAAAGCTGGTGCCAAAAAAGTAATAATTTCTGCTCCAGCCAAAGGTGGAGGCAATGTAGACACATTTCTTTTGGGAGTAAATCAAGGAACTTATAAAAATCAAAAAGTCATCTCCAACGCCAGTTGTACCACCAATTGTATAGCGCCAGTTGCCCAGATTATGGTATCAAAATTTGGTGTAGATAAAGCTATGATGACAACTATCCATTCATATACAGCCGACCAGGCTTTGGTAGACGGTCCTCATAGGAAAGATCCTCGCCGCGGTAGAAGTGCAGCGCAAAATATTGTGCCAACTAGCACTGGAGCGGCAGTAGCAACATCAAAGGTAATTCCAGAACTACAGGGCTTGTTTGACGGTATGGCTATTCGTGTACCAACTCCAGTGGTGTCTTTGTCTGATTTTACTTTTGTACTCAAAAAAGATGTTACAGTAAAACAAATCAACAATGCTTTGACAAAAGCTTCAAAAAGTAAACAATACAAAGATATTTTGGGAGTAACAGATGAGCCAGTAGTTTCTTCAGACTTTATCGGGGACGCACGCTCATCTATAGTAGACCTTTCACTCACTAAGGTAGTGGGTGGTAATATGGTAAAGGTGGTAGCTTGGTATGACAATGAATGGGGTTATTCTGCCAGACTTGTAGAAATGATGGATCAAATTAGATAATTTATTATTAAATAAACATAAAACTATGAAGTGTAGTAAAAAAATTTTTCAGAGTTTATTTCTGGTACTTTTTGTTTTATCTTTTAGCTCCTTTGTAAGTGTTGGACACTCAGCCAATCAATATCAATATGGCAGAGATACCAATGATTATGTAGAAGGAAGATTGATAAAGGCTAAAGGCTCAGGAGCTGTTTATCAAGTTGGCTCAGATGGCAAAAAATATGTTTTTCCAGGGGTAAAAACTTACAATACCTGGGAAGATGGTTTTGATAATGTCGAGGAAGTCGATGTTGATGAATTGGATCAGTATGAAGATGGTGGTGTGATTACTGTTCAGCCTGGTAGTAAATTGGTAACTACCCAAAACACAGCCAAAGTATATGCTGTGGGAGAGGGCGGTAAGTTGTTTCATGTACCAAGCGAACAAACAGCGCGAAATCTATATGGAGAAGCATGGGCTTTGAATGTAGAAGACATTGATCCTGGTATTTTTGCAATCAGCTATAAAAACACAGGCAAAGAAGTCAGTGAAAATGTTTTACCAGACGGTACTTTGGTGCAAGATGAAGAAACAGAAGATTTGTATTTGATACAAGACAATCAAAAAAGGTTAGTAAAACCTTACGCTTATGGCACAAACAAGCTTTATAAAAAAAGCGTGGTAAGATTGAATAATCTAGAAAATAGATTTGAAGCTGGTGAAGCATTGAAAATCCAAGAAAGAAGAATAAATCAATATAGCCCAATTGATGACGAAGAAGACTTTGTAGTTATCTGTCATCAACCCTTGACGGCAGCTTCAAATAATCCTCAAACCATAAAAGTATCTACCAAAGCTCTAGCAGCTCACTTGGCTCATGGTGATACAGAAGGTGAGTGTCCTGATCAGGAATATCCAGAACCAGGAGATACTTGCGATAATGTAGTAGTTGATTATAGGCCAGCAGAGGGAGGTACTTATTGGCAAGACTTGGGCTTGGACATGACAGGTCAAGAAAAAATTACTAGGTATAGAATTCGTTGGTCTAGCGGCTATTGGTCACCTTGGTACACTAGAGGAGTAGATGATATTGATTGGAAAGATCCAAATCGTCGTGTTTGGTCATATTTTGATGATCATAGTTATCAGGTAGAATGGTGTCAGACTATAAACGATGATTTGTCAGACATCAGCTGTGCTGGCGGTGAAGAACCAAAGTTGGCAGAAGGCAGCCCAGCAGGGAATGATTATTGGAGTGATTTAGGTCTAGATACTTCCGCTCATCCAGAAATCAAAAAATATAGAATTCAGTGGTATAGTGGAGCTTGGTCTCCAGAATGGTATTATCCAGGGGAAAATGATGTAGATTGGGCACTGGACACTAGAAGAGTTTGGTCATATTTTGATGATCATAACTATAAATATGTTTATTGTCCTAGTGAAGATTCTGATAATGACGGTGATGATAATGATGATGGTGATGGTGATGGTGATGAGGAGGAATCATTTGTATATACAAATGATGATATGGGATTTATGTTGACTTTCCCTTCAGAATGGCAAGATTATATAGTTGCCGAGACTGCTAGTTCTACTACTTTTGGACTTGAGGGAGATGATGATATGTTTGTAGTTTATCCAATGACTTTGGCTGAGTGGGAAGATTATCAAAATCAAGTTCCTCAGTATAGTCATTATATAGACGAAAACGAAGATTATGTTTATGTCTATAGCCAAGGTCAAGATACCTTAGATAGCTTAATAGACGAAGCTCTTTTGATTGACTCAATAATAGATACATTTGAATTTATAGAGGATTAATTATTGTGTAGTTAAAAACCCCCACAAATGTGGGGGTTTTTAAATTGGGCCAAAAAATGCTAAAATATACTTATGAAAATATACTTAGAAAACAGCTTGACTAGGCAAAAAGAGGAATTCAAGCCTATAAAGAAAAACAAACTTGGTCTGTATACTTGCGGACCTACAGTTTACAATTATCCGCATATAGGCAATTTGTCAGCTTATGTGATTTGGGATGTGCTCAAAAGATTTTTTGTTTCCCAAGATTATCAGGTAAAACATGTGATGAATTTGACTGACGTGGGTCATCTGACTTCTGATGCTGATGAAGGTGAGGACAAGATGGAGGCAGCCAAACGTAGAGACAAAAAAACCGCCTGGGAAGTAGCAGATTATTTTATTGATGTTTTCAAGCAAAATATAAAAGAGTTAAATATCATTGAACCTAGCAAATTTTTGCGAGCAACAGACACCATCAAAGAGCAGATAGATTTTGTCAAAATTTTGGAAGAAAAAGGCTATTTGTACAAAACTAGCGATGGTATGTATTTTGACACTTCCAAGTTTGATGATTATGGTAGATTAGCCAATCTAGCAGAAGTAGATCAACAGGAGGGTGCTAGAGTGGCCAAGAATCCAGAAAAGAAAAACGCAGCCGATTTTGCAGTATGGAAATTTTCTCCAGAAAACTCTCAACGTGATATGGAGTGGGATTCTCCTTGGGGCAAAGGTTTTCCTGGTTGGCATTTGGAATGTTCAGTGATGAGTCACAAAGAATTGGGAGATACTTTTGATATTCATACTGGTGGAGTAGAGCATATGACAGTCCATCATCCCAATGAGATGGCTCAGTCTCAAGCAGTGACTGGAAAAATTCAAGCCAATTATTGGTTGCATAATCAGCATTTGCGTTATGAGGGAGGAAAGATGTCCAAATCAGCAGGAATTTTTATAAAATTACCTGACTTGGAAGAAAAAGGTTATTCGCCGATGGCTTTTCGTTATTTTATTTTACAAAACAACTATCGTAAACCACACAATTTTTCCTGGGATTCTTTGACTGCTGCCCAAAATGCTTTGAAAAATATTTTGCGGGAAATTTCTTTTTATCCTGATAAAGGCAAGGTAGATAAAGATATAATGGAAGAGTTTTATCAGGCATTGGCTGATGACCTCAATACTGCCAAGGCTTTGTCTTTGTTGCAAAAAGTAATAGAAAGCAAAATAGAGGACAATGACAAATTGGCCACAGTACTGGAAATGGACAAAGTATTAGGTTTTGACTTGGAGAGTCTGCGTCAGGAAGCTATGAATATTTCTCAAGAAGCCAAAGACATACTTGAAAAAAGAAAAATATCCAGAGAAAACAAAGATTGGGCAGTTTCAGATCAATTGAGAGATAAGCTAAAAGAAATAGGTGTAGAGGTACAAGACACTCCTGATGGACAAAAAGCAATACAACTAAAATTTTGATAAAAGTGTAAAATTTTAATTGAAAGCCTCATTTTAAGGATGGGGTTTTTGTTTATTGACTAATTTTTATAATATTGATAAGATAATTTTTGCGTTCTTTTTGCATCATTGCTCTGCATCTTATAGGTGGACTCCAGCCGTCAAGGAGGATTCATGTCAGAAAAAATTTGTGTTGGTCGAGTTACCAACGTCTTCAGAAACAAGCGTTGCGTGGCTATTCGAGTCGAGGATGGCGATATCGTGGAGGGTGATATCCTTCAGTTCGTCAAGGGTGACTGGGAAAAGGAAATTCCCGGCAGCTACAATAGCCGCCACGTCATCGACTCCATCCAAATCGACAAGGATTCGGTCTTCGCAGCCAAGAAGGGTGACCACTGCGCGGTCAAGATCAACTTTGGGCAGCTTCCGCCCAACAACGCTCAGGTTTTGGTCGTCGGAAGGGCCAGCTAGCAGAGACACTCCCACTTTTTGTGGGATTTTTTATTTACTTTTATAGCTATTGACATATTTTTTTTCTGTGCTAATATAGCCCTTGTGCCTAAAAATCATATGGTGGGGGCGTAGCTCAGTAGGTAGAGCGCTCGCCTTAAAATCGAGTTGTCAGGGGTTCAATTCCCCTCGTCTCCACCACTGTTCTTACAACAACAATAGTACTTGGGTAGCTCAATAGGATAGAGCATCTGACTCAACATCAGACGGTTGCAGGTTCGAGTCCTGTCCCAAGTACCATTTTGTGCGGATGTGGCCACTGGCCGACTATAAACTTCGAGGTGGGGTCGAAGCCACTAGTTTCCCGATTCTCGGGAGCATCCGCACTCTTCTCAGCCCTGTCGATTCATCGGCAGGTTTTTTATTTTTATAAAAAATGTTATAGTTTTTGTATGCAAGGGAAAATACTTACATACAAAGATTTATCCAAAATAAAAGCTGGAGAAAATAATGAAAAATTAGTATGTTTGAATAGTATAACTTCAGATATAATTTGTCGTTATCAAAAAAAAGACATGCTTGATTATGTTGGTGAGGATATTTTTGTAAGACAAAAAGTAGCCCAAATGCTTGTGGAAGCAAGTCAAATTTTAAAAGAAAAGTATCCTGAGTATAGTCTCAAAGTTGTTTATGGCTATCGTCATCCTGAAGTACAGCAAAAATATTTTGATAATCGCAAAGCTGAATTGGCCTCAAGATATAAAAATGTCCAAGAGGAGGATTTGATCGCCAAAACTCATTTATTTGTGGCTTATCCAGATGTTGCTGGACATA
>PKTI01000013.1 GCA_002869235.1 Candidatus Parcubacteria bacterium
AGGCTATAGCCACAACAACTCCCATCAAAAAACCTCTATAGGTTTTGTTGCTACCAAAAATTGCTTGGCCCTTAAATTTTTTATTTAAATCTACTGGAAAATTCAAAACAGGAAGCCACTTAAATAAAACCGGCGCCATGTTGGCAGCTCCGGCCGGAAAATAAAACCAAATTAAACTCAAAATATATTCCCACATCTAAAAATCTTTTATACCCCCTCTTTTGCCCATCAATTTTTTCTTTATCTTAAAAAAACTGACCATAGTAACCCAAATAAGCAAAACTGAAAAAATTAACAAAGCTTCGTTGATAAAATTGATCCCCGTAAAAGCCCAAAGCACATACAAACCATAAACCAAACCCTTGCTACGAACAACCATACGAACAGGTATTTTGAGTAAATAACGTACAATGATCAAAAATACCATCACCGTATAAAAATAAATGTACACCAAGCCAATATTTGGATCTATCAACTCAAAAAAACCTAGGGTAAGTATCACTATAAAAATACCAGTATGATCAACTACTGTATCAACCACTGAACCAGACATATCGTCTTTTTTGTTTGTTCTAGCCACGGCGCCATCTATTCCATCCATCAAAACATGGAGGATCAAAAATACAGCAGCCAAGTCAGGGCGATCAACTACAAAATAAACAAAGCCAGCCAAAATAATTAAACCAAAAAAACTCAACTGATTTGCAGAAACACCAATACGGTTAAAAAAACGAGCCAGAGGCATCAAAATATCATCACGCCAACCCCTGACCTTGTTGTAGTAGGACTGCTCTGTTTGAGAGTATTCATCCAAATATTTATCTATGTCTTGTATATCTGCCATAATTAAAGCAATATATAGTAATGATAACCTTTTTTGCCTGATATTTCAACCAAAGACATTAGTCTAATAAGAGCTTTTTTGTTATAATATAGATAGTTATAAAAATAAAAATATGCCTGAAGAAAATAACAATTTTATAAACAATCCTGACCCAGTGCCAAACAATCAAGGTGCTCTCAATGATGTAGCAATGACAAACAACCAAATTGCCAACAAGGGCGTGCCGCCTGAAGATGGTAATCCTGTAAATCCTCAGATGGAGGAAAAATCGCTCCCTCCACAAAAAAATTCTCAAAAGGAGGTGTTTGGCAAAAGTGAGATGCTCAATGCTGGCACAATACTAAAAGACGTTTTGGGTATTAGCGTAGGATCTATGGTGGCTGATCTGGGAGCAGGCGGTGGAATGTTTTCTATCCAATCTGCTAGATTGGTAGGAGACCAAGGACAAGTATATGCCGTAGATATACTCAAAAATACTTTGTCCGAAATTGAGTCAAAGGCTCGAATGGCTGGACTGTACAATATCAAAACTATTTGGAGCAATTTGGAAGTCGTGGGTGCTACCAAAATAAATGAAGGAACTCTGGATTTTACTTTGCTAGTAAATGTACTATTTCAATCAACCAAACACTATGAAATGATGGCTGAAGCTGCTAGATTGCTAAAGCCTGGTGGCAAACTGCTTATTATAGACTGGGACAACACCAAGCCAGCATTTACTCCTCCTTCCAATATGCAAGTGGAGCCAACCAAGCTCAATGAATACGCTCATCAGCTTGATCTAAATTTAGTAAAAGACTTCAAGGCTGGACAATATCATTTTGGAATTATATTCAGCAAAGTCCAATAAAAATCATTTATATTCAACCCTCACTCATAGTGGGGGTTGACTTTAGTTTAGACTTTTTCTAATATATCAGAGCAATTAAGATAAATTATGGATTTAGAAAAATTAGTAAATTGGTATTATCTCACACACAGATTTCCTCCTGGAGGATTTTCTTGGCCCCTAAGAATTACTTTTATTATTCTATTTGGCGGCGCTTTGGCTTTGGCCATATACAGCGGAATCAAAAAAGGTAAGCTGTCTGGTTATAGCAAAAAGATTTGGAATAAATTGCAGGTTTGGGGTTGGACAGTATCTTTGCTTGGATTTTCACTATTTTTGTTTAGAGAAGTAAGAGCTATCTATCTTAGTGCTCGCATCTATATGTTTTCCTGGGTGCTGATAACCATTATATGGCTAATACTGATAATAGTGCTCCACAAAATAAAAACTCCTAATAAAGAAGAAATCATCAAACAGAAAAAAGAATACGAAAAGTGGCTACCTCAACAAAAAAAATAAATCCCTTTTGTTCCTCCTTATCAAGGGGGAATTAGGAAATATATAAAAACAGGCAAAAATAATTAAAGCCTGTTTTATGTTCAAAAAAAACCACAACCAATCTATGGGCCAATATGGAGAAAATATTGCCAAAAAATATTATCAAGAATTGGGCTACGAAATAATAGCTCAAAATTATCATAGTCGCTATGGCGAAATTGATTTATTATGTAAAAAAGAAGGGCTGATTCTAATAGTAGAAGTCAAGACCAGACAAGGAAACAGATATGGTTATGGTGAGGAAATAATAAATAACCAGAAAATTAAAGGCTTGATACATACTTACCAGATTTTTGCTGCTATACATAATTTGCCCAATTATTTTGACATAGAAATATGTGTAATTGAGCTAAAAAACCAAGAAAAAACAATAAAACGTTTCTTGTTATAAGCTTGACTAAAATAGCCAAAAGCTGTATATTATACATTGTAAGGCTAGTTACTATGTAAACTAGCTTATTTTTATAAGTAAAATTACACTAATGGCTAAAACAAACAATATTGCAGCTGCCATCAAGATGATTTGTGAAGAAAAAAACTTATCAGTTGATGCCGTAGTTGGAGCAATTGAAGCCGCTCTAGCCGCTGCCTATCGTAAAGAATTTGGCGGTAAAAATCAAAACATCAAGGTTGTTTTTAACGCTGACAATGCCCAAACAGCTGTTTTTGATGTTAAGACAGTTGTTGAAGACGTTGACCTAGAAGAGCAAGAACAACAACTAGAAGAGCAAAGGTTAAAGCGTGAAGCTGGTGAAGAAATCCCTGAAGAGGATCTCATCAAAAAATTTAATCCTCGTACTGATATTATGATCAGTGAGGCCAAAGAGCTGCGCGATGACTATAAAATCGGTGACATTATAGAAACCAAGCTTGATGTTCCAGAAGAATACGGACGTATGGCCGCTCAAACTGCCAAGCAAGTTATTGTTCAAAGGCTCCGAGAAGCTGAACGTGATCACATATTCAATGAATACAAAGATAAAGAGGGTGAGCTTGTATTGGGAACCATCCAGAGAAAGGAAGGTCGTCGTTATATAGTAGATATGGGCAAGGCCAATGGAGTGCTCCCACCAGAAGAACAAATTCGTGGTGAAGGATACAATATTGGTACTCGTTTGAATTTTTATATTGTCAAAGTACACATGGGCAATAAAGGTCCAGAAATAGTTTTGTCACGTACTCATCCTGAAATAGTCCGTGAGTTGTTTGCTACAGAAGTTCCAGAAATTGCGGCCGGTACAGTGGAAATAAAAGCCATATCTCGTGAAGCAGGCTCACGCTCAAAAATAGCTGTGGTTGCTACCGAAGAAAACATTGATCCAGTTGGATCATGTGTTGGACAAAAGGGAGCCCGAGTACAGACTGTAATCAATGAACTTGGTGGAGAAAAAGTAGATATTGTAGAATGGGATGAAGATGTAAAATCTTTTATATCAAATGCTCTGAGTCCAGCCAATATCATTGATATAGAAACAAATGAAGAAGATCAGGCTGCTTCTGTAAAAGTTGAAGATGACCAACTTTCTTTGGCTATTGGTAAACAGGGTCAAAATGCTAGATTAGCTGCCAAACTAACTGGCTGGAAAATAGATATTATTTCTACTTCCGAAGATGAAAAACCAACTAAAGATGAGGAGTCTGCCCCAACTAAAGAAAAAGAAGAAAAGACTGAAAAAGAAGACAAAGAAGAAAAAGCCGACAAAAAGAAAACTAAGAAAGAAAAAGAAGAAGATGAAGAAGAAGTAGACGACAAAGAGGAAAAAAAAGAGAAAAAAACAACTAAAAAATCTAAAAAATAATTCTTGATTAATAATTAAAAAACTATGTTAGACGTAAAACTTATTGCAATTATCACTTCTATCATTTCTATTGTATTCGGGGTAGTTCTTATCAAAAAAATCTTGGAAAAGCCAGCTGGCAATGAAAAGATGAAAGAAATCGCCGATGCAATACAGGCTGGCGCAAGCGCTTATCTTAGCCGTCAGTACAAAACCATAGCTTATCTAGCTGCAGTTCTGTTTGTAATTTTGGGATTTATGACCGATTGGCTTACAGCAGTAGCTTTTGTTCTCGGTGCTACCCTATCAGCGGCCGCTGGTATTATTGGTATGAATATCTCTGTTAGAACAAATGTTCGTACTGCCGAAGCTGCTAGAAAAGGTATTGCCCCAGCTATGCAACTAGCTGTTTTGGGTGGTGCTGTAACTGGTATGCTTGTAGTAGGCCTGGCCCTACTTGGTGTAGCTGGAATGTTTGTCATCCCAGGTATCGAAATACACCACCTAATAGGCCTTGGTTTTGGTGGTAGTCTTATTTCAGTATTTGCCCGTTTGGGTGGAGGCATATTTACCAAAGCAGCTGATGTTGGTGCAGATATAGTCGGCAAAATTGAAGCCGGTATTCCAGAGGATGATCCTAGAAATCCAGCTGTTATTGCTGACAATGTTGGTGATAATGTTGGTGACTGTGCCGGAATGGCCGCAGATTTATTTGAAACTTATGCTGTAACTCTAGTAGCAGCTATGTTGCTCGGCTCTTTGGCTATCAAGGACAATATGAATGCCGTACTTTACCCTCTAGCTTTGGGCTCTGTGGCTATTGTTGCTTCTTTGATTGGCTTACTGTTTATCAGGCTCAATAAAAAACAAACTGTTGAGGAAATAGAAAAAAATGATGGCATCATGAAAGCTTTGTACAAAGGTTTGATTGCCGCTGGTGTTTTGACCGTTATTGGTTTCTACTTTGTAACCAAAGAAATGATGGTAGACCTACCTACATATAGCTGGCAAGAAATTTATTATGCTAGTTTAGTTGGTATAGTTGTAACTGGCTTTATTGTTTGGATTACAGAATATTATACATCTACAAAATACAAACCAGTAAAATCCATTGCCAAGGCCTCTGAAACTGGCCATGGTACAAATGTTATTCAAGGTTTGGCTATTTCTATGAAAGCCACTGCTTGGCCTGTCTTGGTAATAGCTGCTGGTATTATTGCTGCTTATCACTTTGCTGACCTATACGGCATTGCTATAGCTGCTATGAGTATGCTTTCATTGGCTGGAATTATAGTCACTATAGACGCTTACGGACCAATTACTGACAATGCTGGTGGTATAGCCGAAATGGCTAAAATGCCTGAAGAGGTAAGAAGAGTTACTGACCCCCTAGATGCTGTTGGTAATACTACCAAAGCTGTAACCAAGGGTTATGCTATTGCTTCTGCTGGACTAGCTGCTCTAGTTTTATTTGCTGCCTATACTGAAGAACTACGCGCTATCAGTAAGACAGTATTGTTTTCTCTAGAAGATCCCTATGTAATAGTCGGTCTATTTATTGGTGGTTTACTGCCTTATATTTTTGGTGCCTTATCAATGGAGGCTGTAGGAAAAACAGCTGGTTATATTGTCAAAGAAGTTCGAAGACAATTTAAAGAAAAGCCAGGTATCATAGAAGGTACAGAAAAGCCTGATTATAAGGCAGCTGTTGATATTGTAACAAAGGGTGCTCTAAAACAAATGATAGTTCCTGCTTTGTTGCCAGTTATAGCTCCTATACTTATTATCCTGGTATTTGGCAAAGAAAATGGTTTGATTGCTCTAGGTGGCGCTCTAGTAGGTAGTATTGTAACTGGAATATTTATTGCAATATCTATGACTTCTGGTGGTGGCGCTTGGGACAACGCCAAAAAGCACATCGAAAGCGGACACCATGGTGGCAAGGGATCAGATGCTCATCAGGCTGCTGTCACTGGAGATACAGTTGGTGAC
Organism: Candidatus Parcubacteria bacterium; assembly: GCA_002869235.1. Lineage (GTDB taxonomy): Bacteria > Patescibacteriota > Patescibacteriia > UBA1558 > GWA2-36-10 > BM519. The sequence continues at coordinate 6,002 of PKTI01000013.1, forward strand.
CCCTACAAAGACACCGCTGGTCCAGCTATCAACCCTATGATTAAAATTTTAAATGTTGTAGCACTACTACTTATTGCTGCTCTATTCTAAGGAAATTATGAAAATTACAAAAAAAGATTTAGAAAAAAATCAAGTTGAACTTACAATCGAAGTATCAGAAGAGGAAATAAAACCTCACTTGGAAAAAGCTGCTTCAAAGATGTCAGCCAAAAGCAAATTACCCGGATTCAGACCAGGTAAAGCACCTTATGAGTTGGTCAAAAATCAATTTGGTGAAATGGCAATTCTACAAGAAGCCATGGAGTTTATTGTTTCTGATTCTTACTACAAAGCCGTTACCAGAGAAAAGCTCAAAACTATCGGCCAACCTGAAATCAAGCTAGAAAAAATTGCTCCAGGCAATCCTATAGTTTTCAAAGCTGTGGCCTCCTTGCTACCAAACGTAACTCTAGGTGAATGGCAAAAATTATCAATTAAGAAAAAAGACGTCAAGGCTAGCGAAGAAGATATCAAAAAAACCATTGACCAGCTCAGTCAAATGAATGTCAAAGAAACAATCGTTGATAGAGCTGCCAAAAAAGGTGATAAAGTAGAATTAGATTTTGAGGTACTGATAAACAATGCTGTTATAGAAGGTGGTAAAAATCCAAAATACCCAATTGTGCTAGGAGAGGGAAAAATGATTCCAGGCTTTGAAGAGCAAGTAATTGGGCTCAAGTCAGGTGACGATAAAAAATTTGACCTAAAATTCCCTGACAAATACTTCCAAAAAAATCTAGCTGGAAAAGAAGCTACTTTCAAGATAAAGGTTTTAAACGTCTATGAAAGAGAAATGCCTAAACTAGATGATGATTTTGCTAAAGTTCTAGGTTTTGATACTGTCGAAAAATTCAAAAAACAAGTTGAAGAAAATATTTCTCAAGACAAACAAAACAAAGAACAACAAAGAGTAGAGGGTGAGGCTATCCAAGAAGTGGTAAAATCATCTAAGATTGAAGATCTGCCAGAACCATTGATTCACAATGAACTTCACAAAATGATCCATGAACTTGAACATAATATCACCAGTCAAGGCATGGATATGGCTGGCTACCTAAAATCAATCAACAAGACTCAAGAAGACCTGCACACTGATTTCAAACCACAAGCCATAGAAAGAGTAAAAGCGGCCTTGGTACTCAGACAAATATCTGTAGAAGAAAAGATAGGTGTAGATGAAAAAGAAGTTGATGAGGAACTAAACAGACAAAAAGAAATGTACAAGAGCAATAAAGAGGCTATAAAGAATATTTCTATGCCTGCCTACAGACAACATCTGATAAATATGATGATTAACCAAAAGGTAGTAAAATTTGTAACTGACAAAATTGTAAAATAATAAAAGGCCGCCTTTTTAGAAGGCGGTTTTTTAATTTAATAAAAAAGACAAATATGTTATAATTATAAAAGAAATTTCCCAAAAAAATGAAAAGAAAAGGTTTTACTTTAATAGAATTACTCATAATTATAGCTATAATAGGTATAATTTCTACTGTAGCTGTAGTAAATCTAAATAGCAGTAGAGATAAAGCTAAAGAAGCTGAACTTATAGCTGCAATTGGTCAAATGCAAAAAGCTGCCACTCTTTGTATATATGACAATTTAGATCTCCGTTGTGGTTCAAAAAACTGTCTTGGTGACCAAGATAGTCGTCCAGTAGCAGGAGACTCTATTTGTACTGGCAGCGACATCAAATGGCCTAGCTTTGAAGACCCAAATATCGACTGGGGCGTAGCCTGGTCTGATAGATCAGAATTAGAATTTTGTTTTGAACTTAGTTGGGAAGACCCAAATATAGTTTACCAAGGTGGAGGTTTTTATAGCAAACAATACTATTGCACAAACCAAAGCTGCTCCACCCAGCCAACGTCTGCTAGCCCCTGCTCACTTTCTGGCTGCGAATCACTGTTTGGCTCCTGCTCTGATTCATCTGATTGTTGCGGTGGGTTAATATGCAATGGAGGAACTTGTCAGGAATATCAAGTAGGAAGTTAATAAATATGTATCAAAAAGAACTACAAATTACTAAACAAGCGGCTGAAGAAGCGGGAAAATTCCTTAAAAAAGAATTCTTTCTTTGGGACAGCAAAAAATTGAAGTACAAAAAAGATAATGAAAGGGTAACTTGGTGTGACAAAGAGGCCGAAAAAATAATTTTGAAAAAACTCAACAAAAATTTCCCCAACTATAGTAGATTGTCTGAGGAAAGTGGAGAAAAAGATAGAGCCAGTGACTATGTCTGGATAATAGATCCTCTAGATGGTACTACCAATTTTACTATGCACCACCCAATGTTTGCTGTATCTATAGCACTACTTTATAAAAACAAGATAGTCATGGGAGTGACATACTCGCCTATTACAAACGAGATGTACTGGGCCGTAAAAGGCGGGGGTGCTTTTAAAGACGGCAAAAAAATAAAAGTTTCCAATAATACAAAATTCAAAAAATCCATAATAACTTACTGTCATGGAGCTGGTCCTGCTAATACCAAAAAAGCCTATAAGCTATACAAACATTTTCACAATATGTCACATCATTGCCGACATTTCGGTTGTACTAGCATGGAACTAGCGATGATAGCTGCTGGTGATACCGAGGCTTATATGGTCTCTGGAGCAAAGCTGTGGGACCTAGCAGCTGGAATTATCTTGGCCAGAGAGGCTGGAGCCAAAGTCAG
>PKTI01000002.1 GCA_002869235.1 Candidatus Parcubacteria bacterium
AAATAAACTTTTGTATAAATTTGCTCGTCAAATAATACGGTATATTTGCCACTATCTTATATTTTTCTTTTTTGTGCTTGAACAAAATTTTTGCCCAATCATCATCTGATAAAGATAGTATATCTTGCCATATTATTTCCAAATTATTCGATACTCCTTTTATTTTGTTCAATACTTTGGCAAAATTTTTATCTATTTCAAAAGCCACTACTCTATCACCATATTTTACCAGCTCCTGGGTAAGAGCCCCCAAGCCAGGCCCAACCTCTAGGATCAAATCATCTTCTTTGATTTTGGCAGCCGCAACTATTTGCTCCAGGATGCTATCTGAAACCAAAAAATTCTGACCCCTAATTTTATTTGGGCTAAGATTGTATTTTTTTAATAAAAAATGTAATTGATCTTTATCCATAGTTTTATAGCAGCATATAAAGCAAGCTCATGCCTCCAGCCAATATAAAGGTTATCTTAAATGCCAAAGCTTCATCTACTATTATAGAAGTTAAAATATACACCAGTACAATGGCCAATAGCTTGCCCATTACCAGGCTCATTTCAAAAAACACTACTCTACTCATTACAGATCTTTTTTTGTGAGATTCTACATCCTTTGCCTGCTCATAGGTCAATGCAACCAAAGGAATAGCCACGACATTTTTACCCAAACGAGACATAGTATCTACAAAAAATACCCCCACAGTGTTTACTACAAAAATTCTAAAAAACCAAGCCAAGGAATAAAACACACTACCCAAAGATAATATCTTTCTTTTGTTTTTGGAATCACTAAGCTTGCCAATATATAAAACAACTACAGTAGTAACCAAGGTAGCCAAGGTAACTATCATACCCAAGTCAAACATATTGCTAATAACTATAGATATAAATACTGGCCAAACCACCAAAACTATCAACTCTTCCCCATAACCAGCATAAGCCCAAAAAGCCTGTCTGTTTTCCTTGCTAAATAAAACCTTATAGGCATCCTTATAAGAAAATCCAGCTGGTTTAAATTTTTCTTTGGTTATCAAAGTAGCAATATTGGAAGACAAAAATATAATAGAAGCTAAAGTAAACAAAGCACCATAACCCCATTCATAAATGATAAAACCTGCTAATATTGGCCCAACTATATACACCAATGATGATGCTACTGTCATAGCACTAATTTCTCTGCCTTCTTCTTTGTCGTCAGTAAAACGAGCAAAATCAGCGTGATAAGATGGCCAGTAAAACATTTTTTGCAAAGCATATATTACAGGTGATATATAAAATAAAATAGGATACCAGGCAATCATAAATAAACTTACATAAAAAGCTATATACAAAAAAGTACCAATAAACAAACCTAACTCATAGCCTTTCTTACGGGCAAACTTTGCTCCCAAAGGCATAATAAAAAAATACACTATATAAACTATAAAATAAAAAAGCATTATTTCATGAAGCTTGTAGTGTAATTTTTGATAAAGATATATTGGCTCAAAAAGAACCACCATGGCCAAAGCCAAATTAACTAAGGTCGTGGCTACGAACAATTCTTTTACTTGCCGCCTCATATGATGAGGTAAAAAGGTTTTGAGAAAATGGAGCATATTATATTTTTATTTTTAGATCGCCTTGACGCAAAATTTCCACTTTGTTGTCAGCTGTCACTTTAATAATAGTAGATGGTCTTTGTTTGGGCAACTCACCGGCATTGATAAACAAATCAGGTTTATTTTTTAAAGCTGAAAATTGTTTGATAATACTTTTTGGCTCATACATATCTGGACTGTTGTGTGTATTGGCTGAAGTAGCTACCAAAGGATTACCAAAATTGAGAGATAAATCAGCTGCAAAAGGATGACTAGAAACACGAAGAGCTAAGTAATCATCACAATGACTATTAAATTCACAATATTTGTAAGGAAGAACCAAAGTAAGTGGTCCTGGCCAGTATTCTGCTGCCAGACGTTTGGCAGATTCCGAAAAAGTCACCAAAGAAGTAGCGTATATCATATCAGGTACGATCACAGATAGCGGCCTACCTTTATCCCTTTCTTTTATCTGATAAATTTTTTCACTGATTTTTGCATCAAAAAAATCTCCTCCCAATCCATAAGAAGTCTCAGTAGGGTAAACTATAGTACCCCCCACTCTCAAAACCTCTAGGGCTTTTTGTATTGCCTGAACTCTATTATTTTTATTAAGTATAATTTCTTGCATATGTATTATCTAAGTAAACTTATAAATAAACTAACTATAGCCGCCAAGATAAAGGCCGCCTGAAGTGGAAATATCATCAACAAAAGAGCAACTGCTACCAAAGTAATAACCTTTCCCATATGAATAGCCATCTCTTTTATTAGGGTGTATTCATCTATATAGTGTCCCCTATCTGCTGCTTTTTCATAAACCAAGGTGTCCAAGGAAGTACGAAGTACTATTGTAGCCAAAGTATGATATATAGAGGACAAAAATACCTGCATAGCTGAAACTACCAAAGTTTTTATGATCCAGGCAGTTGAATTTAGAATGGTTCCTACATGGACCATCCTTGTTTTTTGAAACTTGTCCAGCATATTACCTACCACCAAACGCAAAACAACACCTACCAACAAAATACCACCCGTCAACATACCCAAATCACTAAAATTTTCATCCATAATAGAGAATATAAACAAAGGCCAAAAAACACCATTGACTGTACCGACTGCTCCATCAGACATATAAGCCACTACCATACGACGATTGAAAGGATGAAAAAAATATTTCATTGTTTCCATGTATTTCCAACTTACCTCTTCTTTTGTAGCTGGCACAAAAAGAAGTGGTATGGCAGACATCACACAAATAATAAGAGACATAATGGATAAAACCGCAAAATCAAAACGATCCAATATAAAGCCACCTACTACTGGAGCTATTATAGCCAGCGTGGAAGATGCAGCAAAAATCATACCAAATTGTTTGCCTCTATTTTTCTTGTTGGAAAATTTGGCACTATCAGTTTGGAATGGTAACCAAAAAAAACTACGTATAATAATCAATGCTACTGCAGACATAGTGGCATAAACCACTGGATCATCTGGCAGTTTGTACAAAGCATAAAAATAAGGAATACGAGCTGCCACACCAATAATCAAACTGGCCTTTAGACCAATTATATTCATAAAACGAGCAGATCCTGGTACTATCAAAAAATAACCCAATGATATAATTACAAACCAAGCTATTACTCCATCTATGCCGCCCAATTCCTGATACAAAAAAATTGGCAAAAACAAGCCAAATAGATTGAGCGCAAACTCTAAAATCAATTTTCCTGACCAGAGAGAAATCAAGCCCTTAGAAAAACCTAATTTTTTGTAGTCGTCTACAAGATGAAATTGCATGGGTATATTTTGTTTTTATTTTGATCAAAATTATTTGACCACAATGCTAATTATTTTATTTTTGATATGAATAAATTTTATTACTTCTTTATCTTGAGTATATTTTTTGACTTTTTCTTTTGCCAAAACATCTTCTTTGATTTTATCGCTTGGCTCAGTATCCGTTTCTAGCTCAATTTCATCACGAAGTTTACCATTTATCTGAATACCTATCTTGACCATTTCATCTTTGGCCAATGATTCATCATACTCCGGCCACTTGGCATAAGTGATACTTTCTTTGTTGCCCAAACTTTGCCAAAGCTCTTCGGCCATATGTGGAGCAAATGGAGCTAAAAGTAAAACAAATATTTCAAAAATATTTTTATCAATTTCTTTTTGCTTATCCAAAGCATTGGTCATTATCATAAGTTGAGAAATAGCTGTATTAAAACGCATATCTTCTATGTCCTGACCAATTTTTTTTATAGTTTTGTGGAGTAAGCTTTCTGTTTCTTTGTCTGCCTTTGTATCAGAGACTTTGTCTTGTAAATTCCAAACCCTGTCCAAAAATCTATATACACCTACCACACCTTTGTCATCCCAGGCTATAGACTGGTCAAAGGGCCCCATAAACATCTCATATACCCTGACTGTATCTGCCCCATATTTGGCTACATAATCATCGGGATTGATGACATTGCCCTTGGACTTGGACATTTTGATACCACCTTCACCAAGTATCATACCTTGTGCTGTTCTTTTTTGGTAAGGCTCGCTGCCAACTTTTTTGGGTATTACTCCTATATCATAGAGAAACTTGAACACAAAACGAGAATAAAGCAAATGAAGTGTAGTATGCTCCATGCCACCGTTGTACCAATCGACTGGCAACCAATGCTCTGCTTTTTTGAGATCAATCAATTGTTTGTCATTTTTGGGATCACAATATCTGACAAAATACCAATTTGATCCAGCCCAATTTGGCATTACATCTGTTTCTCTTTTGGCTTCACCAGCACAACTAGGACAAGTGGTTTTCACCCAATCTTCAGCTTTGGCCAAAGGAGATTCACCATCATCACCTGGCTTGAAGTCATCTACTTCGGGCAAGGTAACTGGTAAGTCTTTTTCAGCTACTGGTACCCAACCACATTTGTCACAATGGACCATAGGAATTGGCTCGCCCCAATATCTTTGACGAGAAAAAATCCAATCGTGAAGTTTGTAATTGACTGTAGCTTGTCCTATTTTATTTTTTTCTAGCCATACAATAATTTCTTTTTTGAATTCTTGAGTTTCCAAGCCATTGAAATCTCCAGAATTTATAGACTTGCCATCAGCTTCAAAAGCTGACTCTTCAATACTACCACCCTCTACTACTGGAACGATTGATAAATTATATTTTCTGGCAAACTCCCAGTCTCTTTGATCATGTGCTGGTACAGCCATAATAGCACCGGTACCATAGCTCATCATCACATAATCAGCTACAAAAATAGGTATTTCTTCACTGCTTACTTGATTGATGGCTTTGATACCCTTGAGTTCTACACCGGTCTTTTCTTTGTTTTCATCGGCTCTTTCCAAATCAGATTTTTTCTTGGCTGATTCAATATATTTTTTAACTTCAGATAAATTTTCTAGCTTGTCTACCAAAGAATTGATCAAATCATGCTCTGGAGCAATAACCATGAAAGTAGCGCCAAACAAAGTATCTGGCCTAGTAGTAAATACTTCCAAGCTCTCCTGTGAATCTTTGATAGCAAATTTGACTTGAGCACCTTCGCTCTTGCCTATCCAATCAATTTGTTGTTTTTTGATCTGAGGAAGAAAATCCACCTTATCCAAATCATTTATCAGACGATCCGCATATTCAGTAATCTTGAGCAGCCATTGTTCTTTTTCTTTTTTGATGACCTCTCCTCCACAACGTTCACAAACACCGGCAACTACCTCTTCATTGGCCAGGCCAATTTTGCAAGAAGTACACCAATTGATATTTTCCTTTGCTTTGTAAGCCAAGCCTTTGTTAAACATTTGGACAAAAATCCATTGGGTCCATTTGTAATAATCTGGATCAGTAGTAGAAAAACTCCTCTGCCAATCAAAACTAAGACCAATGCTATTCATCTGTCTTTTGTAATTGGCAATATTTTTTTCTGTAGTTATCTGGGGAGCTGTGTTTGTCTTGACGGCATAATTTTCTGCTGGTAATCCAAAAGCATCAAAACCCATAGGATAAAGAACCTTGTACCCTTCCATCCTTTTTTTCCGAGAAACAACATCTAAAGCAGTATATGATCTAAGGTGCCCCGTATGTAGACCATCGCCAGATGGATAAGGAAACTCAACTAGCCCATAAAACTTTTTCTGACCCTTATCGTCTACAGAAAAAACAGAGTTTTCTTGCCAGTACTCTTGCCATTTGGATTCTATTTTTTGAAAATTGTATTCTTGCTTGTTTGCCATAAAATTAGCCCAAATTATAGTAGAATTTTAGCATCTGCTAGCCAAAAAATCAAATGTAAAAACCTACGTATTGACTATTATTTTTGTTTGTAATATGTTATTATTTGTAATACAAATATAGTTAAAAACTAAGATAAACATATAAGCTTATTTTTTCAAAAAACAATCAATAAAATAGCTATAAAACTAGCTGACTCCTTAAATTGGTCATGGAAAAAAGTACTAATTTTAGTCAAATTTATAGCTATGTTGATACTGATGATAGGAAAATTTACCTTATTTCCTATTATTTTGTTTATTTACAAAAGACTGCTTTTTATAAGATTAAAAGTAAAAAATATCCAAATAAAAGAATTGAATTATTTGGTGTTTATAAAAAAATATTTACCAGGTACTGTTATAGTAATTATTATAGTAGCAGTTACTACCAACAATATTTTTGCTCAAAGCTATAGCACAGATGAATACGCCAACAGAACTTTGCTGTCAGCCTTGATTGCCAACGAATCAGATCAATGGTCCGAATTAGTAGAAGAGTCTGGTCCAGCTGTAGCAGAAGTTGCTGTCAGTAGCTATCTAGAAGATCAGGGTAGTTTGCAAGAAATAGTCATCAATACACCTTTTGAAGATATAGAAGACAATAGCAATACCGATGTATCGCCAGATGAATCTAGCTTGGTACTACTCAATGTAGAAGACAATGAAGTTGTAGCCGGACAAAATCCAAGCCCAACAAAAAGAAGTGATGCCGTAGAGTATGTTGTCCAACCTGGAGATGTTATCGGTAAAATTGCTGAAAAATATAATGTAACTGTCAATACTATCCTCTGGGAAAATAGCTTGACTTGGAATAGCACTATTCGACCTGGACAAAAATTGACCATACTACCAAACTCTGGCATCAATCACGAAGTTTCATCTGGTGACACTGTATTGTCCATTGCCAAAAAATATCAAACTGACGCTGATAAAATAGTAGAAACAAATAAATTGGCCGATGCTTCAGATATTAAAATTGGTGACCTTCTTTTTATACCAAACGGTGTCAGACCAACACAAGTTGTTTCTTCATACAAGCCCAGAACATCTCCTGTATCTGTATACAGTGACGAAGAAGTAGCTCCAGCGGTCAACACAGATACTGGTAGCAAGCTTTTGTGGCCAGTACTCAGTCATCGTATCACCCAATACTATCACTGGGGACACTCTGGCTTAGACATTGGTGACAAGACTGGCAATCCTATATATGCCGCTGAGGCCGGAAAAGTAGAAAGATCTGGTTGGTCAAATGGTTATGGCTACAATGTAATAATCAACCATGGTAATGGTATAAAAACTCTTTATGCTCATGCTAGTAAATTATTAGTTGAAGTTGGTGATACTGTTTCTCGTGGTGAGACTATCGCCCTTATAGGTTCAACTGGTTGGTCTACTGGACCTCACCTACACATGGAGGTAAGAGTAAATTCAGTAAGAAAAAATCCTCTCAATTACATCAAATAAAACAATAAAAAAACAGCCTCTTCGAGGCTGTTTTTTTATTTAATTAATACAAATAATCTGCACCCCAATCATCTCCGCCCCAAGTATCAACAGTAGAATTATCTATTATTTCATCAAGCTGAGAAACAACAGAATCATATGGCAATGCCCCAGCAATAGGCACCTGTGTACTGCCAGATACAATTATACTATGAGGAGTGCCTTTAGCGCCAGCATCTTGCGCGTCTTTTATATCTGCATCAACAGTTGTTATGTATTGTTCATTATTAAAACAAGTATTAAACTGCGTAATATTCACGCCAATTCCAGATGCTTTAGAAGCCAATTCACTTACACCAGTCTTTTCTTCAAACAAAATATCGTGAAATTGCCAAAATTTATCATTACCACCAAGCTTTCCTACGCACTCTGCTGCCAAGGCTTTTTTCTTGGCATCAGGATGCAAACTAGTCAAAGGAAAATGCTTGTAAGCTATATTTACTTGGTCTGGATAATTAGCCAAAACTTCATCTAAAGTATCGTGGAAACGATCACAAAAAGGACAATCAAAATCACTATAAGTAACAATAGTAATATCGGCGTTCTTGTCTCCTCTGATCCACCTATAATTGCCCAAATTTGCTGTTAGACCAAGCTTTTCTACAAATTCCCTTTTGCCGTCTTCTCCCAAAAATACATTTTCGCCTTTATCAAAAATGCTTAGTTTATTTTTGCTCTGCAAAGATGTACCTAGATCATTGCTAGACATATCAAAGTTGACTTTCAGCTCAAAAGATTGTTTATCATCAGATACCGTATAATCGCAATAGTTATTTGCGCTCAAATCTTCACACAAATAACCTGTAGGCAAATAGCCATAGCTATAATAAGATGGCTTATATTCTTCAGCTAAAGCCTCTATACTATCTGGATAATTTTTATATTTTCTATAATAGCTCCAAAGTCTTTCTTTGGTATTATAAATCAGATTTGCCTGATTGATAGCAACTATAGCATCGTGTTCGCTATAATCTCCTGACAATACATTGTCTCTGTATTGATCAGATATTGGAGTATATCTATCAGCCACATTTTCTCCTTGGTGCCAAACATAACGTCCTCCCATGTTATAGTTTGTGCCCATATTCATAGCTGGTCTTCTCTTGCCTCCCCAATCATAGCCCCAAGGATCTCCTGATACATCATCCTCCGTTGGCGTAGTATTCATACTATAAGTCAAATAATAATTCCCATCTCTGACCTCATAGCCATAAGATTCACCTGTATTATAATCTTTGAGCCTACTCACCTTAGATAATTCAATAGGAAACTCTTTATTCT
>PKTI01000032.1:0-3384 GCA_002869235.1 Candidatus Parcubacteria bacterium
CGCAAGTCTGAACTACCAGTCAATCCCAACAATCCTGATTATTTGTTGAGCAAATCTTTTATACGAGAAAGTGGCATCTTGAGCTCCTCTGCTATATAAAAAACTATACTAGCTGGCACATCACCACTTCTGGTAGACATAGTCAATCCTTCATTGGGTGAAAAGCCCATACTAGTATCTTTGACCCTACCCTTTTCCACCCAGGTCACACTAGCACCAGAACCCAAATGACAAGTAATTAAGCTCAAATTTTTAAAAGGTTTTTTGAGTTTTTTGGCTGCAAATTCACTAGCTGCTTCATGACTCAAACCATGAAAACCATATTTCCTGATGTGTTCTTTTTTGTAATACTTCAATGGTAATGAATATAGGTATGCTTCTGGCTTGAGACTTTTGTACCAAGCTGTATCAAAGCTAGCTGACATTTTGGCATCTGGATAAGTGTCTTTGACCAAGTTTATCAGCTCTAAGGCTACTGGATTATGTAGTGGGGCTAGTTTGTTGTACTTTTTTATTTTTTGCAAAAACTGATTATTTATTTTTACTGTATCTGTAAATTCCTCCCCACCATGCACCATCCTAAAACCAATATATTTTATCTCGTATTTTTCCAAAAGATCTTCTACATATGACCACCAGGACTTAATATTAAAACCCGTAGAAAAATTGACCTTGTTTTTTTTGTAAGTCAAAACTGTTTTGTTGTTAACAAGAGATAGGCTACCAGATAATTTTTCTTTCAATTTCTCCTGCCTCGCAATACGGCGGGTGTCCACTTCAAATACAGCAAACTTCAAGCTGCTACTTCCTGGATTCAAAATTAAAAGATGTTTTTTCATATTATATTATAAGATCTACGGTGCCGCATTTGAGTAATCCAGCGGCATTGGCTTCATCAGTATCTAGATGGATAGCTGTACTATATTTTTCACTAACTCTAGCCACTACATCATCAAAAGTCAAAGAACGCTTGCCTTTGATACGCACTTTTACTTTTTGTCTATTTCTAATTTTCCACTTTTTGGCATCTTCTTTGGAAATGTGCAGATGTCTTTGTGGTACTATCACACCCTCTTTGATACGCACACGTCCTTTTGGTCCTTTGATAGTAATACCAGGAGTCTTGTCTATATCACCTGAAACCCTTATCTCTGGATAAACCCGTAGAAAATAACAGTCTGTCATGGCCAATTCTACCTGGGTAGCTTTTCTGACTGGCCCTACAATACGTATTTTGAGATTTCTAGATTTATTGACCAACTCAACGGTTTCTTTGGCTGCAAATTCACCTGGCTGGGATAATTCTTTGATAGGCTTGAGCTCATAACCTTTACCAAAAAGCTTGTCTACATCTTTTTGAGACAAGTGAATGTGTCTAGCTGATATTTCGGCTTTTATTTTTTTGATCATACTAATTTATCCAAGATTCATTTTTTATATATTGACAGACAAGATTTAAGTTGTCATCAAACATAATATATCGCTCACTATCTGCCCCACTACCAGCCAATTTATTAGGTTGTCCAGAAACGGTATTTAATCTTTGAAGAACAAGCCAATAATTGTCTACTTTATCCAAACACTTTTGAGCAGTAGTTGTGGTGTTGGAAGCATCTAGTATTGTAGGAGCAAACCAACCCCAGACCCCATCATTATTACCATCTAAAGGCCAATCTTTGTTTCGATTAACCCAGGCATTGTATTCCCTTATATAGGTTGCTTTATTGTTTTCTTCGGCCAAATATTTTTGTTCTTGAGCCAAAAATCCATCTATTTTTTCTTGAGTTATACAAGCAGATTTTATATCGCTTTTAGAGCCAACTTTTACGTTACTAAGGTCGCAATCAATGCTTTCTGCTAAATTTATAAGATTCTCTTCTGTTTCATTGTTATAATGACGTTTTATATCAACTTCTACCTTGCCCTCATTTCTATTTTGTAGATAATAAGCTGCAAAATACATAAAAGCAAAGTACAAAACCACTCCTATAATTATTATAATGCCCAAAACTTTTAAAAACTTTTTCATAAACTACAAATTATATTTTTTCAAATGTTTGGCCGGCAGCAATCCTTCTTGAGCACCTACCTTGGAAATCACCGCATTACTAACTGCTATAGCCAACTTAAGTGATTTTTCGATATCACCCTTATATTTGATAAGGCCAGCTACAAAAGATGAACCAAAAGCATCTCCTGCTCCCGTAGTATTGATACTTTTTCTCTTAAAGGCTGGTCTAAAATAATAATTTTTGCCGTCATATACGTGGGCACCTTTGTGGCCGTCGGTAATAACAGTTATTTTTTGTCCATATTGATGCAAAAATTTTAACAAAGATTTGATATTATCCTTAGTGTCTTTTCCTTTGACACTAAGTACCAATTCCAAGGCCTCATCACGATTGACGTCAAATACTTCTGTGCACTGCATATATTTTTTGAGGCCCTTGAGACCCATCTTGAGTTGATTTGTGCCAGGATTCCAGGCAATTTTAGTTTTATTTTTTTCACAGTGTTCAAAAAAATACCTCAAAGAGGCTTTGCTACCCTTGGGCAATGAAGTCAAATAAACCCAAGGAGTATTTATCCTGTTGACCACTCTTTTGGTCAGGTCAATTTTGTTGTTAGCACCACGGTAAGCAAAAATAACATGTTCATTGTATTTGCCAACATTTATTACAAAAGATGTGCCAGAAATAGTGTCTTTATTTTTTTGTACTAGTTTACTGACAACATTTTTGACACTTAGCTCACGCAAAATATCGCCTGCTACCATATCATCACCAATAGACAAGATAGTTTGAGTTTTTATTCCCAGGCCAGCTAGATTGACCGCAGTGTTCATACCTCCACCACCAAAAGTAAAAGAAACATTTTTGCTGTATACTTTGGCACCGTATTCAAAACCAATAAGTTTTTTGCGCAACAAATCTTTTTTGTTGTCTACAATCACCATGTCATCTGTATAAAACATGATGTCACGAGTTGCTCCGCCAATTGTAGTAATTTTGTTTTTAAGCATTTTTATTTTAGATATACCGATGATATTCTCTAATTTTATCAACAATCAACTTCATGATATACAAAAAAGTAGCAAACATGCCGCCAATAAAGAAACAACGCATACCAAAACTAATTTCATAGGCTGCTAGTTGTTGTACTAGAGTGATACCAACCAAAACTCCCAAGACTACAATCGCCAAAAAAAGCAACATAATCAAGGAAAAAACCAACTCCATCACTTTATTTATGGACATTGAAAAATTGGTTAATTTTTATGTATACATTATAGCAAAAAAGTGGCTCACTCGCCACTAATTTCTAAAACTATTTATATAATAACCAGCTGCCCCCAAAGCTACACCAACATTTAGTGATTCCTTG
>PKTI01000032.1:3416-27358 GCA_002869235.1 Candidatus Parcubacteria bacterium
TTCATGGGCAATTCTATTACCTTGTCAGCTTTTTTGAGTGTATCAGCTGATACCCCGCGCACTTCATTGCCGACTATAAGTGCCAAAGGAAACTTTGGCTTAAATTTTGTATAATCCACAGAAGTTTCTGATTTTTCCAAGATAACAATTTTTAGGCCTTGTTTTTTTAATTTATTCACCAAATAACCCAAACTCTTGTAGTGCTGCCATGGTACTGATTCCTCGGCTCCCAAAGCTACTTTGGAAATTTCTTTTCTAGGTGGCTTGCCAGTATAGCCAGTCAAAAACAGCCGATCTATACCTAGAGCATCAGCTGTCCTAAACATAGTACCCACATTGTACAAACTACGTATATTGTGAGCTATCAAATAAAATTCATTATTGGTTGTCATGGAAAACTTCTTCTTTCTTTTCTTTCATAAATCCTAGCCAATCTTCAAAAGCAGATACAAACAACTTGAATGGTGCTTCAATAATATAATCCATGATAAAGGCAAATAAATTGAGTTTTTTGAACCTTGTAGCCATCCAACGCCCTGCAGAAATAACTGGCATAGAGAAAAAGCTAATCAAAAATGATCCCACGCCTTCACGATTGTTTATTACTTTGAGCTCTTTGGCGGTGGCCCTAATACGAATAGCAAAGAAGCTCACAGCTGTAAGGAAGAACAAGAATATAGCCCCTGAAAGTAGATTGAAGTCCAACCTTCTGAGCATATAAATGATAGAACCAAATACTACTACGTACAACAATGTGTACATGAAGTAATAAAATATCTGATAGCTAGTTGATTTTTTGTACTTGGTAGTCAGCTGACACAAAATTGATTTTTCAGCCTTATCATAAATAAGATTGTTAAGATTTTCCAAAATACGCTTGGTATTTTCCTTGCTTGGTGGCACTATGGTCAAAGTCACCAAAAACATGAGCAATGGTGGAAATACCACATTGATACCCAAATTGACATAATTGACTTCATTGATTACATACATTTCGTATGGAAACTCTATCAAAAAAGCAAAAGCAACTTTGGTAATAAAAATATAGATAATAGCCCTTATGGAAGCCCGGCTGATTCTTCTTCTAATTTTCTTGTATTTTTGATTGATCAAAATATTGGCTTCACTATGTAATTTTTCTGGATCAATCAAAAGCTCTTCCATACCCTTGCCTTGATTCAAAATAAGTTCATACAAGATTTGAAAAGTCACCACTGGTTCACTGATATAATTCAAAATTCTTCTCTGATAAGGGTGCTTCAGATGCGTCTGCGTTGTTCTATATATTTCTGGCAAATGGCCAGCCATCTTTTTGATGGTTTCTTCATCTGCGTCTTTCCATTCTGGATAATACAAGTTGAGCAAATGATAAGAAATAATAGTGTCATCAGACTTTACCAAAGATTTGTGTATAGAAATATAAAGCTGTACATTTTTCTCTCGGATACTGAGATCGTCTCCTTTGAGCTTGATACGTGGCTTGGTCACCTGATACATAGCTTCTATGACAGCGTCCTCTATATCTTCTGGCTTGAGTAGCATATCAATTTCACAAGCTTCAATAGATATCAGCCAATCAAAAAGTTCGGTCACTTCATCACCGCGATACATATCATTCATCAACAAAAATAGTTGATTGTATTTGATAATTATTTTTTCAACTTCTTCAATATAATATTCAGGTATAGTATCGTTGGGCAGATAACGTGAGCGCACCATATCTTCTACCAGACTACGAGCAATTTCCGGCTTGAGAATTTCCATAATAAAACGACGCTTGATATTTCTCTCAATAGCAAAGCGACGCAATAAGTGGACTTCTTTGAAGTCAACACTATTTCTCAATTTTTCATAAAGCGCAGAAAAATGGCTAGCAATTTCTTCAACCTCAATCTTGTTTTCTATTTTGCTAAGCTCTTCACGCTTTTTGTAAATCTGCTGTATTTTATCATATAACAGCACGATTTCATCTGATATTTTCATGACTATAAAATACCATAAATTAGACTTTTTTTCAATCAAAGCCAATTGTTGACAAAAGCATCTACTCTTGACAAAAATCTACTTTTGTGCTATCATGTTTTTATATTAACAATCTATATCAATCTCATCTAATGAGGCTTTGAAGCATGATCTGTATTTGGACGCTTGGATCATGTGGAGCTAGTAGCGTAACCGGCATTTAACGGAACAAAAACGTGCACCCTCATTAGTGGGTGTATTTTGTTTTTTGTTCACTTCACAACCCGAGGAAAAGTAAAAGCCACAAGGAGGCCCAACCATGGCACGTATCGCCATTTTCGACACCGAGTACACGACCATCCGCAGCCTGTACTATGCTCTGGAAGAGCGTGGTCACGAAGTCATCACCAATGTCTTGCCGGTCAAGCGGCACGACCAACTGGTCATGAAGATGGTCACGGATCCGGCTACTCTGGTCGGCAAGTCCCTCTGCCCCAAAGTCATCGACGATCAAGAAGTCGAGGTCTTCCCCGACATCTTCGTCATCGACTTTCTCAACCTTGACGGCAAGAAGGTCATGGACATTCTGCGCCAGATGGCGGTCACTCGCCAGACCCCGGTCATTGCCATGAGTCATCATGGCTCCAAGATCACTCGCGAACACCTCATCCGAACCTACGGTACGCACGTCGTATCCAAACCTTTCCATGTGCTGGACATGGTCCAACGCATCGAAGCTTTCCTGGGTATCAACTGCTAGACAGTTGATGACAGTATCCCTCGATGCTGTCAGAGGACCCGTCACTGCATTACTCCCCCCAATGCACACGGGTCCTTTTTTTATTTCAAATAAAAAACTGCCGAAAGCCTTCGACAGTCATTGTACATAGAAGTATATATTTTTTAGGCGCCGATCCGCTCAGCTCTGACAATCTCTTTTCCGTAATGCTCACGGTCAAGGAGAAATACCACAGCTACTGCGTCGTCGCCAGACTGGATGTTTTTTCTACTCACTCTCAAAGGAGTGTTCTGATAGGACCTATGTGGTCCATGGGGATCGTAGCGATCGTCTCTCATGTTGACCCGTACACCACGATCCAAAGCACTGCTTCCGTCAGCAAAGTAAAATCTGAAGTTGCCCTCCGAAAAGAGCAAAGATTCTCCTCTGGCTAGGAAAAGCCACATCTTGATGACAACTAGCTCGTCGTCACAGATCTGCTTGACCGAATGCTTGCGCTCCTGGTCGAGTACACCCTGGGCACCAGGGTCACCATTTCTGGCAGCCGCAGCTGCCAAATCGTAGTACTTGACCGGATCATTCCACTTGCCGGCGTTGAAGATAGCGAAATCCTCGCAAGAGTAGACTGGCGACTCACCGTCGTACTCACTGGGAATGGCCACCTTCTTGACGACCGGAGGGTAGTTGGGATTGTAACCCGCCAGCGCAGGATCGTTGAGCCGGGGTGCCGTGCAAGCCGCAATCAAGAGCAGCACGGGGACGAAGATATGTAAAAAGGCGGCCCTCATGGCTCACTCCTTTGAAAAACCTCTACCTCGTGTATCTCCGAGGTTCCAACGGATGCTTGCATTGCGCCATAGACGACTGCTAGGCAGTCCTTGTTGAGCCAGAAGTATCTGGCTGTTGGTGATGGCCTAACTCCTGGTAGTACTACTTTACTCATCTTCACTTCGTTGCCGAAGGAATATGAGTCGAAACTCAGGCTTTCACCAACCAATCCATGGCTATTCAACACAAGCAAGCGATCATCCAACCAATAAAGTCCGTAGATGTCTGGAGCGTAGGTGTCCAAATTGAGGTAATACTCTTCTTCGGCTAGGATCATTTCTCTTCTGGGGTAGTCGTCTTGTACGATAACCTGCAGCAAATCTCCTGAAAAAGAATATTGGTTGATGGTGTAGCTGTCGTCTGGAATGAAGAACAAGCTACTTGGTGCCAAGGCCCTCTGAGCAATGTCTATCCACCAATGTGGGAACCTAGCCAAACCAGGCATGTACAACATTGCTTCTTCGTAGACATCGGCAATCCTTTTTCCACCACCATCAAATAGTGACATACGGTAGTAGCTGACTCCTCTTTCTGCTTCGAGATTCTCTATCTCCACCTCCAATAGGTTGATGACAAACATGTCTGCTGTGGAATTGTAGCTGATGTGCCTACCTAGAGAATTGTCCAGACCAAAAGAAAAATTCTGCGGACAGCTACAGTCAGGCCATTTGGTACAAGTACCAAAGTTGTTGACTAGCTTACCCGGCGGGTAAGGGCTGTAGATGCCTAGATGAAACTCGTCTGGCCACTGAATCATGTTCATTGGCTTGGTGCATTCCCCTGGACCTTCTCCAGAAATGGAAATAGTCTCATGTGTGCCGTCTAGAAAAATACGAGTTACTGCTTCAAGCTGCGTATCAAGAAGGTAATAGCTTCCGTTGGTAGCGACCACATTGGCCACATTTTTTCCCAGGACTTCGTCCTCATCATCGCCATAGACCATGACTGAGGCAAAATCCCACTCTTGAGTGGAAAGCTGTGGATCGAAGGAGGTCTTTACGATGCCTCCTCCCAATACTAGAGTTAGGATGACTGTCCAAATCATCTCTGGACCTCCTCCGGAGATCGTAGGTTTTACAGCGCTGGTGCTGCTGGTGCGAGAATGGTGCAGCAGGCTTTTGGAGCCATGCAGCACCAGCGCCGTTTCACCTATCTTCTGTCATCGACAGACTACAGGTCGCCGAGCTGACCCACCTCCATCATGAAGAAGATGTGGTTAGCGCAATCGGCGTTCATCCCGCCGCCATTGTGGTACTCGTCGCACACGATGGCATCGGAAATGGCACTAGCAGGCGCGACCATGGCCCCCAGGGCCAAAGCGGTCGCAGCAGCAGTGATCACGATCTTACGAAACACAATCAGACCTACCTTCTCCTGTTTTACAGGAAGACAAGTAGCAGAACAGCATCTTTCTTACCTGCTGCAGACTAAGAAAGACCGTCGGTTAAGACTCCTTTCAATCAAAAGGTAAAACAAGACACCAAAATTGGTCCGCGAATGTCTTGTGCTTTTCTATTGGCATCGCGGATGCCTACTTGTGAGTTTGTGTATATACTTCTATTTTCAAGGAGCTGATCGTACCATTTATTTGATACTAGAGATAAGACAAAAAAGTACTTTTACCTTATCTGCAATATCAAAATTCAAAATTGCTCGGCAACGAAAATACTGTTTTTATTGTTTATTTTAATGTTTTAGTTTTTTCTTACAAAACATATTTTACTTTGACAAAATACACCCATTTTGTCAAGCGTAATAAACAAAAAAAGCACGCTATATGCATGTTTTATAATCGAGCCTGCGTTCACTTTGTTCACTTGGCTCGGGGCGCTGGACTATTGTCCAGCATCTTTAGTTACTTCGTGTTTATTTAAAATCGAGCCTGCGTTCACTTTGTTCACTTGGCTCGGGGACAGGGACTCGAACCCCGATTGCCTGGACCAAAACCAGGTGTCCTACCATTAGACGATCCCCGAATATTGTAAATACGCAAGTATACTACTACTTTTTGGTACTTTTGTCAATATAATAAAATTGACAAAAACAGTCTTTTTTACTAAATTATAATATTCGTACGTTGACAATGAAGCTAAGTATAAGCTTAGCTTTTAGCTTTAGAGAAAGGAAAAGACAGTGAAACAACTGACTCTGATCTTGGTGATCTTGTCTTTGGCTATCTCAGCTATAGCCGGCCAGGAAATCACCGAACACGGTGTGCTCTGCATTGACAATGCTACTACACCCGAACAGGCTATTGAGACTCTGGATCTCAGAGAACTGTGGAGAATCGGCGGCAACGATGAGGAGTTCATCTTCCGCTCCATCGACAAGGTGCTTCTGGCCAACGACAACAATCTCTACATCCTCGACGGCCTCAGCGGCATCATCTACGTCAATTCACCAGAAGACGGTAGTGCAATCCGTCAGATGAATATATCGGGCGAAGGGCCAGGAGAACTAGCCTTTTCAAACAATATGTTCCTGATGGAAGAAGACGAGATCGCTCTATTGAGACCCCACCCAGCCAAAATTGTCTGCATTGACTACCAGGGAGTTCCCCGAGAAAGCGTTGATCTCAGTGGAGATATGTTCTTTACGGCCGGTACGGCTCAATGGCGAAACAACACCTTGGTCGTCTCTGGCACTAGTGCCGAAGTCGTCAATGGCCAAACCTTTGTGGCTAGATTCAATCGCTACGGCGAAGAATTTCGCTACGAAAGCTACCAGACCAGATCTTCGATGCCAAAAAGGCAGATGGTTGAAGAAGACGATTACTTCATCATTTACAAGCCCTGGACCATCGGCCAAGGTGGAGAACTTTACCTGGCTCCTTACTGGAGTTTGGCCAACAGCAATTTTTACCAGATCAATGTATACGACCAGCAGGGAAAATTGCAAAAGCTGATTCGCAAGGAATTTGACTCCTACAAACGCTCTGGTAGAGACAAAAAAAATGTTGCCAAACAAAAATTCTGTGGCGATGAAGGTCTGAGGAGACTCTCGGACAGAGATATAGAATTCCTGGTCGAAGACTTTGACCCGGACATCACCAATATCTACACTCGACCCAATGGCAACATCTGGGTACAGACCAGTCAGAGTGCCAGATCACAAAAACTAGGCACACTCCTCTCCTACGACGTCTTTTCCCCACAAGGACACTTCCTCAGGCAAGTTGACCTCCACGGCTTTGGTGATGGTCAAAAAGACATCATCTACTTCCTGGGTGAAGATAGACTAGTGGTCGTCAAAGGACAAATGGAAGCCAAGTTTGGCTGCTCGATGGCCTCTGAAGCTGATATTCTGGAAATCATATGCTATGAAATGCAACCAGAATAAGCGCATGGAAGCAAATCAATTGCTTCCTCTTTTTTTTGCCAAAAATAAAAAAGCCTGGTGCGCTTCACAGCACTCCAGGCATATATCGATCAAGTGGCTTCATGCCCCTGCTAACTGCGCAGGGGGTACCAGGTGACCGTCGTGGCCTCGCCGTCGTTCATGACGTAGGTGGCGTTTTCGCCGGCTTCCAGGCTCCGCTCGCGGAGCTGATCGGCATCCTCGTAGAGGTTCGGATCAACGGCGGTCCATTCCCAGGAGCCGCCATCCTCGTTCCAGCCCGGGTCCATCTGCAGGGCCCAGATGCACAGAACGTTCCAGCCGTAGTTGCGCCAGCCGAAGTCAGCCGCCGTCGTACACTCGAGCGGCGCCAGAGCTTGCGCTTCCTGCGGCGCGACGACGTCGGTGACCGCAAAGGCCAGCAAGACGAGCGCCAGGGTGAGCATCAGTTTCTTCACGACATACTCCTCAACATTTGAAGGGATATTCTACTGTCTTCGGTTATTCCTCCTTTCCGGGGTTGAGGATCCTAGCCTGTCGACAGACAGGCCGCCTTTACTGGACTACGACCTTGTCGCTGTCCAGTGCCAATCCGGTGATCTTCCAGTTATAGTACTGGGGATCGAGTCGTAAGTATACGATATTGGGCATCTTGCGGTAATCTGGCTTGTTGTTGAAGTTGCGGTCGAAAGTGACCATCTGCTCCGACGAATCGTAGCAAACAGGCCTCCCTCTATGCGTTGCCAGGAATAGACAACCTTGGTCAGTCGTCTCCACCTTTTGTCCCTGAGGACCTTCGAGAGTTAGTTTCAATCCGGAGGATTGAAACTGAATCTTGGTTCTGGGATTTAGCCAAAACCCCAAAGCGCAGAAAACCGACCCACCTTCTCGAGTCTCGGTAGCCATCTGAAATTCCATGGGCTTGTTTTTGGGAAGCTCCGCGTCGTAGAGTTCCAGCATGCTCTGGGGAGCATTGGCTGCCGTCAAACTCGACTTGTCTTCCTCAATGCCTTTTTCAAAGGCAACAAGGTTGAACCACGGTCCCCTACTGACCTTAAAATTTTCGGTGGCCAAGACCTCGTTGGGATAGTTGCGTTGACTCGGCAGCATTGCGTTGTTGCCAACGCTCGCAGGGTAGTTGCCCTCGGTATGNCCAAGAGCCAAGAGAACCAGGCAAAAGCAAATCATCGTCTTCATTGTCAGACTCCTCTATTGCGGCTGTTTAGCCAAGTGAAACCACGTTTTACTCTTTCTATCAAACAAAGAGTATATTTCAAAGAGCGAGTTTGTGATTATTTATCTAAGTATATATCACTATTTCTGTCAATATATGTATACAAAAAACCCCATTTGTGTGAGGCTTCATCAAAAAAATCTGCTTTTTGTGTCGGTTACGCTAGTGGCTCTCTATGATTCAAGCGTCCAAATAAAAATCATAGTTCATCGCCTCACTCAATAAACATATCATTTTCTGATATTTTTTACAATATTTAAGCAAAAACTACAAAAAATATTGACACAAAAGACTGTTTGTGGTAAAACAATCGTGGTCAAGAAACATACTTGACCAGTAACGCTCATTTCAAATTTCTAACTCTGAACAGGGAGGCGCAGTGATGCCCCAAACGCAACAATTTCC
This sequence comes from Candidatus Parcubacteria bacterium, assembly GCA_002869235.1. GTDB lineage: Bacteria > Patescibacteriota > Patescibacteriia > UBA1558 > GWA2-36-10 > BM519. The sequence continues at coordinate 11,921 of PKTI01000032.1, forward strand.
CGACGTGACCAGAAGGCTGATGGAGTACATCAGCTACGACACAGCCTCGGTCGAACGCAAGCCCGACGAAGAGCCGCGACATCCCAGCAGTCAGGGCCAGGAGGTCCTCCTGAGCAAGGTCATGCACGAGATGAAGACCTTGGGAGTCGACGACGACTGGATCATGGTCCTGCCGGACAAGTCCTTCCTGGTCAATATCCCGGCCACGCTCGGCCTGGACAAGGCTCCCCACGTCTGCCTGGCGGCGCACGTCGACACCTACCCCGGTGTGCCCGGCAAGGTCAACAACCCGATGATCCACCACTACGAGGGCGGCGACATCAAGCTGCCCGAAGGCGACGTGGTCATCCCGGCCTCCGACCTCGAGGGCCTCGAAGGCTCCCGCATCCTCAGCTCCGACGGCACCACCCTCCTGGGCGGCGACGACAAAGCTGGCCTGGCTGTCATCATGACGGCTCTGAACCAGATGCTCAACCACAACTCCATCCACGGCCCGGTGACCATCTGGGTCTGCGTCGACGAGGAGATCGGCGAGCTCGGCTTCGGCCACCTGGACAAAGACATCGTCAACAACTGGAACGTGTTCCTGACGGTCGACGGCGGTCGTCTCGGTCCCATCGACGTGGGCTGCTTCTACTGCCGCATCTTCCAGATGATCTTTGAGGGAAGCGACGCCCACCCCGGCGAGTACCCGGACAAACTCAAGCCCAGTCACTACGCGGCCATGGAATTCGCCATGGAGATGGCCGACGACTGGTGTCTGCCCGAAGCCGGCATCGATGATCCCTCCAGTTCCTTCTTCTACGTCACCAACATCGAGGGACGGGCCTCCCAGACCGTCGTCAACATGGCTCCCCGGAGCTTCAACCGCGACGAGTCCGACGACATGGTGGCGCACGCCACCAAAATGGCGGAACGCATCGCCGAGAACTGGGGCTGTCGAGTCAAGGTCACCCGCGACATCATGGCCACGGTCAACAACTTCGACATCATCGATCCCCAGCGCCATCTGTTGGCACCCCTGACCCAGGCCCATATCGACGCCGGCCTGACTGTCACCGAGGCTATGGTCCGGGGCGGTACCGACGGCAGCATGCTCAACGTCAAGTATCCCAACCTGGTCACGCCCAACATGGGCTACGGCGGCATGAACCTGCACGGCTACCTGGAGTGCGTCGTACTCGACGAGCTCGAGCGTACCCCCGACATCCTGCTGGACGCCCTGCGGCGCTACGCCGCCATGGACATGCCCACGGCATCCTGATCAACTTCCCGTATCCACAGAGTTAAAACACGCCATCCAAGTTTTGGATGGCTTTTTTATTTACACACCACTTATTGACAAAATACATAAAATATGCTATAATAGAAAGTATTCTGTTCACCCGCCATGCCTAGAAATAGGTATAAACCCGAAGCAAAGCAGGAGGAATGTGACATGAGGAAGTCCCTCAACTGGTTCTTGAACAACGGCTGCGAACTGCAGAACCCCGACCCCCTGATGCTCACCATGATCTACTCCGAGTCCCGCGGCAACCCCTGCGACGGATGCGGATGCAAGGACACCTGTCCGGCCTGGCCGCTGATCAACCAGCCCGAAGAGCTGGTGACCAAGCCTGTCAGGAACGATCCGCCCAAGGAGACCACCGCGCAGATCGCCGAGCGCCTCGGCATCAGCAAGAACGAAGTGCGGCGGCGACGCAGGGTCGGCGCCTTCTAGCCACCACTGCTTCGGAAACATCGCCCGAGGGGCCAATACGACGCAAGTCTGAGGCCCCTCGTTTTTATTTGTAATAAAAAACTCAATCTTAGATTGAGTTATAAATTTATATATTTTCTGTCAAAGCTTGTCCTAGTTGACTCGGCCTAAAATCTATATTAGATATATCGACAATATCCAGCCACTCCAACTGATAACTACCTTGATAACCAGAATCTTTTTGAAACTCTGGGCCATTGCCGCTACCCAACTCACCAGATATAATTTTGGCTAGATAAAAATACTCCATCTGCCCTTTTGTCTCAAGTTTTTCTGATGCCATCTTGAAAAATAAATCTGACAGTTCTATATCTACGCCCAATTCCTCTTTACACTCTCTTTTTAAAGCTGTCTCATGTGTTTCTCCATTTTCTACCATACCACCAGGACAACACCAAAAAGTCTCTCCTTTCTTTATTCTTTTTATAGAAAGCAGCTTGTTTTCTTTTACGATTATGGCTCTAACTCTTTCTGACATACATTTATAATATCTTATTTACAAAAATAAAAAAAGAGAGCCTTTCAGCTCTCGGAAACTTGTTTTCTCTGGGTGCGGTAGGCATCGATGACGAAGCCAAGCGAGACGATCTGCTGGGCAAACAGCCAGTAAAAGTCTTGGACCCACATCAGGGCAGCGCAGGAGATATTCATCAGCACAAACCACAGGTAACCCTGAGGATTCTTTTTGGCCAAAAGGTAGGTACCAATGAAGTAGCCTGTCACCAGACTGATCTCGAGAAATTGACTGATGGTGTTGAAACCACGATAGTCGTAGAGACTGTAACCAATCCCGAGCACAATAGCGACTCGCGCTACCTTGTCCAGCCAAGCTGGCGGATCTCTATCCTGCCCTCTTATGGCAATGATCAGTCCCAGCGCCATAGCTGGCAGACCACCGGCCTCGATGGAAAAAGCGATCCAGTTGCGCTTGAGCACAAACAGTACATCCCAACCGGGAAGTCCGATGATATAGCTTGTCCACGCCAGGATACGGAGCTTGCGCTCCCGTTTGATATTGCGGCCCGAGGCCCAGAGAAATATCTTGTTGAGGAGGTAAAACACGCCTCCCCAAGCCTGAAACAGACCGGTAGGCATATCACACCTCTCTTTCAAGAGTTAAGATTAATAGAACGCGAACAAAAAAATATAACAAAAACAAAGGATTTTGTCAATTATAGTTTATAACAAACCTTGACAAAACCCCCTAAATATTATATATTATAGCATCCTGCAATTCCGCAGGTGTTCATTGAGGAGGAAATCCATGTATCGTTTCCTGATCATCCTGGCCCTGTCCACTCTCTTCTGCCTCGGCTGCTCCAACGACGAACCCATCACCTTCGACGACACACCCGCCACGGTCGAATCGACCGCCAAGCTGGCCGAGTGGAACACCGAGCAGGAAAACAAGACCGAGGAAGTCAACTTCTACACCGACATCGACGGCTGCTCCTGCTCCCGTCACAGCACCTTCAAGCTGGTCTGGGACGCCCCCATCGATACCGATCACCTGATCGAAGTGCTGCTCGAAGCCGATGCCAACGGAATGGTCCTGTGCGACTGCTCCCACGGCGACGGCGCCGACCTGACCAACACCATCCAGAAGATCGAGGCCTACGTGCCCGACGGCAAGGACTACGCTGGTTTGCTCATCACCCTCAAGGGCGAGGTCTGGCTCCACAGCCGCGACGTCGATCCCAAGATCGGGAAGGTCATCGAGGACCACCGCTACGAGATCCTGGGCGACCGGGAATTCACGATCTAGACATGGTACCTGACACCGGATCCACCACGGAACCGGTTTTTTATTTGTTTGAGATTGTTTGTTCGAGCAAGGTCTCGAGTTTATCGAGAGACGAAGTCGAGAACTATAATTTTAGGAAAATAAAAAACCCGACCAATGGCCGGGTTTGTTTTATTTATTCAACTTTACCGCTGTTTTTATAAAATCCCTAAATAAATAATTTCTACCACGCAGTATCTCCTCCATTCCATTTACATTCACAATTATTTTTTATACATAAAAGTTCAAAGCCAGCTTTTTCACATTTCATTCCTTTCACATAACAAGCAAAAGTACTATCGCATTCCAAAGTATCTGGGTATATATCAGTAAAAAGACCTTGCATTACATAATTACCATTTTCATCTTCTTTTATCTTGCCTTGAATAGCAACCTTTTGACCATCTGGTATATGATTATAGGTTGTTTTTGTTAAATTTTCATTATAAGCTAATTGTACTGACCCAATATTCTGATTATTCCAATTAACATCAATCAATCTCAAGTTTTTTTTATCAAAAATACCTACTATTACTTTATTTTTATCAGGACAATCTGACAATTTTGTGATAGAGCAATCTAGATTGTTTGTTTCTACTGGTACGGCAATATTCCCATTGACACTATTATCAACTACGGCAATATTCCCATTGACACTATTATCAACTTTTGTACACGCCGCTCCCAACAACAAAGGAACTACCATTAATAATAATACTTTTTTCATGTTTTTATAAATTACTTAATTAACTTTACAGATGTCTTAATAAAATCTCTAAACAATGGATGTGGTCTTAGTGGCCGAGACTTAAACTCTGGATGAAACTGACTAGCCACAAAAAATGGATGATCTCTGAGCTCAATGATTTCTACTAGCCTCTTGTCTGGTGACAGACCAGCAAATCTCATACCACCTTTTTCTAGCTGCTCTCTATAATCATTGTTGAACTCATACCTATGACGATGTCTCTCTGATATCTTGTTTGTGCCATAGGCCTTGTAGCTAAGAGAATCTTTGTCTAGCACACATGGATAAGCTCCCAGACGCAGAGTACCTCCCATATCTTCGTCCTTGTGATGCCCTGGCAAGATATGTATGACTGGATTTGGTGTTTTGCTATCAAACTCAGTACTATCTACTTCCTGAGTTTCTAGGATATGACGAGCAAATTCAATAGTCGCTACCTGCATGCCCAGACACAGGCCTAGATATGGCTTGTTGTTTTCTCTGGCATACTTGGCAGCCATGATTTTGCCTTCTACTCCTCTATTGCCAAAACCTCCTGGCACTATGATACCAGCTGCTTTTTTGAGCTTGGCCATTTCTTTTTTGTCTTTTTTTTCTAGCTTGCCAGAATTGATCCATAGTAGGTCTAGCTTGGCATTGTTGTGATAGCAAGCAGACTTGATAGCTTCTACTACAGAGATATAGGCATCTATGTTTTCATTGTATTTGCCTACTAGAGCAATTGGTAGTTTTTTTCTGGTTTTCTTTATCTTTGATACCAATGATTTCCATTCAGATAGGTTTGGTTTCTTTTTTGGCAATTTGAGTTTTTCAAAAATAATTTCTGATATATTGTGCTTTTCAAAAATGAGCGGCACTTCATAGATAGTCTTGACTGTCAGGGCAGGTATTACTGCCTTGCGGTCTACATCTGCAAACATAGCAATCTTTTCCAATTCATCCTTACCTACCTTGAGATCAGATCTGGTGAGAATAATATCTGGCTGGATACCACGACGGTGTAGCTCTCTGACAGACATCTGAGTAGGTTTGGTCTTGAGCTCACGAGAAGCTACTAGATATGGTAGTAAAGTCAAATGTACAAACATGACATTTTCATCCCCCATTTCATTGTGAAATTGACGCAGAGCTTCCAAAAATGGCTCACCTTCAATATCACCGACTGTACCACCAATTTCCAACAACAAAAAATCAGCTTTGGATTCCTTGGCTGCTTTTCGTACATAGTCTTTTATTTCGTTGGTAATATGAGGCACAATTTGAATAGTTTTGCCCAAGTAATGACCAGTTCTTTCACCTTGTAGTACCTTTTCATAGACTCTACCGGTAGTAATATTGGACAAGCGTGACAAGCTTGTATCAATGAATCTTTCGTAGTGCCCCAAATCTAGATCGGTCTCAGTACCGTCATCGGTGACAAAAACTTCCCCATGCTGATAGGGGCTCATGGTGCCTGGATCAATATTTAGATAAGGATCCAACTTACAGGTAAATACACTATAACCTGATGATTTGAGTATAGCGCCGATAGACGCTGAAGCAATTCCCTTGCCAAGACCGGAACAAACTCCACCGGTGATAAAAATGTATTTTGTTTTTGGGGGCATATCAATTCTCCTCTGCTTTAATGTTTATATAAAATGAAATTTGTATATTGTTTGGTAAATTTAAAATGATTTCGTGACGGCCTATTTTTTTGATAACCGCCGTATCGCGAAACCATTTATCATTTATATCCAGATTAAAGTTTTGCTTGATTGCTTGTATTATATCTTTTGGGCCAATTCCTTGAAACAATGTCTCTTGATCAGAAACTTTGCCAGACAGAGTCATTGTTTGTTTGTGTAAGGTTTTGACTATTTTGTTATAAACCTGCGTTTGTTCTTTGCTATCAGCCTCTTTTTTGTTTATCTTGGCTTTGAGCTGCTTTATATTTTCATCAGTAGCCAAGACTGCCTTACCTTGCGGCAACAAAAAGTTGATGGCATAGCCATCGGACACGTTTTTAATGTCTCCTTTTTGTCCCAAAGAAGCCAAGTTTTGCAAAAGCACTACCTTCATAGTTTTTATGCTCCTTCATTGTTTTCCTCTCCCTCCTCGACTCCCAAAATTATATCTTTAGCCTTATCCATCTGTGGATCGACATCATTTTCATAATCTTCATAAGTATAATCAACTACCACATCTGGAGTGATGCCTTGTCCTTCTATTGTTCTACCATTTGGTGTAAGCCATTTGGCTACTGTGATCTTGAGTGATGAATCATCCATCAGTGGTATGAGTTGCTGGACAGAACCTTTACCAAAGGTTTGATTGCCCACCACTAGAGCTACATCATAATCCTGTAGTGCACCAGCTACAATTTCTGAAGCTGAAGCTGAGCCTTCATTGACCAAAATCACTGTGTTGATATGAGCCAAGCTTGGTTTGTTTTGTGCATCATAGCTACGGTCATTGCTCTTGTCAGAAAATGTCTCTCTGACCACTACTTGGTCTGGCTCCAACCAATAACTAGCAATCTCTACTGAAATATGTAAATATCCACCAGGATTGTTTCTCAAATCAAGAATAATACCTTTTGGATTTTCTTTTATTATAGATTGGGCTATTTTGCTAAAATCTTTTTCTGTATCATTCTGAAAATTGGTCAAATCTACAATAGCAATACCATCTTCCATACGGTAGGTCACAGACGGTACTTCTATTTTGTCACGAATAATAGAAATATCCTTGGCGCTACTTTCATTTTTGGATACTACTGTCAAAACCACTTCTTCGCCTTTTGGCCCGCGAATCAGATAAACAGCTTCATCTACTGACATGACGCTGGTTTCCTTGCCGTCTATAGCCAAAATCCTATCTCCAGCCTTGAGGCCTGATCTTTCAGCTGGAGTATCAGCCAAAGGCGCTACTACAGTGATATAACCCTCTTTGCGACTAATCTCAGCTCCAATACCAAAGAATGTACCATCTAGACCTCCATTGAACTCTTCGGTCAATTCTGGATCCAAAAATATACTATGTGGATCACCCAAGGCATCTACCATACCAGATAAAGCGCCATAAAAAAGCTCACGGTCGTCTATATTGTGCTTTTCATAATAATCACTATGTACTATTTCCCAGACCTGGCGCAAAAGCTCAGTGTCTATGTCGTCTCTTCCGGAAAATATATTGAGCAATTCTTCGGTAGTCTGTTCAATCACTTCTTCCGAAGTCTGGCCCTCTGGTGGTTCCAGAGTACTAGCTACTGCCATGCCAAAAATAAAAAAAGCTATCATCAAGAGTACCAAAGCATAAACCTTGGCAAATCTTAACCACCAAGGTTTTTTCTCTTCGCTATTTTGACTAGTTTGAAATTGGTCCATAATTTAACTTTGTTTTAGTCTTCCTGACGTTTTATTTTTGCTCCNAAAGCAGACAGACGCGCATCCAGAGCTTCATATCCACGATCTACTTGGTAGATATTAGTCACTGTGCTGGTGCCAGAGGCTGCCAAAGCTGCAATAATCAGTGTAGCACCTGCTCTGAGGTCAAAACTAGTTATTTCCTTACCAAAAAGCGGTGAAGGTCCAATCACTATTATTCTATGAGGGTCCGAAACTACAATGTTGGCTCCCATTTTTTTGAGCTCAGCTACATATTTGAGTCTACCATCATACATCCAATCGTGTATCAGTGATGTACCTTTGGACTGGGTCATCAGTACTGTAAAAGGCTGAATCAAATCGGCCTTAAATCCAGGATGAGGCATATCATGTAGTTTTTTGATAGCCTCTAGATCTACCTTACCGTCTACCTCTATATTGGCCAGTTTATAATTTTTGTTTGGATTAAGGTCCAAATATTTTATATCAACCTTGAGTCCTACTTCACGATATTTTTCTATTTCCAAAGCAATAAATTCTGGGGCAGCATTTTCTATAGTAAATTTTGAATTGGTGGCTCCGGCCATACAGATAAATGTACCAGTCTCTATTGGATCAGGCATGACAAAATATTCTGCTCCACCCAAGGCCTTGGCTCCTTTTATTTTGATATCATGTGTACCAATACCTTCTATATCCAAACCCAAGTCCTGTAAAAACCAACACAAATCCTGAACTGAAGGATCAGAAGCTGCTACATGGATGTTGACTGTTCCTTGATTGAGGGCTGAAGCCAAGATAATGTTTTCTGTACCAGTGACTGAAAGCTCACTCATGACAATTTCTTCATCAGCTGGTCTTTTCTTTTCTAGAAAATATGATTTGTCAGTTGTCTTGACCTCAATACCCAGTTTGTCAAAAGCCTTAAAATGAGTATCCATTGGACGAGCACCTATCTGACAACCACCCGGCTCTTTGGTTTCCAAACGACCAAAACGAGCTACTAGCGCTCCCATAAGCAAAATAGATGAACGCATGGTTTTGACCAGGTTCATATCCATTTTGGCGGGATCAACTTCAGAGTTGTCGATTTTGACGCTGTTTTTGTCAATCCAATTTACCTTGGAGCCCATAGACACCAAGATTTGGATCATTTTTTTGACATCTTCTATCAAGGGTACGTTGTGCAAAGTTACCTCTTCCTTGGTCAACAAAGTAGCAGCTATAATAGGCGTAGCTGCGTTTTTGAAACCGGCAACTTTGATTTTTCCCTCAAGGGAACGACCTCCTTGAATAATAAAACTAGACATAGTATAGTGATAGTAATTCTTAGTATATGATACCTCAAATTTTAATTTTCAACAAGAACAGAAATGAACAAAATAACGGCCCGAATCACTTATAGCTTTTTTTTCTTGCTATTTTTTGTTTTAACCCCACTTTTGGTCTTTTATGCCAAGGGTTATCGCTACAATTTTGATATTGGCGCTATAGAAAAAAATGGCGTTTTTTATATCAAGTCATACCCCCGTGGAGCTGAAATATATGTAGACAATGAAAAGATGGGCCGCAAAACCCCTACCCAACTGACTGATGTCAAATCAGGTACTAGAAACCTCAAAATCCAAAAAGAGGGTTATGTGCCTTGGAGCAAAGAGCTGACTGTCCATCCTGGTGAAACTACTTTTGTAGAGGATGTTGTTTTGTTTTTGGAACAAAGAAAAAAAACAAACCTTGGCCCTGGAGCCGAAGATGCTTTGTTAAACAAACACGGCAACAAATATGCTTATCAAGATGTAGAGTACAATTTGATTGTTACCGACACTGATCAAGCCAAAAATTTTTATATAGAAAACTTTGAAAAAAAATACGAACTCATAGATTGGTCACCAAACAACCAAAAAATACTCCTCAAAGATGATAGTCAATATTTTATCTTTGATATCAACCAAAAATACTTGGACCCACTGAATATTGAGCTAGTGGACAAAATAATTTGGGACAACCAAAATGATCAATATCTCTGGTACCTACAAGACAAAGAAATATTCAAATACGACGCCAACCAGATGTTTGATCCTCAGGGACCAATTGTAGAGCTAGACAAAACTATCAATGACTTCGACCTCAAGGATGATTATCTAATAGTCCAATACTCTATAGATAACAATCATATAGTAGAACAATTTGGCAAAACTGACCTCAAATCCGTCAAAAAAATAGAAGAGCTCAATCTAGGCAAACTAGAAACTCTCAAAGCTGACAATCATTATCTTGTCTTTAGTCTAGGTTCAGAACTTTATATCAAAAATACTTATCGTGATTTGATAGACATACCTACTACCATTGCCAAGATACATGACCAAAGACTCTTGATATCAAATGGTCATGAAATAATTCTCTACAATTATGAAGACGACTGGCAAGAATTGATAGATAGATCATCTGATATAGTGTCTGAAATAGCTTGGCATCCAAATGGTAGCTATTTTATAGCCGAAGCAAACAACAAAACTCGGATTGCTGAGATAGATGGCCGTGATCATAGAAACTCAATATTTATTCTAGACAATCCTTTGAAAAAAAATTATTTCTTCAATTCCAAGGGTGATAAACTTTTTGTCATCAATCCTGAAGAAAACTTTTATCTAAATATACAATAGCCCCTTCCACAACCACCTCTGTCAAAGGAGTTGACTTTGAGTATAAGACGACAAATCTTCTGCTTTAGCCTAGTGCTAATACCCACCTGTGCTTTGTTTATCTGGCTGCCCTATGGCTACCAAAACAAGAGCATTTCCCTGGCTACTGCTAGTCTGATTTTCGGTCTTTCCTACATAGGCGCCGTACTACTCTGCGCTAAGATAATGAGAAAGACAAGTCCACCTCGTCGCATTCGAAGAATCAACTAATATACTGCCAAGACGGTGGTTTTTTTATTACAAATAAAAGACCCGTCATTTCTGACGAGTAGATTTTAGGAGTTGCCGTAGACTGTTGGCCAACCACGAAACAATTCGTTTAGATCACGAGGATCATCAACTCTTTCCATTTCCATGGCGGCTTTGATGTCAGCGGCTCGCCGACGATTTTCCATCGGCTCCAAGGCCTGATCAATGAATTGGCTAGTAGCCACTCTTTGACCAGCAATGGTCAAGGTAAAACCGCAGCCATCGCGGCGAAAGACAATCGCACCAGACTTGATGCGCATGACCCGCTTGGTTTCCTTGTGAATGACTATCTTACGATTACAGGGCACGTCTTCCTCCTTGTTACAATTCCAGTGTGCTCAACTGAGCTATGTTAGAGTAAAATCAGGTTTTTGTCAATCCATAAATAAGCTAAATAAAAAACCCGAACTGCAGTTCGGGTGTTACAACAAGTTGTAGACAGGATCAGTCGCCGGGGTGAACCTCGGCATCTTCCTTGAGATCGTGGCAGCTACAGCCGTTGCCGTCGCACTGACGGATGGCGTCAAACTCGATCTCGACCAGGGCCCCAAAGGGCAGGGCAGCGACCGCATAGGCCTTGCGACGCGGCTTGATCTCCGTGACGGAAAACATGGTCTCCCACTCGGTGTTGACCACGCCGTAGCCCGACATATCGCCGGACAGGAGAATGGTCGCCGAGTAGATGTCCTCGACGCTCAGATCGCAGGCCGCCAGAGCGGTCAGCATCTTGCTGAAGATGGCGTCCAGCTGCTCGTCGAGATCACCGACCACCTGGCCGTCCTTGACCTCGCCGACCGTGCCGGAGAAGTGGAAGTTCTTGCCGATCTTGACGCAGAGCGAAAAGGGTTGACTCGGCATTTCGAGCTCGACGATGCCTTCCGGCTTTTCTTTCTTGGGCATGCTGCCTCCTTGGCCAGGGTTCTAGGTGACCTTAGACGTGACATCCGTGATGTGGTCACCTGCCGTGATAGCGCCACTGAGGCGCTCATAATAGGTATCGACAAGCTCGACAATACGATCGTGATCTGCACTCACGTAAGCATCGTGCTTGAGCTGACCAGCACAAAAGGAAGAAAAAAAGGTCATGCGGCTAGTGTCAGCCGTGAAAGTCTGGTAAAACAGTCTGAGGTCCAGGGGCCAGCCCTGTCGGAGGATCAAGATAGCAGCGTTGTACTCACCCATGAGTTTGTAAAACAAAAGCTTCTTGCGGCGACGAAATTCGTCGTAATTGATCCCACTGGAGCTGAGCTCCTTGATCAGAGCCAGGTGCTCCGGATGGAGCTTGACCATGCGAAAGTAGAGCCTCCAGTTGATGTCGATTTGCGAGCTAGCCCGCATCGCTTCAGCCGAAGAGCTGTGGGGTGACAGATCACTGTCAGGCAAAAAAACGTTGACGAGTCTCGCCAACTGCTCTTCTGTGACAATTCCAGGCTGTGCCTGATTCATCTGTCCACCTCCTCTCTATTGCTTGTTGTCGTAGGGTACATTGTGAACAAGCAAATATAACATATTTATTAAAATTAGTCAATAGCTAAGCTGCCTCCAACACTCGACCTGGTGGAGACATATCCCTAGTCAAAGAATGTAATATTCCGCCCTGTGCTCCAGAAGATAGCTTTTTGGCTGCCAAAATAGACTTTACTTCAACATCTGGCGCAAAAACAACTGGGCTCCTTTTTTTTATTTTCCTAGTTTTGACCTCAGCTTCTGATTGCTTTATTACCTCTATTATCTCATCAATAGCTTTTTCCAAGTCTGGATCCGCAGTTTCTTGCCTTTTTTCAGACAAAGCTTCTTCTAGTACTTCCAATACTTCCAAAGAAGCATCTTGGTGTAAATTGCTAGATATCTTTTCTTTCAAAGTAGGCGCATCAAAAACACCAGATTCAATCTCACCACAAGCCTCCAAAAGAGCCAATTCCTCTGCTTCTGCTTCTATAAAATCAGCCAACAATTCTTGCTGTAATTCTTCTTTGGCAGACAAATCAACTTCAGGAGTGTCTTGCCACTTGGCCATCATTTCAAATTTTTGAGCTAGCTCTGAATGATCGCGACGAGCCTTGCCAGCTGAATCTACAGCCATACCCTCAAAACTTTTGACATCTATCAAATGAAGTTTTGAAACCACTACTTGGCCATCTATTATTTCGTACTCTATATCTATCACATCGACTGAGTATTGTGCGTCCAAGGCATTGTTAAAACCAACCAACCTTTCTTTTTCTGGATCATCGGGCGCTTCTATACCCTTGCGCAAAAAAAACACCAAGCTAGAAACAGCCCTCATCACTTCTGAGATTTCCTTGTTGTCTGTCCTTCTATCATCAGATAGCATACGCGTCATCTTGATATAGTAAGGATCATTTTCATCAAAAGGAATATCTTGCTTGAGCAAAATACTGGCTAATCTATTTTGAAAAGCTGGACCACCACGGCTTTCGACAAACAAATCAACTAGACTATTTTCTATTTTTTCTTTTTGTTCATCCGTAAGCTTTTCCTCATCCGAAGCTGGAGCAGGAAACTTATCTACATGATGTATGTCTGTTTTTTTTGGTTTTTCACTTCCGATTGCTTGAAATTCAAAATTGGCCATTTGTTTTTTTATTACTTATAAATTTTAGCAATTTATTGCTATCTTTACAACAAAAAATACTTATCCACAATCAGATACTTGACGTTCGGTTTTTGTTCGGTATATAATATATATATAAAACATTAAACGAAAAGCGTATGCCAAACTTAACAAAAAAGCAAAAAGAAATATTGGACTTTATCACGCAGTTTATTCAGAGCAACCAATATGCGCCTAGCTACAGAGAAATTGCCGAATACTTTGGCTACTCCTCTACTGCTACTGTCCATGAACATGTAAAGTCTCTGGAAGACAAAGGTCTGATAACCTCCAACCAAAATGCAGCCAGATCACTAGAAATAGTTGGCCATCGTTTTGGCAAAGCTATTGAGCTGCCTCTAGCTGGCTTGATCACAGCTGGTGAGCCAATAGAAGCTGTAGAAACAAATGAGACGATTACTGTACCTCAGTCTTTGGTAAAAGATGATAATTCCTATGTACTCAAGGTACGTGGTGAATCAATGATTGAAGAAGGAATATTTGATGGTGATTATGTCATTGTAGAAAGAAGGTTTTATCCCAAAGATGGTGATGTAGTTGTTGCCCTTTTGGACAATGAATACGCTACACTCAAAAAATACTATAGAGAAAAAACCAGGATCAGACTACAACCAGCCAACAAAACCATGAGCCCTATTTATGCCAAAAATCCAGCCATCCAAGGCATAGTCAGAGCTATTTTAAGAACCTTTGCTTAATAAAAATATGTTAAATATCAAAAGAAAAACTAAAGTAAAATACCGTAGATTAATGGAAAAATACCTAATCAGTAAATTTGCCAATAAAGCAGACTATGCTAGAAGTGCCAAGCTGGTATACAGAAGAAGCCAATTAAAGGTGTTTTAATCAATAAAATCAAGAAATCCTACCCTTCTTGCCTGTACGTGAAAACGAGAGGGGTAGGACTTGACATATGGCAAAAAAACCGTTATTATATAAGCCGTTAGTATAAATAAGCTAAATTTATGGCACATAAGAAAGCAGGAGGTTCCACAAGTTTAGGACGTGATTCACAAAGTAAGCGTCTAGGAGTCAAATTGTTCGCCGGACAAATAGCCAAAGCCGGCGCTATTTTAGTACGTCAAAGAGGTACCAAATTTCACCCAGGTGAAAATGTAAAAAAAGGATCTGATGATACTTTGTTCGCCTCTGTTGAAGGTACTGTAAAATTCCGCAGAATGAAAAAAAGAAAATTTGATAATTCCCTCAAAGAAACCAAGTTTGTGGACGTAATCCCTGGTAAATAATTTTATATCAAAAAAGGGCCCCCTAACGGGGGTCCTTTTTTATTTATTCTTTATACTTTGAGATATTTTCTAATAGCTACTGCAGTGCTGATCATGTTGATTATAGCCAAGCCCAAAAACTGTGTACCAAATATCTGTAAATAATTATTTTTGAAATACTGTGTTATATGTATAGCCTGAATATCTTGAAAATACGAATTCAATGATGGTTGGATGAAATCAAGCAAAGGATAAACTATAGCCACCACTACAAGCACCGCTGCCAGAGAATACAAGACACTCTCTATGACAAAAGGTGTACGTACTACCATATTATTGGCGCCCACCAATTTCATAATCATGATTTCACTTTGACGAGTATAAATACTCATACGGATAGTATTGAAAATCACTACTATAGAAATAAGAACAAACAAACCAGTTACATACCAGCTATACTTATTTACAAAATCGGCCATGTTGTTTATCTTACTGATTACCTCCTGATGAGTATCAGCATTGCTTGATTCTACAAACTCACTATATTTTTCTTGATTTACAAAATCCAATACCGCTGGATACTGATCCAACTCATAAGCCTGGACCGCCAAGAAATAAGGGAAAGGATTTTCATCTTCATCAAAAATTTCTAGAGCCTTGGTGGCCTCTGTACCTTCGTTGTTTTCCAAAAACATCTGCCAGTTCTCTTCTGGGGTGATGATATCAATATCCTTGACCTCTTCCAATTCATCAAGGTCATTTACCAAAAACTCTACCTGCTCTCTATCTGCTCCCAACTTCATCTCTACCAAAATATCAACCTTGTTTTCTACCCCCCTGATAGTCACTTCACGTATATAATCCATACCCATAAGCAGGGTAACAGACAGAACAGCCATGAGCATCATAGTGATAGTAACCAAGGACAACCAAAAATTCCTGAAAAAACCCTGGAAAGCAAATTTAAA
>PKTI01000034.1 GCA_002869235.1 Candidatus Parcubacteria bacterium
AATAATTGGTTACAATTTGATCAGTAAGATCTCCATCTTCGTTGTCATCTGCAGTAGCACCTGCATCAGTATAAGTTTCACCTTGATTGATATAAACTGGATCATCTCCTATCAAAGTAATTACTGGAGGTGTATTTGGAGTACAATCAAAGAATGGATAATGGTTATAACATTGATATTGATCTACTGGTTCAGCTAGATAGCTAGCCATAATACCTAGATCTGATAGATTGATGACTCCGTCACCATAAGTACTATCATTGTTGTCATTTAAGTCAAAGACAAAGAAATAATCATCATCTCCATCTTGAGAGCCATAACTATCAGTTATACCTTGGTAAAGACCACCACACCAGTCTACTTGCTCTAGATTTTCACAAGTCCAGTGATATTCATCTTCTGGGTCTTCAAAGTTTGTATAACAAGCTGGATCATCACCTTGACCGTACAACTGAGCAACCAATGCTACATCACTCAAGTTGACTTTGCCGTCATCATTGAGATCAGCTACATCATTGTAGGTTTGGTTTTGGATGGCTCCTCTGACAATACCTAGTAAGGCAGAACACCATGGAGCATAAGGTATTGATTGGTCTTGAATTTCGTAGTTACCAAAATCAACTGTTACCTCGTCTTCTTCTTGCAAAGATACTTGCTGACATACAGGAGTGGCATTTTCCCAGCCCTCTTGCATTTCTTCACAAACCAAGTAATCTCCTGCTTCTATATCACTAAAACAATAACCATTTTCAGTAGTAACTGCGCTATCAATGGCTTGTTCGCCAGCATTCAAACAGTGGATAGCCTTTACACCATCTACATCAAATCCATCAGGTGTAGTACTATTTTCGTCCACTAGTTTTACATACTTAGCCCAAGGAAGTACTCCTAGATCAAAGGTAGGATCACCTTCTTGACAACCTGAACCCAAACTTATCCAGTTGTTGCCATCTTGAGAGGCATATACATGGATATATTCTGGGTATGAAGCACAGCTAGAGTCGTTGTAAGTGGTTTCAAATACTTGAATGTCATCACCACTTCCGTTTTCTATAAAATTATCAAATTCTAGAACAAGCTCACCATTTACACCCAATGACACAAAATTGATAGTATCGTTGTCTTCGGCTATTCCTAGGGCTTGATCTGGATTGCTGCGTTCTGCTGGTACGTCTGGACCTGGAGTATAAGAAACTACATGGTCAGCCCATTCATCACCAGGCTCACAGCTATATTTTTCATAAAGATTGATTGTCCAATCAGCTAGATTGCTTTCTGAATCTGACTGAACACCATTTCTATCTACATCGTTAAATTTGACGCCACATAGTGATGGACCATCACAGTCCTCTACTATTTGCCAATGTGTATAATAACCATCATCAGCAGTGGTAGTAGTTAGCCAATATTTTGACATACCGCCTTCTACCCAAACTTCATCATTGCCAGCGTTGTATTGACCAACACCAGTTCCGTCAAAGCCATTTTCTAGCCTATTACTCTTTGGATAAGTAGTAGCATCGTCACTTTCTTGACCAGTCACACTAGCGTTCCAAAATTCTATATGACCATCTACGTGTTCCTTTTCGCCATTGTCGCCAGTTCCGTGCATTACTACACGCAAACTATCTTCTAGACGTTGAACTGACATACCAGGAACATCTTCGTAGTTAGACAAATCTGAATCTAGGTAATAACTACCATTCCAATATAGAGCAAACCATACATCATGAGGAATAACATATGAATCTGAACCTAGATATAGGTTGCTAGTCATATCGCCGTCATTCCAATTTTGTACGTCTTCTACATGGATCTTGGCTAGGGTCAAATCAGTACATTGTTCTGGTGGGGTGACAAATTGACATTGTTCACTACAGCCAACAATACCACCTCCTCCACCATTTTTGGTGCTAAGAGGGTTTATTTTACCAGGATCACATTGTTCCCAGTCTTGATTGACTTCACCGTCACCACAATAAGCACTATATTCTGGACCGCCACAACTCATTTCTGGTAGTGGTGGTACAAAGTTGGCATAACAGACAGCTTGGTCATCTTCATTTAGCAACTGAGCAGCCATAGCCCAATCACTAAGATCAATCACGTCATCACCATTTAAATCATAAAATTCTGAATATGTACCAGCTGTTTTGAAATCTCCAACACCTTGTACAATAGCATCACACCAGCCAATACTTTCGTAGTCTTGGCAGCTAAAGTGAAATTCATCTTCTGGATCTTCAAATTGGTCATAACAAACATCATCGTCTGCATTACCATACATTTGAGCCATCATACCAACGTCGGTCAAATTGACTTTGCCGTCGTCATTTAGGTCAGCTACATCACTATAAGTTTGAGTATTTATAGCGTGAGATACAATACCTCTTAGAGCTGAACACCATGGAGTTGGATCTGGCTCTTCTTCAGAAATTTCAGCGTTGAAAGCTACACAATAGTAGGTAGTGTCAAACTGAGGACTGGTAATATAATCATAGTTATCATAATTCAATACATCGCTATGACAATAAATTTCAGCACTTACATCATCACCTGGAGGTGTTTGTCCGCTTCCAGGAGTATATGAAAATGGTACATAACCTTCTTTTAGGTTTTCTCTAACCTTGATAGTACCGCTGTTGTCATAGATATCTACTTGAGCTGGAGTAGCGCCATCACTGACAGAATCAAATCCTTGCCAGTTACCACTGTTGGCTGGACCAATATGGTCACCAGGCATAACTGGTACGCCAATTCCCCATTGGAATGACCAATTTTGTTCCAATCTACAGTGTTGTGAGTTTTGGGCTACAAATTCTACAGCAGTTGTAGCTGTAATTTGACTTGGACCTGAACCATCTCCCCAATTTGGAAGATACTCTTCAGAATCACAAACAATTTTGTGAGCTTTTACAGTCAAGTGTGGATCTTCTTGATTTTCCCATTGACATTGAGCATCACAACCGTCGCCATTGTCATTGTTGCCGTCATCACATTGTTCTGACTTTTGATTTACTTCACCGTCACCACAATAAGCATTTGGCTCACTATTTGGATTCAAGCAAAGTTTGACAACTCTGACACTATTTGGACTTTCGTCTGGAGGACATTGAGCTGTACTTGTCATCAAAACTTCATTGTTGCCACTGACAAAGTCAAAATCTCCAGCATATTGTTCAATTAAAGTTTCTGTTTCTTCATTATCTTCCAATTCTGGACCAGTTGTACTAGCAACACTCAAAGTAAAGGTTTCGGACAACTGTACGTTGGCTTCGCTGCGCTCTACTTCAGCATAAACTTCATAATTACCAGCCTGAGACATTGAAATCATTTCTGTATCTTCAGTAAACCAGTCATTACCATTGTAACAACCGTCACCAACTACTCCCAAGTCTGTTTCAAACACATATTCGGCAGTATCACAGTATGATGCTGTTTCACAAGCAAAATTCAAAGTAACAGCATTTCCTGCTACTGTTTCACCTGGATCATCATGCCCATCATATAGGGCTGTAACTGAAAAATAATAATCCTCATCACATACATATTCGTATGGATAATCATAAGAAATTACTGTTGAATCTGTAATCCAAGCAATATAACCATCTCCTGGCCAAGCAGGATTTGGATTTGTTTCTGACATGACAACTTTGTAGCCGTCTAATCTTTCATCAGTAATTTCATCCCATGTGATCAATACACTAGTATTATCGACGTTAAAACTAGCATCAACCACTGGCGCTGGGTATGGATCTTCATCTCCTGGACATTGAAGTACATTTTCATTGTCTATTCCCAAGAGTATGTCATCTTCATGACCTGATAACGGTGTGCCATTGTTTTCAAAATGGCCCAAAACCGCACTCCATGGGATATGTAGACGATTATAATGTCCCTCATCTCCAGTGGCATGACAAATAGTATATTTGTCATTTGATGAAGTTTTTTGAACGTTTAGACCTTGGGATTCAGCTGCAAATGTGGGTGCGCCAACATTCCACAATATTACAGAGAAAACCATGAAATAGGTCAAACTTTTTCTAACAAACTTTTTCATATGGTTTTATAGTTATTAATAACAATATATATTATTAATTAATGTTTAATTGATTAGATTATTAGTTTTTAATTTAATAAAAAATTATACAACAATTCCCCCCTTGATGTCAATAGATACATATCCTCACTTTGAAACTTACTCTAATTTAGAAGATTGTCAAGAAGCTTATAAGTACAATAAGCCCCAAAGTTGACATGATGGTGTGAGGGTGTTGTTTCTTAAATTCTACTAATATATTGAGTAGCAAAGCAAATATAGCTAATGCTAGTATAATTTTGAAATATACCGAACTTATACTAAATAATGGTTGTATATATTCTGATGGATTATTTTTGACAAATAAGTATTGTTTTACTGCTGAATTCTTGACTGGGGTTATATCTTGCCAATCTATATCTTGAGTCAAGGTATTACCAGCATCATCTTTGGCTACCAAAGTGGCCAAAACTACTGCATTGAACATATCATCATAATCAGCGTCTTCTACTATCAAACTACCAGTCCATTTACCCTCATCATCACTATAATCAGGGTTCAAAGCAATAACATAGTCACCAAAAACTACTTCTGCTTCAGTGGTATCTTGATCCAAATAAGCAGTAGCTTTCATGACTATATCATCCTGACCAATGGGCTTATTGACCAAAATATAGGCATTTTCATTTTCCAAAACAGGTGCTGTTTTATCCACAGCCAATTTATATGTTGAAGATTTAGCAGCTTCATCTCCACGATAAGCTACCAAATTGATATTATAATTACCTTCATTTAAATTGACTACAAAATTTGTAAAGCCACTTTCTACATCTTTACTGACAATAAGCTCGTCATTGGCAAAAATGCTAACTTTATCAGCATTATTGGCCTGAACCTGCAAATTAACCAAATTTTCTTTGCTGACAAATTCATCATTTGGCTCTAGTAAAACTGGAGTAGCTAGTGGTTCCAAAACTTCCTGTTCTCCCAAAACCTCAGTATTTTCTGGTTCTGGAGCTGGCTGTTCTTCTACTACTGGGGTTTCTGGCTCTGGAATATTAGTATTTTCATTGTTTGTGGGTATTTCTGGCTCTGGAGTTGGTTCTGGAGCTGGCTGTTCTTCTACTACTGGGGTTTCTGGCTCTGGAGTTGGAGTAGGCTCTATTACTGTATTTTCTGTCTTTGGTTGGCCAAAATATTGAGCTACTAGGGTAGTTTCATAACCTTTATAGGTACCATTTACAGCTCCTACGCCTATTTCGGTAAATTCTGGATCAATTATATTGGCATAGTGAGTTGGTGACTTCTGCCAGGCAGAAAAAACACTTTCAGCACTAGAAAAGCCAATAGCTAGATTTTCTCCAGCCACCCTAAAAGCATAGCCAGATTCCAACAACCAAGTTCTAAGACTCTTGTTGTCTGGTCCTACATGAGAAAAATATTCGTTTACTAACATATCTTGAGCTTTGTTCAAGGCAGCATTTTGTAGGCTAGTATTTACAGTCAAAGTGCCTAGATTTAAGCTTTGTCTGAAATTGTTGGTCAATTGTACTATTTTTTGACTTTGCTCATACAAAACATCTGGAGAAAGCCAAGCTTGAATAGGAAAAGACAACAAAAAACCGACCATTACTACTTTGATGGCAACAGCGGCAAAAGCATGAAACATCAATCTATGTGGATGTAGAGCTTTGGGTCTATAGTTGTTTCTAGCGCTAGGAATGAATAAATCAGACAAAATACCTGTTCCTTTTGGATTTCGACCCAACATAACTTCGATACCGTCTTCGATATCGTCATGATCCGAGTCACGATCCGTAGGATCGGTCTTATATACATTTACCTCCTGATAGTCTCCTAGACCATCATAGTCTGTATCTGGATTGTCTGGATCGGTGCCTAGCTTTTGCTCTTCTTCGTCAGTAAGACCATCTGCATCGGCGTCTAATATTTCTTTGTCTTTTTTGTTGTCAGACATATATTAGATTAAGTAATGCTTAATTAAAGCATATATTGTATTTTTTGTCAATATTAAAGAAAATCCCCTATTCTTAGTCTTTAATTATACCACAGAAAAACTATAAAGAAAAAATTGGACAAATTTGTCCAATTTTTACATAATTAATCTCAAAACAATCTATTTATATAATAAAATGCAATAGAAAGCCAAAAAATAAATACTGCTAAAATTACAATTTTACTCATAAATCTTTATAATAATTTAAAAGCTTCTATATTTATACAACTTTTAGGAATATTTTCTTTTCGCAAAGCACTGACAAAATACTCTATCATGCCAGTTGGACCACAAATATAAAATTGGCAAGACTTCAAGTCTTTGGCCATTGATCTCAATTTTTCCATATCAAACACACCTTCTTTGCCAGAAACATAAGTTGTGAGATTAAAATTGGGACAACCATCTGCCATTTGTTTCAAGTCTTTGGCCTCGGCCAAATCATCCTCTGATCTAACTACATAAAACAAGTCTACCTTGTTTTTTTGGTCTGGACATGAGGTAAATTCTCTGGCCATAGACAAAAATGGTGTAATACCAATACCACCAGCTATCCATACTTGTTGCTCATTTTTGTCCATATTATCGGCAAAACTACCATAAGGACCATCTACATAAGCTTTAAAACCCTTGGCCAAAGAATCCATCTTTTTGGTGTAATCACCAAGTATTTTGGCTATAATAGAAATACTAGAATCATCATTTATAGCTGAAATAGAAAAAGGGTGTTCTTCTCCTTTTTTTATCTTGGGGAAACTGACAAATACAAACTGCCCTGGCTTCATATCAAGAGCTTTTTTGCCTGGCTCCAGGGTTACTTTTGTAGAATTTTTACTAGGATGTTCTATGCTTCTCACTTTATAAAGTTTGGCTTTGATGCCATAATGCACCAAAACCAATCTCAATAAATAGGCTATTACGCTTACTGAGATCAAAATCACAAAATAAGCTGCCAACCAAGGAATTCTCTTGACATCACTATCAATCAACAAACCGTGAACACCACCAAGCATAAGTGGTACTGCCAAAAGACTATGAAGCGACTTGAGACGTTCATAACGCATCCGCCAAAAGAAAGTCATTAGTATCAAAGCCATAAACATCAATAAGGATATATAAGCAAAAATATAAGATGCTTCATTCCAACGCAAAAATATATTCCAAGCAGATTGACTGGATATTGGCAACAATCTAGCTGCCAAAAACAAAGGGTGTAATATTATAAATACAAAAGAAATCACCCCCAACCAACGATGTACATTGAGCACCTTTGGTAAGCCATAAAACAATCTATCCAACCAGACAAAACGACTAGCTAAAAGCAAACTAAAAGAAAAGGCTGCTAAACCTAGCAAGCCGGTCAATTTACCCAAAGTAGAAAAAAAGCTTAACTGTGAGTTAAACATACGCCCCAAAGACATATTTTGACCCAAAATAAAAACTGGCACCAATATAAGCAAAATCAATACCAATAAACTAATATATGGTCTAAATTTTTTATGTAAAATCATAATTATATATTTAATCGTTTCTATTATAGCACAAGTAAAACCAATTAAAAAACGCCCGTCAAACGGACGTATGCTCACTCTTCGAAATCAATATTGCATCTAGCGCAGGTCCACAGACCTCTGGTCAAGCCGCTCACTACGCGGTCATTTTGCCAACAGTAGTGGCAAATAGGCGTGATGGACGGAACTTGTACAGGGAAAGGAATGACCTTTCCAGTTTGGGGACTACCTTCTTTGGGTTTTTGGGACACATTGACCTCCCTGACAATGCAATACAGTGAGTTGACGGGAAAAAACAGGCAATAACTTATACTAGAAATATATTGCACTTTTGTCAATGATAATTGACAAACAAA
>PKTI01000007.1 GCA_002869235.1 Candidatus Parcubacteria bacterium
CTTTCTGGAAAAATATTTTTGCCAGTAGAAAGCACTATCATATCCTTGGCTCGTCCTACAATGGTCAAAAATCCTTCTCTATCGACAAAACCCAGATCACCAGTGTGAAGCCAACCGTCTTTGTCTATTACCTCTTTGGTCAAATCTTCATTTTTGTAATACCCCATCATCACATTATTACCCTTGACCAAAACCTCTTTGTTTTCATCTATCTTCACTTCATTGCAGTCTAGAGCTTGGCCCACAGTACCAAAACGAAAATCATTGATATGATTGACACAAATAATTGGTGAGGTTTCTGTCAATCCATACCCCTCTATTACCCGTATACCCAAATTGTCAAAAAACTTGATAACTTTTACGTCTAGTGAGGCGCCGCCTGATATAGCCAATCTCAACCTACCCCCAAAAATGTTTCTCAATTTCTTGAGAACTATCATGTCCAGTATTTTCCACTGTGGCCAAAGATACCATTTGAGCTCTTTTTTTCTTTTCAAGGTAGCCAGTCTGATGCCTTTGAAAAACAGCTTCTTCTTGAATTGACTACTAGATTCTACACTATCAAAAATGCTACCATAAATCTTTTCAAAAATACGAGGTACACTATTTATGACAGTTGGTCGAGCTTTTTTGATATCATCTACAATAGTCTTGCTACTTTGAGCAAAAAATACACTAGCTCCTGAAAAAAATGGTGCATAATAGCCAGCTGATCTCTCAAATGCATGTGACAAAGGCAAAAATGAAAAAAATCTATCATCCTTGGTGATATCCACTCTTCTTTTGGCAGACTCTACATCCAAAACCAAATTTTTGTGGGTCAATACTACTCCTTTGGGATCACCAGTGGTGCCAGAGGTATAGATAATGGTATGCGGATCTCTATCAAAAATCTCTACACTTATATCTTTTTGTAATTGTAAAGGATCCAGGTCAGGCCAAGAATCTACTCTGTCATCTTGGATATCATCACAATCTCCAACTATCAAAATATCTTTGACCGACAAAAAAGCCATGATCTCCTTGTGCTTATCAAAAAATTTTCTATTTATTATCAAGTATTTTGACTCAGAGTGTTCTACAACTCTTTTGAAATATTCGGAGTTAAAAGTAGTATGAATCGGCACTACCACCATACCCAGGGTAGCTGCCATCAAATCAGATATTATCCATTCTGGAGAATTATCCAGCATTAGAGCTACTTTTTCTCCAAAAGACCAACCCTTTTTTTCACAAAAACGAGCCAATTGCAAACGATAATTATTCAATTCTTGATAACTTATTTTTTGGTAATTTTCCTCCTGCAAAAAACCCAACGCTGTTTTGTCTTCACGCTCTTTTACAACGCTTTTGAATTTTTCAATAATTGTCATATGTATATGAATTTTAGCACAAAAAAAACAGAGCTACAACATAATAGCCCTGTCAATGTCAATATCAATTATGTTTTTTTATAAAATCAACAATTTTGGCAAATACATAATCACTTCTACTTTTGTGCAATACTCCATGACTATCCTTGTGAAGTATGTATAGTTCTTTGTCCTCTACTGTCAAATTGTCAAACAAAAATTCTGAGCTCTTGGGTTGAGAAACGCGGTCATCTCGAGAATGTATAGCTAATACTGGCACTCTGAGTAATTTTATCCTAGGCTTGAGATGTTTGTCTATAAAATGATACAAATCTTTTACACTTTTGACAGGCACATACACTCTCCTACCCTGTTGCTTGAGTCTTTGCATCTCGTCTTCAGTCAACCATCTTTTTTTGTACCTTTTGGTAAACCTCAGAGCAAAAGGAAGTGCAAATCTAATCCATTTCTCTCCCTTGAGATATACAGATACACCCATGGTCACTATACCTTTTATCTGCGGATATTTGATACCCAGACACACAGACAAGCTACCACCCAAAGAATGCCCTATCAAGTAAATATTTTTATACTTACTTTGATTTTGTTTTATTATCTCCTCTACTGATTCATACCAATCATGAGCATCCGCCTGACCAAAAAGCTTAAAATTTCTACCATGCCCAGCTAGCAAAACCACATTGACATCTACACCATTCTCAGCCAAATATTCTGCCAAGTTATGCATAATATATGGGGAGCTAGAAAATCCATGCACCAATATAGCCAAGGTATCGTTGTCTGGCTTAGCTTTTATCTCAAATGGTTGAGCCCACCTTGGTAATCCATCCTGAACATAAAAATTTTTTTTCAATTCTGCTGAAGTCATATATTAACACTATCTCTCATCTGCCATAGCTTGTTGATACATCAGTAAACTACCAACTGCAATGTCTAGATATTTATTTATCTGATACAAAAAATTTATTTGCTGCACTGATAAAAGTTTCCTACTATTGTCCAAAAGTACAACCCCCAAAAGTTGTTTGTTGTAAAATATAGGCAAAGCCACATCAATCTGTTTGGCTGCCAACTCCTGAGATAGTGTCTTGTCTATCTTGAGATAATCAATCTCCGCCTTGTTGGCCATCTCTTTTATCGCAGAAAGATGCTGCAAAGTCTCGCTATCTGAACTGAGCAACCTCTCGCCCACTGGAAAAACTTGATAAAAAGTTTTGGGATTATCTTTTTTGGCAAGATAAATAAATATTTCCGTAAAATCAATCACCCTACCAATCTCTTTGGTCAAATGAGAAAACAAAACATTCATATCACGACTAGAGCGCAAAATCTCTGCTACCTTGTCCTCTGATTTTTTGATATCATCTGTCGGATCAATCAAAAGAGAAAGCAAAAGCTTGGAAATCAGTCTAAACAAAAATGGCGCAGTCAAGCCTACAAAAACTACAAACATACCTACACTCCAAAAATCATCAAAACTGACATCAGACAAAGCATACAGAACCAAATAAACAATGTAATATATAAAAGCAATGATAATCAACCTAACCAAATCTATAATGACTCGATAAGTAGATATTCTCAAATCAATAAATCTATACCTAAACAAGGCATAGGTAACTATTGAGGTAAATATCACTACACTATTTACACCTACATAATAAAAATCATGCTGACCAAACAAAGGAAGTACAACGTTGAAGGTGATGGCAAATATAGCTGTCAAAGCAGTGGCTACAAAAATATAATCAATTTGCCTACGAACAATAGCTATAGCTCTCTTCCTGTTTTGTATCAAAACTACCAAGCCCCAGGTCATAAGCAACACAAAATATACTGAAAAATAAAAATACAAGCCTCCAGGGGTGTAGCTTATATTGGTGCCCATTATCATCAAATCTTTCAAATTGTAAACACTAAAAACAAAAGGTGACATGACAACAGCTGGAATCCACCAAACAAATTTTTGCCAAAAAGAAAAATCTGACCATTTGTCAAACAAAGAATAAACCAGCCATATAAAGGCTGGAGCAATATAGAGAGTTGGCAATAAGCCAGCTCTGACGCTATGAATCAAATAAGGATTATCAATCAACCAGATAATATTGGCCAATTCTGTACTTTGCCACAATACCAAGAGAAAAACCATGGTAAATATTGGCCATTTTCTGAGTTTGTGTTTGTTGGTCAAGATAAAAATTAGTAAAGAAAAATTGACCAGCCAAACGCCTATTAAAACTAAAGTGGATAATTGAAACATTATAATAGCCGCTAAAAAATAAAAGCCGTCTACACTTACTATAGTATTTTAAGCAACTTTAGTCAATAAAAGCCCCTGCAAAGGGGCTTTTGCTTAAACTAATTTATGAAACTTGTCTTGATAAGAATTTAATATTCTACCCGATCTAAAATCAGGTTTGAGTAATTGTAAATCTTTGTACAAAATCCTATCATCTTCCAGCACATCAACTCTGACTCTAATCATTTCATACAAAAAGCGACTACCTTTGGCCATATGCTCTGGACCACGATATTCTAGAGCTTGAGCCGCCATCATCGCTTCTATAGTCATAATATCAAAAACATTGTTGATGATTTCTCTAGCTTGTCTAGCAGCAGTAGTACCAAAAGATACATGATCCTCTTGATTGGCTGAAGTAGGTATGGAGTCCACACAAGCTGGATGAGCCAATACTTTGTTTTCTGCTACCAAAGCAGCTGAAGTATATTGAGCTATCATATAGCCACTATTTAAGCCCCCTCTTTCTGAATCAGTCAAAAATGCTGGCAGACCTTCACTATGGTTGATATCTAGCATCTTGGCCTGACGACGTTCTGATATATTGCCTAGCTCAGCTATAGCCATACTGAGAAAATCCATAGCCATAGAAAGAGGTTCGCCATGAAAGTGTCCAGCAGAAACTGCTTCATTTTTGTCACTAAAAATAAGTGGATTATCTGTAGTAGAATTAACTTCTACTTCTACCACCTTTCTGACATGGGCAATAGAATCTTTGGCCGCACCATGCACCTGAGGAGCACAACGTAGACTATATGAATCCTGCACTCTTTCTTGACGATTATAACTAGAAATTATCTTACTGTCATGCAAAATATCGTACACATTTTTGGCACAATCAATTTGTCCCTGATGAGGACGTAATTGATGTACTCTTTTTTCATAAGCCGCCAAAGTACCAGCCAAACCTTCTAGACTCAAAGCCAAAACTAGATCATATGACTTGGACAAAAGCTCAGCATCAAAAACATTGAGACAAGCAATGCCAGTCATAAATGAAGTACCATTGTTTAGAGCTAAACCTTCTTTGGCTTCCAAAACTATAGGTTCAATACCATTTGATTGCAATATCTCTTCAGCATCTCTACGTTTGCCATCAACTATGACTTCTCCTTCACCCATGATCACCAACATAAGATGTGAAAGTGGTGCCAAATCTCCTGAGGCTCCGACTGAACCTTTGGCAGGTACATAAGGATAAATTCCAAAATTGAGCAAGTTGATCAAAGATTCAATCACCTCAAGTCTAATGCCAGAGTAACCGTACGACAAAGAATTTATTCTAATCAAAATAGCAGCCCTGACAATTTCTTCAGAAAAATACGAACCTGTTCCAATGGCATGGCTACGAATAAGATTTTTTTGTAGAGTTTTGACATCGTCAGTAGAGATCAATTTATTCTTGAACATACCAAAGCCAGTGGTAATACCATAGGCAATTTTTTCATCTTCTACAATATCATCTACTACTTTCCTTGCTTTTTCAATGTTCTTTTTTGTCTTTTTTGACAAAGAAACCTTAATGTTTTTGTGTCTAGCTACTTTGACTACATCCTCTATAGTCAGAGGGTGATCGCCAATAACTAGCTCCTGATGACTTGGTTCCATAAGATAAAAATTAATAGTAATCGTTTTTACATTATGCTATAAAATAAGGCTTATTGTCAATGCTTTTATAAAATAAAATTTGCTAAAATACACATTTAATCTATAATTAAAAACATGGAAATAAGAAAGGATGTAATTAGTCTTGATAGTGGTAAACCAGGTAAAATCACTACTATAGTTGCTGGAATACACGGCAATGAAATTTGCGGTATGAAAGCTTTTGCAAAATTGATCCCAAACATAAAAATAATTGCTGGAAAAGTAAATTTTGTCTACGGAAACTTGCGGGCTATAGAAAAAAATGTACGGGAAATAGATGTAAATCTAAACAGACTTTTTAGGCCTGACGATGAGCTGACAGAAACAGAAAAAAGTTCATATGAATATAGTAGATCCCAAAAATTAAAAAAATTATTTGATCAAAGCGATGCTCTGCTAGATATACACTCTAGTCGCAATGAAAATTCCGTCCCCTTTGCTATTGTAGCTAAACAAAGTTTTGATATTGCACAAAAAATGCCCTTTAAAATAAAATCTTCTGGCTGGGACATAGTAGAGCCCGGTGGTACTGATGACTATATGAATCGTCAAAACAAAATAAATATATGCGCTGAATGTGGTTATAACCTTGACCCAGAATCAATAAAAAGAGCTCAAGATATCATAAAAATATTTCTAAAATTAATGGGAAATATAGATGAAGATATCAAATTATACAATGGAGAGCAAAAACTAATTCACGCCTACTATATTTACCACACAAAAACTAATAATTTCAAACTAAACAAAAAATTCAAAGATTTTGAATTTATAAAAAAAGATACCTTAATTGGTATAGACGGTGAGGAGAAAATAGTAGCTTCAGAAGACAGTTATATCATATTTGCACTAAACAAAAACCAAATTGGTGTAGAAGCATTTATTTTGGGCAAAAAATGCCTAAGTGAAGAAAAATAACAACTAAAAAAATTTATTTATGTTTAATGACGTTTTTATAATCACAGCAGCTGGAGGCAATCCTACTGCTATAAAATTGTTGGACAAAAAACTAAAGAGTAATGAATATTCACAGATAGGTGCTGAGCTACTAGAAGAAACAAAAAAATATGGCGTAGAACAGTGTGGCTTTTTGATTATTAAAGAAAAACATTTTGAAATGAGTGGTGGCGAATTTTGCGGCAACGCTGCCAGAGCTGCTGCCATAATATTGGCCAATACAGAAAAAAATAACAAACCCCAATTTACTATGTCCGGGTTTAAAAATATAATCAAAGCCAAAGTAGATAAAATAAATAAAAACAAATATCAAGTATCTTGTACATTTGAAAATTTACAAATAAACACAAGCCTTATACAGGCCTTGGGCAAAAAAGCTCAAATGGTAGATCTTGGAGGAATAGTACAAATAGTAATCGAAGGAAATTTTCCTAAAAATTCTTATAAAAAACAACACCGAAAAATAACTTCCGATTTAAATTTGACCCAAAAAAATGCTGTGGGAGTATGCTGGATAGAAAAAAATAATTCAAAAATAAAAATGCACCCCGTAGTTTGGGTACGCGATATAAACTCTTTTTTTTATGAAAGCTCTTGTGGATCTGGTACCATAGCCGTAGGAAAGGTAAGTAAATGTAAATCTGTAATCCAACCCACCGATCAAAATATAGACATAAATATAATTGGAAATAATATCTCACTATCAAGCGAAATGGAGATAATAAAAAGTCCTCCAAAATGATGGGCTTTTTATTTTACTTGATAGCCAGTAGATAAAGTAAAATCTATAGGAGAATAAAGAGAGCGAGAATGTTTATAAAAGGCTGCCCATTCTTTGTCTCCATAAGAAAAATGCCACCACTCTCCATAAAAAGGAGCAAAGCCAACCTTGATCATTAAATCATGAAGTAATTTTCTGTTATACTTTTGATCATCGCTTATATTATCACAAAAAGTCTGAATTTTTTCTTCATCTGAATAATCAGCTATCTTGGTGCCCATATCCAAATCTCCTTTTGGTGTAGTGATAGTAATATCAACTGCTCCACCGACTA
>PKTI01000024.1 GCA_002869235.1 Candidatus Parcubacteria bacterium
CTCGAGCAAAATAGCCCTAAAGACGATTTTTTGGTATAATAAATTTATATTAATTAAATTAAAAATTATGAAAAAAATTTTATTAGTATTAATTTTCCCATTAATTATGGGAGCCTCATGTACAGTCAATTCTAATGAACAATCACCCACACAAGAACAAACCAATATCACAGAGACCGAGCTAAGTAGTAATCCTCAAATATGTAACCAAGCAGAAGATTGTGTAACCATCAGTAATCCTAGCAATTCTTGCTACAAAGCTTACTTCAATAAAAATGCCACTAAGGCCATTGAAGAATACAAAAATACAAAAAATATAATGAAGCAAGATTGCCCTCAATTTGGTCCAGCGGTGTGCCAAGAAAATAAATGCCAAGCAGAATACATAAGATAAAATAAAAAAACAACCTCTAAAAATAGACTCCGGGGTTGTTTTTTTATTTTATTCGTTTGGATAGACTATTATCATGGCTTTTCGACCAGACAAAATTTCTTTTTCTAGCGTTTCATCATCCAACTCATTTACATTTTCCGGTCCGTCATGAATTGCATCATAAAATATATCTGCCTTATAGACATAATTGTGCCCTCTTCTGGTTCCTACGTCATTGGTGATAAAATCACCATCTTTGGTAAAACCTTTGACGACCAAGGTATGATACACTGGACCAGGAGCTTTGTAGAAAGGATTGTTCAATAATCTGCCAGCCACTGGTACTATCACTGGCCTGTCCATAGCCAAGTGTTTTTTGAGAGCTTCTATTGAAAAATCATAAATAACCTCTACACGTTCATAAGCAAAATATTCCTCGAGCAATATAGCTGTCTCTTGCGCAGTAGTATCTAGATTGTGACCAAATCTCTTGTCCTCCCATTCAACCATTTTGACTATCTCCTGTTTGACTGTTTCTGTATCCAACTCAGTACCTCTATAAAAACTATCTACCAAAAGAGCAGATGTCTCCTCGCAGGCCTCCAGGTATGGCAAAGACCAATCACCATCAGGCGCCTGAGCAAAAAATGGAACTGCCAGATTGATGCCAGAAGATGTATCTTCTGGCTCTATGTGATAAGTGTATTTTATCTCTGATGGCAAGCCAATTTTTTTGAGTTCATAAAACCAATCTTTTATATGCACACGCATAAAAAAAGCTACTACCAAAAGTATTGCTAAAATGGATATTTTGTATATTTTTTTATTACTCATTGTTTATATTGTATCATATTTTCTATTATTATATAAAAAATCAAAAAATATCTTGCCCATTGCTTTTTATCTGACAAACAGCTAGACTTTAACTATATCAATTAACAAAAAAATATGGGAAATTTTGGCAGAAGTGACAGAAGTAATAGAGGAAATTTTGGCAGAAGAGATTCTGGACGAGGTTTTAATAGAGATAGAGGTGATAGATCAAATATGCACCACGCTGTTTGTGATGCCTGCAAAAAAGATTGTGAAGTGCCTTTTAGGCCAACTGGAGACAAGCCTATCTTTTGTAGCGACTGCTTCAGCAAGCAAGGTGGGGGAAATTCTCGTCCCAACAAATTTGGCAGTGACCGTGACAGAAGACCACGTTTTGAAAAAAGCGCTGGTCCAGATCATTCAAAAGAAATACTAAAAGAAATAAAAACACTAAACTATAGAATAGATCAGCTGATAAAAACATTGGATCCTAAAGAGGATAAACCTACTGAAGAAAAAAAAGAAGCGCCTGCTGAAAAAAAAGTAGCTACTAAAAAAACCACTAAAAAGAAGGTGGCCAAAAAGAAAGTGGCTACTAAAAAAACCACTAAAAAGAAGGTGGCCAAAAAGAAGAAAAAATAAATTTTAAAACTACCCTCAAGGGGTAGTTTTTTGTTTTATAAATTTTCTCTGAAAAATTCTATACTCCTAGCAAAGGCCCTACTGACATTAGCAGCTATGTTGTGATCATCACCCACATACTCATAATAATCAACAGGCTTGCCTATTTTGTCCAATTCCTCTTTGAGGCTACGAGATAGCTCTATAGGCACACTCTCATCCCCTGTAGCATGCTGTAGCTCTAGGACGGCATCTATATCGGACAAATAAGAATAAGGGTCTATTTGATTCCAAAAATCTGGATTTTCACTGGGCAAATCATTTTCTAATACCAACTCCGTACTGGTAGCGTCTTGCAAAAAAGATATCTTGTAATTATAAGTTTCAAACATGTCCTCATAACTACCCACTACTCCCGCCCACAAAGAGGCAGCTTTGATATCGTCAGAAATTACTATTGCCCTTAGGCCTATCTGACCACCATTGGAGTGTCCCCAATAGCCAATTCTATCTGCATCAACATTTTCATCGTCTTTCAAATATGCCAAAGCATTGAGTGTGTCTATCAAATATTTTTCAGAATAGTGTGCACTGACTGGTTCACCCTCAGAATCTCCATGTCCTCTTAGATCAGGCTTGAAAGTGACAAAACCTGCTCTGGCCAAACGTGCTTGGTAGGTAGGATAATTTCCAGTAGTAGAATACTGGTCCGGCGGTATATAACCATGTATAAATAAAATAGCTGGCCAGCCATTATCAGGCACTTCTCCTAAGGGCACTGTCAACAAACCATATATCTTCAATCCTTCTGATTGATAGGAAACCACCGATTGCTTATAATTGCTCCCATTTAGCAATTCTTTTTCAACTACAAAATCTCCCCCTGGATAATTTCCAACCCTCAAACTTTCAATTGCCATAGGGTGATTTTTTTCTACTTCTTCAGACAAGTCCTCTTTTTTATCAGTATTTTGAAAGATTTTTTCCACCAAATTGACCTTGTATGTATTTTTTGTGTCCTCTTTTGGATAAAACAAAATACCTGTCAAAACAATGACAAATAAGGAAAAAATAAATATATATAAAGCTTTTTTATTCATAAAATAAACATCAATAATATTTTTTCTATTATAACATCTTAGATATAAATATTAAAATTTTTGTGATATAATTCAAATATATGCAACAAATCCGAAAATTCTATTTAGCTTCTTTCCTCAAAAATCAGACATACTTTGTCCCAATTATTGTTTTATTTTTTCAAGATCTTGGACTGAGCTATTCGGAAATATTTTGGATTTTTACTATTGGGTCTGTTTTTTCTTTTATCATAGAAATACCAACTGGAATATTTGCTGATGTCTACGGCAAAAGACGGGGAATACTTATTTCAAAATTGCTGATATTTATCAGCTTTTTACTTTTTGGTTTTTCGATAAATTTTGTTACCCTACTTGTTGCTAACCTGGTATATGAATTGGGAAAAAGTTTTCGCTCTGGCACAGAAACAGCTTATGTCTATGGCTATCTTCTGCAAAACAAAAATTCACCTACTTATACTCTAGTCAAGGCAAACCAAAAATTTTATGCCAGAATATCTGAAAGTATCGGCACAGCCTTGGGCGGATTTGTAGCTTATCATAGTGGTTTTAGTATTGTATTTTTCCTTGCCGCTATACCAGCGCTAATCAATTTTGGACAAACCATCACCTGGGCAAAGCTAAAAGAATGCCAACAAACCAAAAAAATAAATATAAAAAATAATATATTATTTGCCAAAGATTCTTTTAGAGAGTCCCTGCAAAACAAGGGTCTCAGAAAAGTAATAATGAATGTAGCTTTGTTTTCTGCTGGAGTAGTATCGCTAGAAAAGTTTGTTCAACCTTATATGAAAAATGTAGAAGTTGATCTACAATATTTTGGTATTATATATTCTGTTTTCTTGCTCTTGGCAGCCTTCATCGCTAGATATGCTACTAGACTTGAAGAAAAATACGGCGCTGTCAAGATATTAAACTACATAAGCTTACTATCAATAATACCGATAGTGATTTTAGGTCTTGGTATATCATCTGTTTGGGCTATTCCTCTATTTTTCTTTGTACTAATGGCAGAAAACATCAGGTCGCCAGTATCCAATTCACTTTTTCACGAAAGGGTCTCTTCCAAAAATAGAGCCACCATGGGTTCTATATTGGAGTTATTTAAATCCTCTATAAAATTAATCACTATGCCTATAATTGGTTATGTGGCTGATCTATACTCCATGCAAATGGCCTTCCTGTTTATAGCTTTTATAGTAATGATAAGTATGATTTTCTTCTGGCTCAATTATCAAAAACCCCTAAAAAAATATTGATAAAAAAATGTTTTTATACTATGATAAAAGTATAATTAAAATAAATCTATGGCATTAGAATGGAAAAAAATCTACTCTGTAAATGTAAAAGAGATAGATGGTCAGCATCAAAAAATATTTGATCTGATGAACAAGTTGAAAAGACTAGAAGAAAACGAAATACAGAGTGATACCGTTATCAATGTTGTCAACGAATTGGAAGATTACTCTATTTACCATTTCAACACTGAAGAAAAACATTTTGACAAAACAAAATATCCTGAAACTGAATTTCATGTAAAACAGCATGAAAAATACAAGAAAAAACTAAGTGAACTAAAAAAAGAGGTAGCTGAAAAATCAGACAAAGAAACTGTAGACAAAGTATTTAATTTTCTCAGAGACTGGTGGATAAATCATATAGTAAAAGTTGATATGGAATACTCTGAGTTTTTCAATAAACACGGTATTTATTAAAACAAAAAAGACCTTTGAAAATCAAAGGTCTTTTTTTATTCTCCTCTATATTTTGTCTCAAAAGCTTCGGCATCATCATAGTCCACAAATTCTTTTTGGTACTCCGGTACTCTAAACTTTTCATCTTCCTTGTGCTTAATTCCACACCAATATTTTTCTGTCCTGCCAGCAATAGCAGCTGCATATCTCAAAAATCCATTAGCATAACCACAATAAACACAATTTGCCTTTTGCAAAATATCTAAATACTCTAACTTGTGTCTATCTACTTTGATGTATTTATCTCTTTCTACCAATGGTATCTCCCAAAGAGAAAAACATACATGATGGTATATTTCCAATATTATATCCAAAAGAATTATTGGAAATACTACTGAATAAATAAAAGGTATAGATGCCAAATGTCTAAAACTTTTATCATAATTTCTCAAATATTCCATAAGCAATTTATTATTCTAAAATTTTTAAAACCCCTTGATCAAATATCATAATTTTTACTTCCCCGCTCTCTAGCTTTTCTAACATTTCATCATTTGGTATCAAACGAATCGTATTTGATTTATAATTTTGATAATTATAATTCCAAAGCTCGAAATAAAAACCAAGATATTCTACTGAAGTAAACCCAGTTACCACGTGACCTCCGTCTACACTCTCTGCCAACCAACCTACTCCGTATGGCTGCCAATTCAACAATTTATTGTCTTTGTTTTCTGGATCAGCTACTACATACACTGGCAAAAAAGAAACTATATCTGGATGAGTGTTTGGATACATAAAATAAAGAGCTTGATTGAGGTTGTTTCTATATACCTCTGCTCCAGAAAGGTTGTCTGGCAAGGCTATAGTAGCTAATTTTTGGCCTGGAGGCAAATCCAAATTTTTATAACTAGCAATAATTTGTCTACTCAAATCACTTGCTTCTTGCCAAAGATTTTTCTTATACTCAATAACTACAACACTAAATAAAGCAAAAAATATCAAAATAGCAACTTTAAATTTGTAGCCAATTTTCCATTTGGAAAATAACCAAACAAACCACAATAAGAAAAACACCAATGGTAAATACAAATATCTTTCACCGGCAAAACTAGTCCTGTGTAATCCCACCAAGATAGCTGGGCCCAAACTAATTATAAAAGTAATAAATAAAGTAAATATGAGCCACTTTTTTTTGATAAATAAATAATAAAAATAAATAGCCAGAGCAACTAATACAAAAACTGCCAAAGCGTCGGTCAGATAATAGGCCGCTTTATAAGCTTCTGTCCTAAAAAAAGAAAAGGTCACTATGTCCGAAATGAACACGGCAATATTTGCTATCCAAGGACTAATATCTATTTGGAATTCCTGCCGACCATAATAACCAAAAACAACTGCTGTAGATACATACCTTAAAATAAAAAACAAAACTAACAAGAAAAAATAGGCTGGTAGATAAAAAATTATTTTCTTGTCCTTTTGGCCAATGGAATAAAAATATATTTCCCAAAATAAAATAATAAAAGGGAGCGATATGGCAATCTCTTTGGTCAGTAGAGCTACTGCAAAAAACAATAATGTCAAAAATATATACCTTGTCTTGCTAGATTTTTTGTAAGAAAAATAAAAAACCAAAGACAAAAGATAAAAAGTCAAAGGAAACAAATGCGCCCAAGCTGCCATCCAAGTAATAATCTCTACTTGTACTGGCCAAAACACAAAAAGTAAGCCCGTCAATATTGCCCAATTTTGGCTACACTTCAATTTGCCAACAACAAAAACCTGCTTGGCCAAAAAATAAACCAAAAAAGCATTGATAGAATGCACTAATATACTGACAAAATGATACCAAAAATATTTGATACCAAAAATAGAGTAAAAAAACTTGTAAAATAAAAATAGGAGAGGGTTATAAGAACCACCAGCTTTTTGTCCAGCATAGTTGGTCAAAAAAACCTGCCAATCCACAACTCTCTGCTGGGCTAAGTACAGCCAATGCCAATCGTCAGACAAGAAAAAGTCATTCAGTGTTGTGCCGTAAATCAAAAAAGACAACAACAAAAAAATCAGCCAAACAAAAACTGATCGGTGTTTTTTGATTTTTTCTAATATATCCATCAGCTATAATTAAAGAGAAATTCTAACTATGATCAGAGTCACTATTATCTGAAATGGCACTCCATATACTGGCGAATACCGCCAACCAAAAGCATTGTGTATTTTGCCGTGCCAGACTATATACCAATACAAAGAAGTCATTTTGAAATTTTCAATAGCAATCCAGGCCAAATCTGGAATCCAAGCACCTATAACAGCCCCGGCTAAAGCTGGGCGACTGTATTCGTGCTGACGAGTAACAAAAAAATATATCAAAGCAACAGACAAAATGAAGTCTACTGTTGCGACCTTCATCATATATATAAACCTACCACGCTTTGTTTTTTTGTGGGTACCTATATCTTCATCTCCATGAGGAATAAAATCGAGAATAAAATGTGATATCACACCCAAAAAGAAAGCCAAGACAGGATCAGTGACTTTTGTAGAAATCCATAACGCAGCTGATGTATGTGGTGTTAAAAACATATCATTATAATAACACAAAGCGCTGGTATCCGACAATGCGGATACCAGCGCCATAGTCGTATAATCTAATAATCTCTAAGTTTTCGCATATCTTCGTGTTTTTTGATCCGTTCTAGGGCTTTGGCCTCTATCTGACGAATACGCTCACGAGTTACGCCAAATTCTTGACCAACCTCTTCTAGAGTATGAGCTACTCCATCGGCTAGACCAAATCTCATTTCCAATATCTTTTGCTCACGAGGAGTAAGGTCACCAATTACCTTTCTGACATGGTCTCCCAAAAGTTTAAGAGCTGCTACTCTATCTGGACCAATGTTTTTTTCATCTTCTATAAAATCGCCCAAGGTGCTATCTTCTTCATCGTCACCCACTGAAGCTTCTAGTGACACAGTCTCCTGAGAAATCTTTACTATTTGTCTGACCTTGTCTATATCTTCTCCCATTTCAGCAGCAATTTCTTCTGGCAAAGGATCACGTCCTAGTTCTTGAACCAAACGACGTTCTACTTGATTGAAACGATTGATAGTTTCTACCATGTGAACTGGTATACGAATGGTTCTAGACTGATCGGCCAAGGCTCTAGTAATAGCCTGACGAATCCACCAAGTAGCATAAGTAGAAAACTTATAACCCTTACGATAGTCAAACTTTTCTACTGCCCTAAACAAGCCTATGTTACCTTCTTGGATAAGATCCAAAAGAGTAAGAGAGCGTCCAGTAAATTTTTTGGCAATAGATACAACCAAACGCAAATTTGATTCTATCAATTTTTTCTTGGCTTCCAAGTCGCCTTTTTCTTTACGCTTGGCATACATCATTTCCTCTTCTGCTGTCAAAAGAGGCACCTTACCTATTTCTCTTAGATACATTTGAATAGAGTCTGCTGCTATATCGGTGAGATCACCTCTTTTTTGATCACTCTGAATACCAGATCTAGCCAATATCTCTTGTGTGCTTTCTTTGGTGTCCAAAATTCCTCCATCAGTAGCAACTATCTGAATAGCTGATTCATCTAACTTGTCCAAAAAACCTTCTAGGTTATCTACATAATCTTCTAAATCCGTAAATACCCTAAGCATCTCATCCTCAGTGATAAATCCTCGAGAATGAGCTTTGGTGATCAAGCCATCAGCCAAAACTTCGTTGAATTTTGACTTTGGTGCCTTGATCTTGGCTTTGGTCTTTTTGCTAGGAGTTTTTTTGACCGCTTTTTTGACTGTCTTTTTTACAGCCTTAGTAGTTTTTTTGGCAACTTTCTTTTTGGCTGCCTTCTTTTTTGTCGCTGCTTTAGTAGTTTTGACAGCTGACTTACGTACCTTTTTAGGTTTGCTGACACTGCTTTTTTTGGCAGTGCTTTTCTTTTTGGCTACCTTCTTTTTAGAAGTAGCCCTTTTAGTTGTAGCTTTCTTTTTGACAGGCATTTTAGCTCTGTAATTTATGAATTTGCTTATTTAATAAGTTAATTTTATGGGCTATTTGATCTTGGGTTTCTGAATCATTATCTAATTCCGCTTGCCTTAAATCTTTGATCAATTGATTTTTCTCTGTTTCTAGATAGGACTTTTTGAGCCGAAAAATTAGACTTTGCCAGTCATTTTCTATATCTTTTTCGCTAACATCAGCGTAATCCTTTTCACCTAGAATAGACAGCTTAATCCAATTATCTTTGTCCTCATCACTCAACTCTGGCTGCTTAGAAAAATCATCCAAATTGTGATGCTTAGTATAATGAATTATAATCTGACTGTAAAGAGAACGCAAGGACTCTTCCAGTGTATCTGGCTCAATTTCTTCTATCATTTTTTCCAGATAATTTATTTTGAACAAGGCAATTGATAGTATGTTTTCAGATAAAATCAATAAATTATCTTTTTTGGACTGTGGTTCTATTTGGTTTTCTTGATAGCTAGGAACCCCCTCTGTTACTTTGACTTTATCAAATTCTGACTTAAGTGTATCCAAGGATATTTTTAATTCTTCTGATAATTTCCTAATATAATGCTCCTGCTCAACTTCACTTTGAAGAAACTTGATTACATAAAGTAATTTTTGCGCAGCAATTTTTTTGTGGTCAGCTCTGTTTTTATCAATAGCAGCCATTATCTTTTTTTGATAATAATCCACTAGGGGCAATGAGTTGGCTATTGCTTCTAGCCATTTACCCTTATCCTCTTTTATGACATCTGCTGGATCTTTGCCAGCTGGAAGAAGTAATACTTTAAAATTCATTTCCTGCTCCCAACCTAAGCGAATATTTTTGAAAGCCCTAAAAGATGTAAGTAGCCCTGCCTGATCACTATCAAAAGCCAAGATGACATTGTTGCAATATCTTTTTATCAACTTGAGATGATCAAGAGTTAAGGCTGTACCTGAGACCGCTACTACATTGGTGGTCTCTGCCTGGTGAGCAGCAATAACATCCATATTACCCTCTACGACAATCAAATACTTTTTCTTTCGCACCATATCTTTGGCAAAATGCCAACCATAGAGAATTTTACTTTTATCATAAATAACTGTTTGCGGACTATTGACGTACTTACCACCTTGTTCCTCTTCATCGTAAGCAATGCCGGCTAGAGTTCTAGAAGTAAAAGCCACCATCCTACCTTGCGTATCAAATATAGTAAACATGATACGTTTGCGAAAACGATCTACATAACCACTACCATCTTTCTTTTTTATTATCAAGCCAGCTTGGAAAATATCATCTTCCTTATAACCCTCAGAAATAAGATACCGCAAAAGACCATCCCAAGTATCTCCTGACAGACCGAGCTGCCATTTGTCTATATTGCCCTTTTTTATTTTCCTTTTTTCTTGAAGATAATCTAAGGCTTTTTTGCTGACAAGGTCATCCTGATTGAGAATCTTCTGATAAAACTTGGCTGCCTCTTGATTTACCTCATACAAACGACTATAATCTTCCTTTTTTTCAAAACGCATATTTTCCATCGGCACATTGGCCTTTTCGGCCAACATACGCAAAGCTTCTTTGAAATCTACTCCCTCGTATTCTTGTACAAAACTAATCAAGTCCCCACCCTTGCCGCAGCCAAAACAATGCCAAATCTGTTTTTCACGAGATACCATAAAACTAGGTGTTTTTTCATTATGAAAAGGGCACCTAGCTCTAAAATTACCGCCAGCTTGATTGAGGTTTATATAGCCAGAAACAACGTCTACTATATCCAACCTGTTTTTTACCTCTTCTACGGTATTCATGAACTTATCTTAGGTCAAATTTAAACTTTAGTCAAAGCTATTTTCGTGCTGCAAAAGCCACTTTTTACGCCACAAACCGCCTTCATAGCCAACCAATTTACCATCACTACCCAATACTCTGTGACAAGGAATAATAATGGGGATTGGGTTTTTATTGACTGCTCCGCCGATTGCTCGAGCGGCCTTGGGTTGACCTATCATAGTAGCCAAATCTCCATAAGAGATTATGCTGCCATAAGGTACTCGGACTAGTGTTTGCCAAACTTTTTTTTGAAAATCTGTACCAACAAATTCCAAATCTAAAGAAAACTTCTTTTTGTTGCCAAAAAAATATTCTTTGAGCGTAACAACGCACTTTTCTGTAAGTGCGTTGCTATTTTTCCTTCTTGCCCGCTCCGCCAAATCGAGGCGAGCCTGTTTTGTAAAATTTATTGCCAGAATATTTTTTTCATCTGCTACAATCTCCAAAACCCCTATTGGTGTTTTGAGAAAATCTCTACACTCCATAACTAATCTATTCTTACTGGCTGTGGTGGAATTACTTTTTCGTTCAAATTAGCGGCCTTCTGATTAAAACATTCGTAACCTTTATCATGCTTGTAATCAGATGAATAATAAATATTTGAATCATCGTCTATGTTTGATGTCAAAAATTCTGCGCAAATTTTATATTGATCATCATCAACAACCTCATAACTATATTCTTCTTTATTGACTGGATGCGTTATCGTTTCTTGACTTAATCTATAACCAGAATCTCCGTTTACCAAAACATCCAAATCAACTGGCACCTCTTCATTCAAAGTATAGTAGTCCAAAACAGCTGCATTGATTTGATACAAATCACTAGTAATTTCTCTGTCTATTTTTCTGTTTCTAGTATCTTGTGGAGATTCAACAAAAAACCATGAAGCTACAAAAGCGATAAGAATCAAAAACAATGAAACCCAAGCAAAATAAGATATTACTTTATCTTTTTTACCAGCCACTTCTTCCCTTCTAATATCATAAAGATAAAAAGAGAAAACTGATCCAGAAATAATTAAAGCTGTCAAAGTCTTGAGGATAAACTTGGTAGTAAGATCACCATACAAGAAACTATTGATTGTAGCAATCAAAAAGCCAATCATCACTATCACCGCTACCAAAAGGATCAAATAAGTAAGCCATTTTCTGACAGCAGCATCTTTGTCCAAGGTACCCTTATAAAGACTCTTGTATATCTGTCGAGAAGTTAGATAATATATAGGTGCTGAAACTATAATTGCTGAAATAGCAAATTTCATAACATCATCACTATAAGAGCCACTGTAATTGTTGAGCACATCAACTATCTCTTTGTTGATAATCTGAAACACTATCATCCCCACTGATATAGCTACAAAAACAAGTGCTACCAAAGATAGAAGATAAAAAAATGCATATTTGGCTGAATCATGTTTTGCCATAATTTTAAATTTTAATTGATTAAACTATTTTTTAAATTTTAATTTAGTAAAATGATATATTGCTGATAAAGTAAAGACTATCTGCAAAACTATAAATATATAATCCTCTATATATACACTATACACCAAAAGAAAAGTCCCGCCAAAGATATACCACAAATCTTCATTCTTTTTTTGAGTCAAAACCCCTGTAGATATAAGTAATAAACCAAATATACCTATTATTTTGTATATATCCATATTAAACTGCTATATTGATTGAACTGGCAAATTTGCCTATCAGATAACCGGCCAAAAGAGCTATACCTCCCAAAAACAAAACTCTAGATCCCATCTTGAGCCAATTGCCCTTGGTATAGTAGGCAGTGCTTGCACCCAAAAGAAACAAACCTAGCAAAGTAACTACTATAGAGACTTTTATCGCCAGGTCTATAGGTAAAACAAAATAAGAAAACAAAGGTATTATGCCTCCAAATATATAGGCAAAAAACATAAATAGGCCATTCATACCTGGATGTCTTTTTTCATTTGGCAATATATTGAGTTCATGATGAGCCATCTCGTGGAGCATTAGCTTTTTGTCCCGAGAGGTGGCTTCGGCCATTTTTGTAGCCAGATCCTTTGGCCAACCATCTCTTATATATATTTGTTCCATCTCCTCTTTTTCCTCGTGAGGAAAATCTTCTATCTCAGTTTCTTCCTCATAGAGCTTCCTCTTTATAATGCCATGTTCAGATAAATTGGAAATATAAGATCCAATACCCATAGAAATAGACTCTACAGCGATAATAACCATGCCAGCCAAAATAACCGTATAATGACTTTGGCTACCTACTGCTATACCTGTGATGGCACCCAAGGTGGATACCATGCCATCTTCCAAACCAAAAACTATATCCCTTATACTAGAAATTATCTTAGAATCTTTGTGGTGAATATAATCTGGGTTATATCGTTTATTCATTATTTCTTTTTCAGTCTAAGTAAATCCTTATATATAAAATATGAATAAGCTACCAAGAAAGGAGAAACTATGATGTTGATTATATTTGTTATATCTCCCCAAGTTTCTACAGCCGCTTTGCTATCCATAAAATAAACTGGAATCATCATAATAACCCAAAGGAAAAAACTTACTGAAAATATTCTCCAAAATACTGCCCACCATTTACCTTTTATCAATTGCTTACTATGCTTTAGGGCTGAATAACCTTTTTTATCTTCGGCAAACAAAGCCCAAAAAGCAACTGAATAATAAATCATAAAAATAAAACCCGGTACAATAAATAGTAAGGTCCACAAAAATATCAAAATAGTACTAAAAATACCCAAGACAAAATAATCCCAGGCATATTTCTTGCCTTCATAAAACAATTTGGAAACTGAGAGTTTGGTTTTTTCTTTTTGCACCAATATAAATATTGCTGCTTGAGCACTAAAGTATACTACTATACCCAAAAGCAGGCCTCCTAGCATAAGTAATGCCAAAAAGATATTGATCAATACTAGCCAAGCTGTATTGTTTTCCAAAAGATAATTAGCCGCCTTAAATAAAGTTGTTATCAGGCCAACTGCCAACCAAGGTAGTGTATACAAAATTATCAAAGTGACAAATTTGCTTAAATTATTGCGGTAAACTTGCCAAGATTTTCCCAGCAAACTACCTATGGATTCCATATCCTGTTTAGCCATTTTATTAATTTTAAATGATAAAAGCTTTCTAAATTATAGCAAAAAACAAAGCTTTTTCCAAATAAAAAACAGCCCCTATTAAGACTGTTTTTTATAGAAAATTATTCAGTAGTTGTGCCTTCAAAGTCTTCTTCGTTGGCTTCTGCTTCTTCTTTTGTCGATCTCACAATACCATCTTTGTGGTGAGCAGGAGAATAAATAGTATAGAGTCTCAAGTCTTCTGAATCAGACACATTGACTACATTGTGTTCTGAGCCAGCTGGCACTACTACAGCCGAACCATCTTCTACAGAATATTCATTACCATCTATTACAACCTTACCTTGTCCTTGTTCAAAACGAAAAAATTGATCATTTTCGCTATGAGTTTCCAAACCTATTTCTTCGCCAGGCTTCAAACTCATCAAAACTAATTGACTATGCTTTGAAGTATAGAGAACTTTGCGAAAGTTATCATTTTCTAAGGTCTCTTTTTCAATGTTTGCATTAAATCCTTTCATAATTTTAATGTTGTTA
Source organism: Candidatus Parcubacteria bacterium (assembly GCA_002869235.1). GTDB lineage: Bacteria > Patescibacteriota > Patescibacteriia > UBA1558 > GWA2-36-10 > BM519. Next base: position 14,072 of record PKTI01000024.1, read on the forward strand.
ATTATTAGCTGGCGGAGAGGACAGGATTCGAACCTGCGGAACGCTTGCACGTTCACTACCTTTCCAAGGTAGCGCTTTCGACCGCTCAGCCACCTCTCCAAAAATATGCTTAAATAGTATAATTATAAACAAAATTTTAGTCAATTCAAAAACCGCCCAAACAAATGAACGGTTTTGTGTTTTATTGTATTTGTGACTCAATAATCATGACTGTAGTTTGACCCTCATCATCTGTGCTAATAGTTACACTTAGACTGCGATCATCTTTTTCCGCACCATACAATACATTTCCCTCTGTATCAAAACTCATGTTTATTTCCCAGCCATTTTCAGATACTTTTTCTTGGTATTCTTTTTTGAGCTCTGCAACTGACTTTTCAGAAACAATGGTAAGGCTATTACCTAAACTGTTTGAGGCAGCAGCCAAAATATTTCCTTCTGTCACATAGACATCTTCTGGCCAGCCTTCTGGCAAAGAAATATTTTCTCCAGCTGACCAAGTGCCGTCATCTGTTTTGATGTTTACATTATCTCCTTCTATATTCACATCCGCATTGGCTCCCATAGAAGCCTCCAGACTTTTTTCAGCGGCTTTTTCATTGGCGCTTTTTCCGCAACCAGTAGTCAATACTGATACGCCCAACAATAGCACCAAAAATAAACCCAATTTTTTTTTCATAGATTTATCTAAAATATTTAAATATACAAGATTAGTATAATTTCAAATCTATATTTGGTCAATATTTACAAAAAAATATATTTACTATAATATTTTACTGTAATTATTAAACTATAATAATGAAAAAAACACTAATTTTAATCCTGCCTATTCTTTTGGTTGTTACTTTGAGTGGCTGCGCCAAAAAAAATAATCAAGGCAATTCTTTACCAAAAAACACAAATAATCAAGTAGAAGAAAACTCTGGGGCCAATTGCTTTAGCGTCTGCCACCAAAAAATCCAAGATGTTTGTCTAGAAGAAATAATTGAGATAGGACCGGAAGAGTTGGCTGGCAATAGTTTGATGGATCCAGAATTTTGTGAAAATACTTGTATGGCTAATTTCACAGATAATACTCTGGATTGTTTAAGCAAAATAAGCAAATGCGACCAGGTTTTATCGGGTGGTGATTATTGTAAAGAAAATGAAATACCTGATTCTGAAATTTATGAAATAGACGAAGATGTGACTAGAGGTGGTTGCCAAATACCGTGTGAAAAATACAAAAAATGTGCTGGTTATGGCACCGACGCCACAGCAGCTGACATGGCCGAGGCTTATAATAGCTGTATGGAAGTATGCCAAGATTGGTCAGACGATACAATAACTTGTATAAACAAAAAAAACATAAACACTGCTGCCGACTGCTCTAATCTTTCTTTATGTGCCCTTGGAGAATATCAAGGATTGATAAAATAAAATATTAAGTACCAAAAAACCTCCCCTAGGGGAGGTTTTTATAATTATTTTCTTTTGCGACGCTTCTTTTTTTCAGTCTTCTTGATAGCCAAGGTTGTCTTGATGACTGTATCTGGATTGAGGGATATTGAATCAATACCTTCCTCTACCAAGAACTGCGCAAAATCGGGAAAGTCTGATGGTGCTTGCCCACAGATACCAATCTTTTTTTTCTTTTTCTTGGCAATCTTTATAACTTGGCTTACCAAATCTTTGACTGCCTTGTTTCTCTCATCATATACGTGAGCCACCAATTCACTATCACGATCAACTCCTAAGGCTAATTGGGTAAGGTCGTTGGTACCGATGGAAAAGCCATCAAATATATCAGCAAATTGATCTGCCAAAATTACATTGGATGGTATCTCACACATGACATAAACCTCCAAACCATCTACACCACGCTTGAGTCCATTTTGTGCCATTATCTTCAGCACCTTTTTACCCTCTTCTACTGTGCGGCAAAATGGTACCATAATTTTGAGATTCTTAAGACCCATTTCTTTTCTTACTTTTACCAAAGCTTTACATTCCATCTCAAAAGCTGGTAAATATTTTGGACTATAATATCTACTAGCACCACGCCAACCTATCATTGGGTTTCTTTCTTCTGGTTCAAACTGAGTACCACCTATCAGGCTGGCATATTCATTTGATTTGAAGTCAGACAACCTAATGATGACATCTTTTGGATAAAAACTAGCTGCAATTCTAGCAATCCCTTCAGCCAGTTTATCAATAAAAAACTGGGGTTTGTTTTTATAAGCAGCGGTATGCTCTTCAATGATTCTTCTTGTTTTTTTGTCTTTGACTTTATTGAAATGAAGAAGAGCCAAAGGATGAATTCTTATGTAATTGGAAATAATAAATTCTTCTCTAGCCAAACCAACGCCTTCGTTTGGAATAAATGACTGCAACATAGCCATTTCTGGGTTACCAATATTCATCATGATCTTGGTTTTTGATTTTTTGACATTCTTCAGGTTTGTTTTATTTACATCATATTTGAGTAGGCCATTGTAAATATAACCCTTTTCTCCTTCAGCACAAGAAACTGTTACATTTTGGCCATTTCTAATTTTTTCAGTTGAATTTTTGGTACCAACTATGCAAGGTATTCCCAGTTCACGAGAAATAATAGCAGCATGACAAGTACGGCCGCCTGAATTGGTAACTATTGCTCCAGCAATTTTCATGATTGGCTCCCAATCTGGATCAGTCATTTCTGTTACCAAAACTTCACCTGGTTTGAATTTGTGAATATCTTTTACATCTCTGATAATATGCGCTTTTCCTTGACCAATCTTGTTGCCCACAGAAGCACCAAAAGTAAGAACTTTTCCTCTTTCTTTCAATTTGTATTCTATCAAAGTATTTGGATCATCTTGTGAACGAACTGTTTCTGGACGAGCTTGGACAATATATAATTTACCAGTCCTACCATCTTGAGCCCATTCCATGTCCATAGGCTTTTTGTAATGATCTTCAATTTGTACTGCCCACTTGGCAAGTTGTAAAACTTCTTTATCTTTTAGAGCAAAACGATTTTGATCTTTTTTGGTAACTGGCAAACTTTTGACATTATCACTGGACTTACTATCATAGACCAATTTTTGAGCTTTTCTGCCCAAGGCTTTGGAAATTATAGGAGAATAGCTCTTATCCAAAGTAGGTTTGAACACATAATATTCATCTGGGTTGACCATGCCCTGGACAATGTACTCACCCAAGCCATAAATAGAGTTTATAAGTACCGCATCTCTGAAACCAGATTCTGTATCAATAGAAAACATCACACCAGAAGTAGCCAAGTCAGACCTAACCATCTTTTGGACAGTGATAGACAATTTTACCTTGAAATGATTGAAACCTTTGTCAGCTCTATATGAGATGGCTCTATCTGTAAAAAGTGAAGCCATACACTTTTTGGAATATTCCAAAAGTTCATCAATTCCTTCTACATTCAGATATGTTTCTTGTTGTCCGGCAAATGAAGCGTCTGGCAAATCTTCGGCAGTAGCAGAAGAACGTACTGCTACATCTACATTTTTTGTTTTGAACTCCTTGGACAATTTGGCATAGGCATCAGCAATTGATTCTTTGAGCTCTTCTGGAAACTCAGCTGCCAAAATAGCTTCTCGTACTTTTTTTCCGTGTGCTTGAAGATTTCTAAGATTGTGAGTATTTAAGGTTTTCAAAATGCTCCTTATTTCTTTTTTTACTCCTGTTGAAGTAATAAAATAATCATAAGCGTCAGCTGTTACAGCAAAACCATTTGGCACTGCTACACCCTTAGGTGTTAGCTTTCTGTACATTTCACCCAAAGAGGCATTTTTACCGCCAACTTTTGGCACATCTTTTATACCGATCTGCTTAAACCACAAAATAAATTTTTTCTTTATCATATTTTTGTCCTTTTAAATACTCCGAAAAATTAAGTCAAGCAAAAATATTGCTAGACTTAATTCAAATTATTAATAAAATTGAAAATTACAAATTAATTTTTTTGGCATATTTACCAACAATAGGCATTTCCCAATATCTGCCCTCAAAAGCTGCCCTAATACCTAGTACTGCAAACACTAGAGCTAGCACGCCAAGAATCCAGCCAATAACTGGTATGATCCAAGCTACTACTTCTACTATAAAAAGCACCATAGCTTGTTTGGCATGAAATTGGACAAACTTGGAATCCTTTTTCAAAAATAAAGGAACCAAGAATAATATCCAAATATAGCCTATGGCTGCCAAAAACTTATTATCTTCAATGTCCTTGTTGTTTGATTTGTGTTCAGACATTTTTGTTTTATTTAATTGTTAAAATTATTTTTCCAATAAACGAACGCCCGCCCAAAAGCCAAAAACGAAAGTAAGCACAGCGATTATTCCTGATATGCTATCTAGAAATGTTGACTGACCTATAGGAACAAAGATAACCACCAAAAGGTAGACTATCAAGGTCACTATAAGGGAAGCGCCTAAAGTTTTGTTTTTCATATGTTTATTTTATTTTTATTTAACTTACTAAACAATGAACCAAGCAAAGCCACTATAAAAGCCATCCAGATAGGTTCTACAAAAAGATTGAGCCAAGTCCAGGCTGATTTTATATAAACTATTTTGATAATAGCCATTATAAGCACTCCGATAACAAAAGCGGAAAAAGTAGAGGCAAACATTTTTTCGCTTGGTAATCTCCACTTCATATTTGCCAATAGTAGCCATAGAGCCACCAAAATCAAACGCCAAACCCAAGTTGTCCAATACAAAATATTTTCACTCCAAAAAGAAATACCAGCAATATAGCGAATAGCCAATTCACTACTGACTATTATAACCAACAATATAAGAGCAGTGAGCATCCAAGAAAAATTTTTTGGAGCCAAAGGCTTGAGCTTGAGCACCTCTTCATGTAATTCTTTGCTAATATCAGAATGATCCTGACCAAAATCAGCTACCCAAACTTCGCTGGTTTCATAATATTGGGAGCCATCTTGGCCTTCTATGTGTTTAGTCTTTTTTAGCAGCATGGAAACTATTTATCTTGTCTATATTATAACAGAATTTTGAATATTTTTGAAATAGCAAAAAGCTCCGACCTAGGTCGGAGCTTTTTTATAAATATTATTTACTACATCATTGGCATTCCGCCGCCCATGCCCATGCCAGGCATTCCGCCAGGAGCTGCTGGGCCATCATCATCTTTTTTTGGAATATCAGTTACTACAGCTTCTGTAGTCAAAAACATACCAGCAGCAGAAGCCGCATTTTGCAAAGCGCTGCGTGTCACTTTGGTTGGATCAATAATACCAGCTTCAACCAAATCTTCAAATTTGTCTTCACGAGCATTATAACCAAAGTTGCCCTTATTTTTCAAAACTTCAGCTACAACTACACTACCATCTTTGCCAGCATTATTGGCAATTTGCTCTAGTGGAGCAGTTAGAGATTTTTTCAAAATCTCAGCACCAAGTTTTTCTTCTCCTTCTAGCTTGAGATCATCTATAGCCAGCAAAGATCTCAAATAAGCTACGCCACCGCCAACAACAGTACCCTCTTCTACAGCGGCCTTGGTAGCAGCTAGAGCATCTTCTATTCTATCTTTCTTTTCTTTCATTTCAGTTTCAGTAGCAGCTCCTACTTTGATCACTGCTACACCGCCAGTAAGCTTGGCCAAACGTTCTTGAAATTTTTCTTTATCAAAATCAGATTCTGCTTTTTTGATAGCTTGTTCTATTTGGACCACTCTTTCTTTGATGGTTTGAGCATCGCCCTTACCATCTACTATAGTGGTGTTTTCTTTGCTAGCTACTACCTTGCGAGCAGAGCCAAGCATATCAACAGTAGCATTAGCCAATTTGAGGCCAACTTCTTCAGATACTACCTTGGCACCAGTAAGTACTGCTATATCGTGTAACATTTCTTTTTTGCGATCGCCAAAACCTGGGGCCTTGATAGCTAGAGTATTGAGTACTCCGCGAATTTTGTTGACTACCAATGTAGCCAAGGCCTCGCCTTCTATATCTTCGGCAATAATTACCAAATCTTTTTTGCCTGATTGAGCAATTGACTCAAGTAACGGCAATAGGTCTTGAAGTGACGAAATCTTTTGATCAGTAAGAAGTATCAAAGGATCGCTATAGACAGCCTGCATCTTGTCAGTATCAGTGATCATATATGGTGATACATAGCCGTTGTCAAATTGCATACCTTCTACTACTTCTTTTTCTATACCAAAACTTTGTGATTCTTCTACAGTAATCACTCCATTTTTACCAACTGCTTCCATAGCTTCGGCAATAATCTTACCAATTTCTTTGTCATTGGCAGAAATAGAAGCTACTTGCTCTATCTCAGCTTGGCCAGAAACATCTTTGGACATTTCTTTGAGTTGTTTTACTACTGCCTCAGCAGCTGTATCAATACCACGCTTGAGTGATAGTGGGCTAGCTCCAGCAGTTACATTTTTGAGTCCTTCAGAAATTATATTATGAGCCAGCACTGTAGCAGTGGTAGTACCATCGCCAGCCACATCAGCTGTCTTGGAAGCAACTTCCTTGATAATTTCTACGCCCATGTTTTGAAACTTGTCTTCTAGCTCAATCTCTCTGGCAACAGACACGCCATCTTTGGTAATAGTGGGGGCTCCATAGCCACGATCAAGTACCACATTTCTACCTTTTGGTCCAAGAGTGACTTTGACTGAATTGGCCAAGACATCCACTCCTTCTTTCATTTTGGCTCTAGCTTCTTCGTTGAAAATAATTTGTTTTGCCATATATATATTCCTTTCTTAATTAAAAAATTACTCAACTACTGCGAGTAAATCATCGTGGTTTAAAATTTTGTATTCTTGGTCTTCTACTTTTACTTCTGACCCGCCATATTCAGAAAAAACTACTTTCTGACCTGGTTTGAGTTCCAAAGCCGCTACCTTTTCACCATTGCCGACAGCAACAATTTCACCTTCCATGCGAGATTCTTTGCTGACAGTATCTGGTAAAATAATACCAGCCTTGGTGGTTTCTTCCTTTGGCAAAGGTTTTACAATAACTCTGTTTCCTAATGGTTTTAAATTCATATTTTTGCTTAAATTAATAATTAATTAATTAAAATTAGCACTCAATATTATAGAGTGCTAATTATATTTTGTCAAATTATTATCCCCTAATCTTTATGTTTATACAAATTGACCAGACCTACAGCTGCCAACAACCAACCAGTCCAAGAAGTCCATAGATAATGATCAAAAAATCCTATCACTATCAAGCCCAATATAAGACTAGTAGACATAATATCTACTTGATTGGCTGATTTGATAATAAGCCTGACAACATTGAACAACAAAAAGGCTCCTATCACACCAACTTCTGCTAAAAGTAAAATAAATATATCGTGAATAGGCTGATTGTTGTAAATAGGTTTGTCTGGTGCTGCCTGATAAAGCTTGTAAGTATTCATGCCTAGACCTTGCCCTAAAAATGCTGTTTGATAATCATTCCAGCCTAGCTGGTCTAGAGTATCTACTCTCTCAGTTATAGACTGTTCTTCTAGCCTACCCTCTGCTCTCAATCTAGTGCCCCAACTATCTGGCCAGATAATGTTGAAACACATAGCTACCAACAAAAATACAATAGCATATTTTATGACCACATTTACTATCAACCACTTTCTACGGAAAATATTTATCAAAAGTAGAGAAAACAAACTTAAGCTCAAAGCCAAAAGAGCACTACGGGAAAAGCTGGCTAATAGACCAAAAGACGAGATGACTAAACCAAAAATTATCAAGAAAAATTCTACAATATTTTTTTTCCCAAAAGCACTGTGCCAACCCTTTTTGTCCATCCTCTTGTAAAAATCCAACCACAAATATACACCAGCAAAAATAGCTACAAACAAAAATCCTCCCAAAATATTTGGATGGGGCAAAGTACCATAGGCTCTAAGTAATCTTTCGCCTCCCACCTCTACTACTGATGTACCCAATGTTTCAGGCAAATGAGTAGCTACTCCTAGCCATTTACTAGCTACAACTTCTTGAGCAAGCAATTGCCACATAGCTATAGCAGCTTGAATAGAACCACTAAAAAGCAAAGCTTTGAAAACAAAATACTTTGGTAAAAATTTTATCAAATAAGCAAATAAAGCAGCTAGATATATAATAGCTAGATAATAAAAAGATACAGCTGGTATCGGTGAGATAAATCCTATAAACAGAGAATAAATAAACAAGAAATAAAGATATCTATCCTTGGAAAAATAGACTTCTTTTTTGTTGGCCAACAAAAAGAATATAGCTGCCAAAAGTAATATGGCCATACTCAAATAAATACTGACTCTACCATACTCCCAGATTTGTCCCCCTAGTTTCCAATCATGAAAAATCCAACGAGTCTGAAAGGGTATCAAAACCACAAAAATAGCTAGTAGAGTTTTGAATGCTTTGTTTGATAATTTATTTTTCATCTTTGTCTAATATTTTATGAATTATATCTCGCCATTTTTTATAAAACATTTCTCGTCTATCATTTTCATGAAATTTCAACATTTGCTCATTTATAATTACTCTGGTATCAACATTTACCAAGGACTTGAGGTTGTGATCGATAATCATGTACTGAAAACGACGATACATTGGGTCTAAGAAATTATTGAGCCAAGGCGGAGAAAATAAAAAATTAAAAAATCTTTCTACTGTTTTACAAGCCTTGGTTTCTTTTACTTGCTTAGAAAAAAGATTGGCATGAGCATTTGGCAAATGCCTACGATACCAAGAATTCTCCTCTATAAATTTAGCATATAATCCGTCTGGATCATAGATGGGCATGAGCTGTGATACCCAATATGGAGTATATATATCTTTGCTATTTATATTTATATTTTCTATGTTGAGATTATCCTCATCTATATAAAAAGACAAGCAAAAGGTATCCTTGTTCTTTTGTTCACTAGGTCTTTTACCCAAAATCTTTACCAAAAGAATAGTAAAAAAACGAGCCAACCATATTTTGCCTTTTTTTGTAATAATAAAAAGATCTATATCACTATCCTCTCTGGCATTGCTGTAGGCCAAGGTATTACAAACTGCTACCATTCTGACAAAAGGAACTAGACGATAAAATTTTATCAACCTAATAGCCTTATAGTACTTTCTTTCGGCAATATTATTATTTTTCTTGCGAATATAAGCTGTATGCTCTCTTCCTTTGAGACTATAAAAAGCTTCAGTTAAACTCAATTTTTCTTTAAGAGCCTGACTTTTTTTCAAAGCTTTTTTGACATCCAAAAGAGTATAGTTGTCATTTGGTCTATAAAGCCACTTGAAAATCTCCTCTGCTGTCAAAGGATAAGAAAAAATATCAAAAAATGCTAGAGTTCTTAGTATTGATTGTTCCAAATCATTCATAGATTTATATTACTCAAAATGGGCTTTTTTATCAACCAAAAAACCCCTAACTAAGGGGCTAAAAATTATTTTTTATTAAAAATTTTGGCTAAATATTGCCCTGTAAAGCTCTTGGTTGCTTTGGCCACTTGCTTGGGAGTGCCTTCGGCTACTATATAACCACCCTTATCTCCTCCTTCTGGACCCAAATCTATAACCCAGTCAGAGCTTTTGATAACATCTAGATTATGCTCAATGACCAAAACTGTATTACCTTTGTCTACCAAACGGTGCAATACTTCCAAAAGACGTTTGATATCATCAAAATGAAGGCCAGTAGTTGGCTCATCCAAAATATAAAGGGTTTTGCCTGATGAACGACGAGAAAGCTCAGTGGCTAGCTTGATGCGCTGTGCCTCACCACCAGACAAGGTGGTGGCTGGCTGACCAAGTTTGATATAACCCAGGCCTACATCAACCAAAGTTTTGAGCTTGTTTTGAATGTTGGGAATATCATAAAAGAAATTCATCGCCTCCTCAGCTGTCATTTTGAGTACTTCAGAAATATCTTTATCGCGATAATGAATAGCTAAAGCTTGATCATTGTATCTACGACCATGGCATTCTTTACACTCTACATAAACATTTGGCAAAAAATTCATCTCAATTTTTATCACACCATCTCCCTGACAATTTTCACAACGACCACCGCGAACATTAAAAGAAAAATGTCCTGCTTTGTAGCCATTGAGTTTGGCTTCTTGTAAATCCGCAAACAAATCACGAATATAGGTAAACACTCCAGTATAAGTAGCTGGATTTGAACGAGGGGTTCTGCCAATAGGAGATTGATCAATACTAATTACTTTATCTATATTTTCCAAACCCTTGATTTCCTTGTGACGACCAGGGTTTTCCTTGGCTCTATAAAAATGTTTACTCAATGCTTTGGCCAAAATCTCTGTCATTAAAGTAGATTTACCTGAACCACTAACACCCGTAATAGAAATAAATTTACCCAAAGGAAAATTGACATCTATATCTTTGAGGTTGAATTCAGCAGCTCCCAGAATAGACAGGGTCTTACCATTTCCTTTTCTCTGTTTTTTGGGAAGAGGTATTGATTTGGCTCCAGTGATGTACTGAGCTGTCAAAGATTTTTTGGATTTTTTGATAGTAGCTGGCGATCCTTGAGCGACCAATTCACCGCCATGCTTACCAGCACCTGGACCAATGTCTATGATGTGATCGGCAGACATTATAGTCTCTTCATCATGCTCTACTACAATGACTGTATTACCAATGTCCCGAAGATTTTGTAAAGTTTCAATAAGTTTTTTGTTGTCACGTTGATGAAGGCCAATTGAGGGTTCGTCTAGTATATACAAAACACCTGTCAAAGATGAACCAATCTGAGTGGCCAAACGTATTCTCTGTGCCTCGCCACCAGACAAAGTATTGGCTGATCTATCCAGAGTAAGATAGCTAAGGCCAACATTGATCAAAAAACTCAATCTTTCCTTTATTTCTTTGACAATTTGATTGGCAATGAGCTGATCTCTTTCGCTCAATTTTTTCATCAAGCCAGCAAAAAACTTTTGCAATTCACTAATGCCCATATTAGATACTTCGGCAATGTTCTTTTTGTCTACTTCAATACTCAATATTTCTGGTTTGAGTCTTTTGCCCTGACATGATTCACAAATTTCTATTTTCATGTAGCGCTCTATTTCACTACGAATATAATCTGAATCTGTCTCACGATAGCGTCTTTCTAGATTTGGTATGACCCCCTCAAAAACTGCTTTTTGGTTATTATTGAACTTGCTGTTATTATCGTTTTCCAATTCATACTTGGTGTCGCCAGTACCGTTTAGTACTATATCCAATTGTTTTTTGGTCAATTTGTTGACGGCTACTCTAGTAGAAAACTTATGCTTTTTTGCTACTGCTTCTACAATGGCTGTGTACCATCCCTGATTGGCTGCTGTCCTAGACCAAGGACGAATAGCGCCTTCAGCCAAAGACAAGCGTGGGTTGGGTATGACCAAAACTGGATCAACTGTCAGTTTGGTGCCCAAGCCAGTACATTTTGGACAGGCTCCATGAGGACTGTTGAAAGAAAAATCTCTAGCTTCAATTTCGGCAAAGGCTACTTCATTGTGATTGGGACAAGTAAAGTGCTCAGAAAAAGGTAAATCCTTGTCCTCTTTTGGCACATTAATGATTACAAAACCATTGGCTAGATCTAAAGCGGTATTAAGAGACTGAGTCAATCTAGATTTTGTTTCTTTGCTACCATCTCGTCTAAAATAATCAACTACTATTTCTATAGTATGTTTTTTGTATTTATCAATATCCGTATCCAATGCATCCTTGAGGCTAAGAAGCTCTCCATCCAATCTTACTTTTTGATAACCAGCAGTCTTGACCCTTTCTAAAGCTTTTCTATGCTCTCCTTTTTTGTCTCTGACGATAGGTGAAAGCAAAATAAATTCTGTCTCAGCATCTAGGGACCAAATTTTTTCCGCTATTTCTTTTTGACTTTGCTTTATTAGAGCTTCCCCACATTTGTGACAATGTGGAATACCTACTTTGGCAAAAAGCAATCTAAGATAATCATATATTTCTGTGACTGTGCCGACTGTAGAACGAGGGTTGCGAGAAGAGGATTTCTGATCAATAGAAATTGCCGGAGACAAACCGTCAATTTGTTCTACATCAGGTTTATCCATCAAGCCCAAAAATTGTCGAGCATAAGAAGACAGAGACTCTACATATCGCCTCTGTCCTTCTGCATAAATAGTATCAAATGCTAATGATGATTTTCCTGAACCAGACAAACCTGTAATCACCACAAATTTATCACGAGGAATCTTAACATCGATGTTTTTGAGATTGTGCACTTTGGCACCTTTTATAGTTATAAATTTTGACATAAAGCTCTAAGGCTTAAAAAAATTTAAAAACACGAATCTTGGACATGGTAACATATATTTTCCGAGCGGTCAAGAATTGAGCTGAGATAATTAAAAAAGCGATTCAATTGAATCGCAAAAAAACATGGGCTAGAAAAAGTATATAGATCAATAAAATGAAGGCCTACGATAGTTTCTGTAGCGGGAACCGGTTCGCATTGTTGTTGGTTCGGGTTCCGGCTTGGGCTTGGAAATTATCTTCTTTTTGGGCAAAGTATTGATAGCGTTACCGCCTGAATTGACAATATGATGGATCTGACGCGTATACTTTTTACGCTCTTCGTCGGTCCAAGGACCACGACGATTGAACTCAATAAAAGCCTTTTTGGCGTGTTTACGCCTACCTCTGCTTCTAGCCATGTGACACCTCCCTCCAATGTCTAGAGTAAGAACGACTACCAAAGCTAATACTAGCCACAAAAAAATTGAGTGTCAACCTATACCTTGACAAAAATAGACCTATTTGTTAGTATGGACTAGTTAATTTATCCTCGAAAAATGAAAAATATCCTGTATATTGTACAAATTATTGTATCTGTTCTACTAATTGTAGTCATTTTACTCCAGCAAAGAGGCTCAGGTTTGGGCTCTGCTTTTGGTGGTGAAAGTTCAGTTTATAGAACAAAGCGTGGTGCGGAAAAAATAATCTTCCGTTTAACTATTGCTTTGGCTGCACTTTTCCTACTCACTGCTCTGGCCAATATCTTTGTTGAATAATTTTTGCTATAATAAACATAAGGGTCTCTCTTAATTAAGTAACTAACTCTTAATACTATTATACCCTTCTCAAAAATCAAAGATTTCTTATTTTTGTTAAGGAAAAAATCAGGAAAATTTTCTGGTCAGTTTTTTTCTTTTTTTCAAAAAAGTAAAGACAAGATTTTGCCCCCCGAACCAGAGGATGTCAATCAACAACTGATCCTTAAATTAAACAAAAAGAAAGTGCCTAGCCTAGGACAAATAAAACAATTACCAAAATTTTTGAATAAAGGAGAAAAACTCCGACTAATAATAGTGCTTTTGATCTTTTTGGGATCAAGCCTTACTCTTGGTTGGCGTTTTTATCTCAAAAACTCCATAGCTATACCCAAACAAGGTGGTAGCTACACCGAAGGTCTAATAGGCTCGCCTCGCCTAATAAATCCTATTTTGGCTACCAATGATGTAGACAGAGATTTAATCAATCTACTATTCTCTGGTTTGATGAAATTTGACGAGCAAGGAGAGCTGGTCCCTGATTTGGCTAGTGGCTATACTATAGACGCCGAACAAAAGGTATATACTTTTGAACTAAGGCCAAACCTAGAGTGGCATGATGGCACACCAATCACAGTTGATGATGTTTTGTTTACCGTCTCTAGTATCAAAAATTCTGAATATAAAAGCCCGCTTAAAAATTCTTTTGCTGGCGTGACTGTCACCAAAATAAATAATAAAACAGTCCAGTTTGAATTAGAAAAAGCTTTTGCTCCTTTCCTGTCTATTTTGACAGTAGGTATTATACCCGAACATGCTTGGTATAGTATCCCCGCCTTTTCAGCCGCCTTGTCTGATCTCAACATCAGACCAATTGGCTCTGGTCCCTACAAAGTAAAAACTTTAACCAAAGATACCAACGGTAATATCAAAAATTATACTGTAGAGGCCTATGATAATTATCATTTTGGTAGACCGTACATTTCAGAAATAAACTTCAAATTTTATCCTGATTTTGAAACTGGAGTTATAGCCCTACAAAACAAAAATATAGATGGTTTGATATATCTACCCAAGGAATATAAGGATACCTTGGATCAAGGTAGGATAAAATTCAACAATCTACAATTTCCACAGTACACCGCTGTATTCTTCAACCCTCAAAATAATGAGGAATTAAAAGAAAATAAATTTAGACAAGCTTTGGCTCTAAGTATAGACAAAGAAAGGATACTAAACGAAGTTTTGGGTGGAGATGGACAAATAATTCATAGTCCCATATTACCTGGTATGGTTGGCTATGACCCCGAGGTAAAGGCTCCTGAATTCGATCCAGAAGCTGCCAAGGCTCTTTTGGAAGAATTGGAATGGCAAATGCCAGATGAAGGCAACTTTAGAACCAAGCCAAGCGAAGAAGAAAGTGAAGATGAAGAAGAGGTAGCTCCATTGGAGTTGACTGTAAATCTCACCACTATAGACCAATCTGAAAATGTCCGAGTAGTTTCCATCATTCAAGAAAATTGGGAATCAATTGGTATCAAAACAAACTTGAACATAGTATCAAAAGAAAGAATAAGAAAAGATGTCATAGAAACACGTGACTACGAAATACTTGTTTTTGGAGAAGTAATAAACACAAATTCTGGCCCATATCCTTTTTGGCATTCTAGCCAAAATCAATATCCAGGGCTCAATCTAAGTGTTTTGGCAAACAAGGATATAGATGATGCATTAGACATATCCCGCGCCGCCAAAACAAATGAAGAAAAAATACAACCTTTAAAAACTTTTCAAGAAAAATTATTAGAATTAAATTTTTCTATATTCTTATATAATCCTACTTATACTTATCCGACAGTCAAAAAATTAAAAGGACTGGACTCTCTCCAGTTTATCAATTTGCCGGCTGATCGATTAAATAACGTAAATGCTTGGTACGTAAAAACCAAGCGTGTACTCTCTAATTAAAAATTAATTAAACAAAAAGTTTATGAATGCAATGAAAGATTCGACTGATAATTTATTATCAGCTACTGGTTCTGTAGCAAAAAAACGTACTACTAGAAACAGAAAAAGAACAGCCAAAAAGGCTGCTCCAAAAAATACTGGCGGAAAAGATAACAAAAACTCTGCCCCACAAAATAAAAATAAACAACAACAAAATCAAAGATCACAAAACCAACAAAACAGGAAACGATCTCCTAAAAAATCTCCTGTAAGTAAAAAGGCTGCTTTGGGTAAGCTACGCGTAATACCCATTGGTGGTTGTGAAGAGGTTGGTAGAAACATGACTGTCTTTGAATATGAAGACGACATTATAATTGTAGATATGGGTCTACAGTGGCCTGAAGAAGATATGCCTGGTATAGACTATATTATTCCAAATATAGAATATCTAAAAGGCAAAGAAAAAAATATCCGCGGTGTAATTATCACCCATGGTCACTACGACCATATCGGAGCCATCCCTCACTTGATACCAAGATTGGGTAATCCAACTATCTATGGCACTCCTCTGACTCTAGGTATTATCGCCAAACGTCAGGAAGACTTTAAGGGTAATGCTCCCTTAAAATTAAAATCAGTTACCACTGCCACAAAACTAAAACTTGGAAGATTTAAAATTTCATTATTTGGAGTAAGTCATAATATTCCCGGGTCTTTTGGTGTGATTGTTGATTCGCCAAACGGAAAAGTGGTCCATACTGGTGACTTCAAAATTGATCCAAAATCATCAGGTGATGCACCTACTGAAATAGCCAAAATAAAGGCCTTGGCCAAACAAAATGTCATTGCTCTGATGGCTGACTCAACCAATGCTACTGAAACTGGAAAACAATTGACCGAAGGTGATATCCAACACAATATTGATGAAATACTAAAACAAGCTCCAGCTAGAGTTATAGTTGGTACCTTTGCTTCTCTTTTGGGAAGAATACAACAAATTATTTGGGCTTCTGAGAAGCTTGGTAAAAAAGTAGTTATTGAAGGATTTTCTATGAAAAGAAATGTTGAGCTAGCTCAACAACTTGGTTATATGAAAGTCAAAAAAGGAACTATCATACAACTCAAAGACATGAAAAACTATCCTGACAACAAAATAATTATTTTGTGTACAGGTGCCCAAGGTGAAGACAATGCTGTAATGATGCGTATTGCCAACAATGAACATAGAAAACTCAAAGTTGAACCAGGAGATACTATAGTATTTTCATCTTCTGTTATTCCTGGCAATGAAAGATCTGTGCAAAGACTCAAAGACATGCTTTATAGGAAAGGTGCTGAAGTGGTCCACTACAAAATGATGGACGTTCACGCTGGTGGTCACGCCAAACAAGAAGATCTATACGACATGATCAAGATGGTAAAACCAAAATATCATGTTCCTGTATATGGTAATCACTCATTTTTGCAAAATCATGCCAAAGTAGCCAAAAAAGCCGGTATGCCAGATAATCGTATATTTGTACCAGACAACGGACAAGTAATGGAATTTGACAAACAAGGCAATGGTAGATTGCTAAAAGAAAAAGTGCCGTCAGAGTATGTATTTGTAGATGGTCTAGGAGTGGGCGATGTATCTCATATAGTACTTCGTGATCGTCAGATGATGGCCGCCGATGGTATGGTGGTGGTTATTGCTACTTTATCTGGCAAGAGCGGCAAACTAGTCCACTCTCCAGATATTATTTCTCGTGGTTTTATCTATATGAGAGAAAACAAAGGCCTAGTAGAAAATATCCGTACCAAGATAAAAAATATTATCAACGAACACAACAAAACAAACGGCAAGATCAATGATGCTTATATAAAAGAAGCACTTCGAAATGACTTGGGTCAATTCATCTTCCAAAAAACCAAGCGTCGCCCAATGATTTTGCCAGTAGTAATAGAAGTTTAAAGCCTTAAATCCTCGTTTGACCACGGGGATTTATTTAGATACAATGTATTTATAATTTGATAAAAATTTAGAGATGAAAAGTTTACTTTCAGGCATAAAACCAACCGGACACATACACATAGGAAATTATCTAGGTACTGTCAAAAACTGGGTAGAATTGCAAGATAAATACAACTGTCATTTTTTCTTGGCTGATTTACATGCTTTGACTATAGATATAAGTTCTGAAGAATTAAAACAACAGAGCTTCGATTTGGCTGTGGACTTGCTTTCTCTTGGTATAGACCCCAAAAAATCAATTTTTTTCAAACAATCTGATGTAGTTGGCCATGCTGAATTGGCTTGGATATTCAATTGTCTTACTCCTGTTTCTGAATTGGAAAGAATGACCCAGTTCAAAGACGAAAGTGCCAAGCAACCTGAAAATGTAAATGCTGGCCTACTTACTTATCCAGCTCTTCAAGCAGCTGATATACTATTGTATTTGGCAGACAATGTGCCAGTAGGACAAGACCAAATACAACATCTAGAATTGACCCGCGTAGTTGCTAGAAAATTCAACAAAAGATATCAAGAATTTTTCCCTGAGGTCAAGCCCGTACTTTCACCTACACCAAAAGTAATGGCGCTGAACAACCCAATAAAGAAAATGAGTAAATCTATGGGCCCAGCTAGCTATGTTGCGATAAGAGATGATAGAAAAACTGTTGTCAAAAAAATCAAAAAAGCTGTTACCAACGAACAAGGTATAAAAAATTTACTTGAATTGTACTCATATTTTGGTGACGAGAAAAAACATAAGGAAATGCTAAAAGACCACAAAGCTGGCAAACTAATGAATGTAAAGCTAAAAGAAGAATTGACTACTTCTATCATAAATTTCCTTGAGCCAGTACAGAAAAAAATAAAAGACTATGAAAAAAATCCAGCCAAAGTACAAAAGATCCTAGATGATGGCGCTAAAAAAGCACAAAAAATAGCCACAAAAAATATGGCTGAAATCAGAAAAATAGTTGGTATAAGATAAAATAAAAAATCCCCGGCTTGACCGGGGATTTTTTATTTTACTAGATTTTTTAGCTTCTTGCCCGCACAACAGGACTTGATATTTTCTATAGTTGTATCCAAAATTCTTTCCAGAGCTTCCTGACTATTGAAAGCATTGTGCGGTGTTACTATTACCTTATCCGATACCAGCAACATATGACCTTCCACTATAGTCTGCAAATATTCCGTAATACCTGTTTCACTTTGACCTACAAAGTGCGGTGACAAAAGCTCTGCTTCTTCCTTGAGTATATACTTTTCTTCCTCTAGTACATCCAGTCCAATGCCTGCCAACTTGCCAGAACGAAGACCGTCTACCAAAGCAGTAGTATCAATCAAGCCACCTCTGGCTGTATTTATAATCATTGCACCCTCTTTGACCAACTTGATGTTTTTTCTGTTGATCATATGATGAGTAGATTTGTTGTAAGGTGCGTGAAGAGATATAATGTCTGCCTTTTTGAGTAAATTGTCCAAAGTTGTATATTTGAATCCCAAACGCTTGGACAATTTTGTACTCCGCTTTACATCAAAGGCCAACACTTCCATACCAAAGCCTTTGGCCATGCGGATAGCATGCTGACCAATATTACCCGTACCAACAATACCAATGGTTTTGCCTCTGAGGTCAAAACCGCGTAGACCGTCCAAACTAAAATTGCCTCTAGAAGTTCTCTCGTATGATTGATGAATCTTGCGTGACAAAGAAAGTATCAAAGCAAAGGTATGCTCGGCTACAGTATTGGCACCATAAGTAGGCACATTGGCAACTTTGACCTTTGCTTTGGAAGCCGCATTGAGATCTATATGATCAAAACCTGTTGATCTAGTAGTAATCAGTTTGAGCTCTGGCAAATCCGCCATTATATCCTTGCTCACTTTGGAATATATAAAAGGAGATAAAATATTTATATCTTGTATTTCTTTGAGGGTTTTTTGTGACAAAACATCTGGAAAAAAGTATAACTTAAAGCCTTTGAGGGCTTTTTTTAGATACTCCTCCTCCCATGCTTCTGTTTCAAAAAAGGCTATTTTTGGTTTTGTTTTTTTCTGAGGCATATATTTAAAAATTAATTGTTTGAGATTTTATTGTTCTGCCCAAAAACTTTTGAGCAGCTTTATCAAATTTTTCACTACTGTTACTGGTCAAAAAAACTCTTTTTCTATCTGAAGATTTTTTAACCAAAATTGAATGTTTTTCCAAATATTCTGATAATTTCTGAGCTACCACTTCACCACTATTTAAAACTTGTGTCTGCTTACCAAATTGTTTTTTGATCTTGCCTTCCAAGAATCCATAATGCGTACAGCCAAGCACAACTATGTCTGGATTTTGCTTTTTGAGTGGTTCAATATACCCTTTCAAAATTAATTCTGTCTCTGGATGATCTTCACGTGACTCTTCTATAATTGGCACCAACAAGGGGCAGGCTTGTTGTACAACTTTTATAGACTTACTTATGTCTGCAAATTCATTTATATAAGTGCCTGACTCAACTGTGCTATTTGTGCCCATCACTGCAATTATAGAACTGTTTGATATTTGACCAACTGCTTCTGCCAAAGGCCTGATCACTCCAAGTACTTTCTTGCCTGGATAATATTTTGGCAAATATTTTTGCTGTATCTTTCTCAAAGCCATAGCTGAGGCAGTGTTGCAAGCCAAAATAATCAAATCACATCCTTGAGCAAACAAATAATCAACCGCCTGTTTGGTGTATTGATATATTATTTCTTGGCTATGATCGCCATAAGGCGCTCTGGCATTGTCACCCAAATAAATATAATCATAATCAGGCAAGCTCTCTTCTATATATTTGAAAATTGTCAGGCCGCCATAGCCTGAGTCAAAAACTCCAATCATTAAAAACTATTTTTTATTAGCCATGCTTTCAAAAGCTCTGAGAATTTCCAGTGGCACAGCAAAAATGACTGTATTAGATTGATCTGAAGACAAATCATTGATTGATTGCAAAGTTCTCAAATGAAGAGCTCCGTTTGACTCAGCCAAAATCTTGGCAGCTTTGGACATATTGTCAGCGGCTGCTACTTCACCTTCTGCCTTGATAATAACTGCACGTCTCTCACGTTCAGCCTCAGCTTGTTTGGCAATGGTTCTTTGCATGTCTTTTGGCAGTTCAATGTGCTTGAGGTCTACAGACACCACTTTGATACCCCAAGGATCAGTAGCCTTGTCGACAATCTGTTGGATGCGTCCAGAGATAGCATCACGATTGCTGAGCAATTCATCCAAGGTAACCTCACCAACTACATCACGCATAGTAGTCTGTGCCAATTGTGATACTGCATAATAAAAGTGTTCTACTTCCAAAACTGCTTTTTCAGCAGAAACAACCTTGTAATAAAGAACAGCGTTTACATTGACCGTTACATTATCCTTGGTAATAGCATCCTGATCAGGCACATCAACAGCCTTGACTCTGATATCTACCTTGGTCATTGACTGAAAGATAGGAAAAACCAAGCGCCAGCCTGGGTCCATCATTTTGCTATACTTACCAAGCTGAAATTTTATACCTCTTTCATATTGATTGACCTGTCGAATGGAGATCAATAAAACAAAGAGGATAAAAACGATTAAAATTACAAAAAATACTCCCATAGTTTTATATTAGATAATTAATTATTTGATTTCTTTATAATCAATAAGACCCATAAGCTCTTCCACTTTTTCATCCAAAACTTTTTTTTCTTTGGCTTCAATATTTAGTCGCAAAAGTGGTTCGGTGTTTGAAGGACGAAGATTGAACCACCAATTATCAAACTCTACTGTAATGCCATCAATCTCGTCCAAAATATTGTCTTTATAATTTTCTCTTATCTTATCCAGCTCAAGATCTATATTATCTACTACAAAATTTCTTTCCTTCAGTTTGTGGTACAGGGTTGCTTCGTCCATTATATCTGAAAGCTTACGTCCATCTTCTGACAAACCTTGCAAAGTGAGCAACATAGCAATAAAAGCATTGTCAGCATAATAGTTGTCCTTGAAAGCATAGTGAGCAGAAACCTCTCCGCTCATAATACCATTTTCTTCTCTCATATGACGAGCCAAATTAAGGTAGCCTACCTCACTTCTAATGGGCTTACCTCCTAGGTTAGAAACAAGGTCTTTGACCGAGTGACTGGAAATCAAGTTGTAGACTATACCAGCGCCAGGGTGCTTATCAAGCATTACTTTGATAATAGGCACCATAGCCATGTCACCCACAAAAAACCTACCTTTATCATCTACTACATTTATACGATCACCATCTACATCACAAATAAAACCAATATCAGCCCCTAATTCTTTGATTTTTTTTGCCAATTTATCTGGAGCACCATCTGTCAAAGGATTTGGTGCTCTATTGGGAAAGCTTCCGTCTAGCTCAGCAAATAAATGTGTAAACTCACATGGTAATCTGTCAAAAATCTTGGGCATCAATAGACCATTCATACCATTGCCAGTGTCTACTACGACTTTTAATGGTTTTATTTTTTCTACATCTACAAAAGAAAATATATGCTCTATGTGATCTTTAAAAACATCTTTCTTACTTAGTTTGCCATTGACCTCTTCTTCGTCAATTGGAAAATCTAGATTTTGCAAAAATTGGTATAGCTCCTTACCACTGATAAATTCTATGCTATCATCATACTCTGTGTTTTTGATAGTCATTTTACAACCCCCATATTCTGGTGGATTGTGTGAAGCTGTGGCCATCAGACCACCATCGTATTTGTATTTACCTACAGCAAAGTAATAATCATTTATAGAAGCCAAACCAAGATCATCTACACTCACACCGTATTGCAAAAATACCTTAATAACTTCATTTATAATAGGCTCGGAAGACTCTCTGACATCACGACAAACCACTACATTGAGGTTTTTAATTTTTTTGTTCAATTTTTCAGACAAAAATTTCAAATAAGTCTGAGCAATCATATTGACCATCTGCTCATTGATTTGTTTGGGATAAATGCCACGAATATCGTAGGCTTTGAAGATAGAAGCATCCAAATTTTCTTTGTAGGACATAGATTGTGATTAATTGTCAATACCCGTATTTTAGCATACAAAAGCGCAAAAATAAAATAAAAAACTGCCCTTGAGGCAGCTTTTTAAATAAATTCTTCTTTGGATTTTCTGACCAAACAATTGATATTGAATTTGGTCTTATACACCCCTTCGGGCTTGAGTTCAAAATGCGCGGTTTGCAAAAGGTGTGTCAATTCCTTATCAGTAAAACTATGATAATATCGCCAAGCTTTGGAGCCTTCATAAGTAGTCCAGGGTATGAAAAAATCATTCCAAGATTTTTTGTGCCAAAAATTTTTCATGGCATACTGCAAATATTTCTTTTGCCATAGATTCCAGTTGGTCATAAACAAGTAACCACCTGGTCTAAGCCAGCGATGAATCTTGAAAAGCAAATCTAGACGCTCCATCTTGGTGGGTAAATGATGAAAAGAGGCTATCATACAAACCATATCAAAACTGTCTGGGTTAAAATTGACCTCCGTCATATCAGCAGCCAAAAATTTGTGCCCTGGAAAATCCTCTTTGGCTTTTTTGATAAGCTCTTTGGAAAAATCAACCCCCAAATAACTAAAATTTTTGTCTATTTTGTCAAAAGACTTGAGCAATCTACCATTTCCGCAACCCAAGTCTAAAACCTTGAAATTATCTCGTAAATATGGTATAAAAACTTGTAATTCCTCCCACGGATAAGCGCGTGAGGCGGAAAACTCTTCAGCAATGTCATCATAGACTTGCTTAATATTATCTTTTATTTTTTCAGCTTTCATGTCTAAAAATATAGATCAACAACTAATCGAAGAAATTGTCCTGGAATTATACAATAAAAATTGTTCCAGCGAGCATGATTTTATGCAAGCTTCTAGACAAGTGTTTTCCAAAAGGAAAATGGTACCTGTCTCTAAAGCCAATTTAATTGTAGCATATAAAAATCTGATAAAAAAGGGCAAAATCAAAGAAGATAAGCATTTTGCCAAATTACTGACCAAAAGAGCTGTCCGCACTTTATCTGGTGTTTCTGTAATTACAGTATTATCAAAACCTTTTACCTGCCCAGGCAGGTGTGTTTATTGCCCCTTGGAGCCAGATATGCCCAAAAGTTATCTATCCAATGAACCAGCGGCCGCCAGAGCCAAGATGAATATGTTTGACCCTGTCCGTCAGGTCAATATGCGTATTCAAGCTCTACTCAACAATGGTCACCAAGTAGACAAATTGGAAATGCTAGTTTTGGGTGGCACTTGGTCGTTTTATCCCAAAGACTATCAGGAAGAATTTATTCGTGATCTATTTTATGCAGCCAATACCTTTGATCAAAAAGAAAAAAGAGAAAGACTAAGTCTACTTGAGGAACAAAAAATAAATGAAGACACAAAATATAAAATAATTGGTCTAACTTTGGAAACTAGGCCCGACTTCATCAATGAAGATGAAATAAAAAGATTGAGGTACTTGGGTACAACTAGAGTGCAAATTGGTGTCCAGCACACTGACAACAAAATACTTGATCTGATAAACAGAGATCATGATATAGAAGAAAGTATCCGCGCTACCAAAATGCTCAAAGAAGCTGGGATAAAAGTAGATCACCATTACATGCCAGACCTACCAGGCTCTAGTCCAGAAAAAGATCTCAAAATGTTTGAGTATGTTTTTTCTTCACAAGACTTGCAGCCTGACCAAGTCAAAATATATCCTTGTGTGGTCAATGAATACGCTCCGCTCTACCGTTGGTATGAACAAGGTAAATATAAACCTTTTTCTGAAAAAGACCTTCTGGAGCTTTTGCTTAAAATAAAAGAACTGGTGCCTCCTTGGGTTAGAATCAATAGATTGATAAGAGATATACCAGAAGAAAGTATTGTTGCTGGAAACAAAATCACCAATCTCCGACAATACCTACAAGCGGAAATGAAAAAAAGAGGCAAGGCCTGCCAGTGTATCCGCTGTCGCGAAGTAAAAGGGGAAACAGTAGAAAAACCAAATTTGATAAAAAGAGAATATCCAGCTTCTGACGGCCAAGAAATATTTTTGAGTTTTGAGTCAGAAGACGAAAAAAAGATATATGCTTTTTTGAGATTGAGATTTAATGAAAACCCAAAAGAAAATATATTCCCTGAACTGAAAAATGCTTCTTTGATCAGAGAGCTTCAT
Source organism: Candidatus Parcubacteria bacterium (assembly GCA_002869235.1). Lineage (GTDB taxonomy): Bacteria > Patescibacteriota > Patescibacteriia > UBA1558 > GWA2-36-10 > BM519. Next base: position 38,239 of record PKTI01000024.1, read on the forward strand.
GTCTATGGTAAGATGATACCAGTCTATAGTGAAGACTCTGATGACGAAATAAGTCAGGCCCAACACCTGGGACTAGGAAAACAACTAATGGCTGAAGCAGAAAAAATCACTCAAGAAAGAGGGCTGACAAAAGTAGCTGTTATTTCCGGAATTGGTGTTAGAAACTACTACAAAAAACTTGGCTATAAACTCGAAGGCACTTATATGACCAAAGAGTTATAATTGACAATAATCTTTATATATAGTTAATATACAAACGAAGCGATCCTTTCAACACCTCGAAGCCACAAGGGGGCGTGCCTTTGACAAAAGAAGCTACCATCCGCCAATACAGGGCGGACGTAAAACTGGGAGTCGATTTTGACTCGCCAAAAACTCTAGAGAGATTTCTTGCCTTCACCAGAATATCCGATGAACCTCGAGCTATCTACTATATACCAATCCTAGAAAATGGGGGCATAATCCCCCGAGATGACTCCGAATTCCAGGCCCTTTTGGATAGAATGGGTATCATAGACTTTGATATTCCCAACATCCTGAGAGGCTTTTTCTTGACCGACTTCCTCAGGTCCGAAAGGAGACTTGCCATGGACATGGCGTGGTATCACAACACCACAAGCGATCGGAAGGCTGATTTTCGTACCTACCTCGAAAAGAGGATGAGGCCGAGAATCGGCGACAACCAGAAGGAGCTTCGAGACAAGGAGTTCATCAAGCTGGTGCTTCTGCCTCTGTTGCGGGCCGAGGGCGAATTCAATCCCTACAACGTCGAGATCGAATTGGCCCAACGCTGGGACATGACGGTCGGCCAGATGATCGACAAGCTCCACGATCTGTGGACCGAGATGACTCGTCTGTGGAAGACCCCTGAAGTCGCCAAGCACCTTGGCAAATCCCAGACCACCATCAAGCGGTGGGCCAAGGGACGCCTGTACGGCGAAAAGGGGCGCTCAGGCCACTGGTACTTCACCCACGAAATCATTATCGACCTCGAGGTCGCCTAGACAATTGACCGATTTATTCGGTCTTTTTTTATACTTGCCTGTAAACCAAAATGTGCTAAACTAAATATCGTATTATTAAAGCTAAAAATCAATGGCTAAGCTAAAAATCACTGACCCAAAAATATCAGAAATACTAGAAAAAGAGTTAGATAGACAACGTCACGGAGCAGAAATGATTGCTTCAGAAAATTTTGTTTCTCTGGCAGTACTCCAAACAGCTGGTTCAGTGCTAACCAACAAATACGCTGAAGGCTACCCTAGCAAAAGGTATTATGGTGGTAATGAATTCATAGATCAATCAGAGCAATTGGCTATTGATAGAGCCAAGGAGCTTTTTGGTGCCGAACACGCCAATGTCCAACCTCACGCTGGCTCTCAAGCCAACATGGAAGCTTTTTTTGCCTTAGCTGATCTAGGCGATACTATTTTGGGATTTTCCCTAGACCACGGCGGACACCTCACCCATGGACACCCGGTCAATTTTTCTGGAAAGTTTTATAATTTTGTTCACTACGGTGTAGACAAAAAAACCGAGCTAATAGACATGAATCAAGTCCTAGAGCTAGCCAGACAAAACAAACCAAAAATAATCTTGGCTGGTGCTTCTGCTTATTCTAGAAAAATAGACTTTGCTGCTTTCCAAAAAATCGCTGAAGAAGTTGGGGCATATTTGATGGTAGACATGGCTCACATTGCCGGTCTAGTGGCTACCGGACTTCACCCAGATCCAATCCCTTATGCTGATGTAGTCACTACTACTACTCACAAAACTTTGCGTGGACCCCGAGGAGCCATGATACTTTGCAAAAAAGAAGATAGATTGAGACAAAAAGACAAAAAAAATCTAGCACAAAAAATAGACTCCGCTGTTTTCCCTGGCATGCAGGGCGGGCCACTGGAACACATTATAGCTGCCAAGGCAGTAGCTTTTGCCGAAGCCCTAAAACCAGAATTTAAAATCTACCAAGAACAAGTAATAAAAAATTGTAAAGTATTGGAAAATAATTTTAGAGATGCTGGAATACGTATGGTTTCAGATGGAACTGACAACCACCTACTTATGATAGATGTCACTAGTGTAGGGCTGACTGGCAAAGAAGCTGAAACTCTTTTGGACAAGGTCCATATTTTTACCAATAAAAATATGATACCTTATGACAAAAGAAAGCCAGTAGACCCATCTGGCATCAGGCTGGGCACCGCTGCTTTGACCAGCCGAGGGCTCAAAGAGGCCGAAATAGAATTGGTGACTTCTATAATAATAAAAACACTAAAAGAAAAAAAAGCTGATCCAGCTAGCAAAGAAAAAATTATTGAGCTAATGAAACAATTTGAACTTTACCCTGAACTCTAATGGACAAAATGATA
>PKTI01000056.1 GCA_002869235.1 Candidatus Parcubacteria bacterium
AGCCAAAATATAGTAGTATATCTTATATAGACTTGACAAAATATTAAATATATGATATATTGTAGAGTATCGCTTTTTCAAAGTGATTAACAATCCCGGGCCAAAGGTAGGTCACTTCCTTCTTCCTCCGCCTACTAGACGCCCACCTGGGGTCGAACGTGTGCCGTGTGTAGACGCTCGGCCCCAATTTTTTTATCCAAAGATGCTCAAATGGAGCATTTTTTTGATTGAAAAAGCACTTGAAAAATGCTATAATTGCTATACAAAAAACCATTGAAATAAATGCATCAAATAAATTTAGACCAATTCCAAGGACCTTTGGATTTGTTGCTTCAATTGATTGAAAAAAATAAGCTACAAATCACTGAGATTTCTCTAGCAAAAGTTACTGATCAATATTTGGAATATATAAATAATTCTGAAAATTTAGCTGCCGAAGAAGTGGCAGATTTTTTGTTGATTGCTTCCAAGCTTATTTATCTCAAATCAAAACATCTTTTGCCTGATTTTTCTATAGAAGATGAAGATGGTATTGATTTGGAAGAACAGCTCAAGATATATCGTCAATACTACGAAGCTTCTAAGGCTATAAACAAAATGTTTTTGGACACCAAAAACAGATCTTATATTAGAAGTACTCCTTATAAGATTGATTTGTCTGGTGAATTTGTACCACCAAAAAATTTGAGCATTGATTCTATGATCAGGGCTTTTGAAAATGTACTAAGCAGAATAGAGCGAGTAGTCAATCTGCCTAAGGTTGTCATGGCTAGGGCTATGTCTATTAGAGAAAAGATTGGCCAGATACAAGATATTTTGCGGTCAGGCAAAAATATTAGTTTCAAAAATTTATTAAACGATAGAAAAAACAAAACAGAGATTGTGGTGAGTTTTTTGGCTATGCTGGAGTTGGTCAAACAAAAAGAGATTATAGTAATTCAAGAATCTATGTTTGGTGATTTGAATATAAATAAAAATCAAGAATAATAATACTCAATATGAAGGATTTAAATTCAATTTTAGAGAGTTTACTTTTGGCAGTAGCCAAGCCTCTGACAATCAAAGATTTGGCTAAATTTTTGGAAACAAAGGATTCAGAAGTTTCTCAGGCTATAAAAGAACTTAAAGAAAAATATAATACTGAAGAAAGTGGTATACACCTCTCTGACAACAACAGAAAGGTTCAGTTTGTCAGCAATCCTAAACACGCCAAAATTTTGCATAAATATTTTGAAGACGAAACCACTGGAGAATTAACTAAGCCATCTTTGGAGACCTTGACTATCATTGCCTATAGGCAGCCGATCACCAAAGAAGAGTTGGAGCAGATTCGTGGTGTCAATTGTAGTTTAATTATTAGAAACTTGTTGATCAGAGGGTTGATAGAAGAAAGTGAAGAAAAAGATCAATTGGCTACAACTTACGCAGTAACTATGGATTTTTTGCGTCATATGGGCCTTGCTTCAGTTGAGGAATTGCCAGATTATGAAAAATTGAATAGCGATGAAAATTTGAATAATCTTTTGGAAAACAACATTGGTGGTGAGGAGGAAAAAGAACAATAATTTATATATTAGATGCCAGAAGTAAAAAAAATTAGACTGGCCAAATTTTTGGCTGAAGCAGGAGTAGCTTCTAGGCGTAAAGCAGAGGAGCTTATTTTGCAAGGTAAGGTCAAAATAGCAAATAAAGTAGTAAAAGAAGTTGCTATCAAAGTAGACCCAAATAGTGAAGATATAGAAGCTAATGATAAACCAGTTATGCTTGAGCCAAAAGTGTATTATCTAATCAACAAACCAGTTGGTTATTTGTCTTCAGTAAAAGACCCACATCACGATAAAACTGTATTAGACCTTGTGCCAAAAGAGCCTAGAGTTTTTCCAGTAGGACGTTTGGACAAGGATTCTCAGGGCTTGATGATTTTGACAAACGATGGTGATCTAGCCTATAAATTGACTCATCCAAAATTTGAAGTAGCCAAAACTTATTTGGTAAAAGTAGATAAAAAATTGGATAAATCTGTAATAACAAAGTTGAAATATGGTATTCGTCTAAGTGAAGGTACGGCCAAAGCTGATAAAGTAAAAATTAACTCAAGTAAAGAATTGGAAATTGTTATTCATCAAGGTTGGAAAAGACAGATTAGACGTATGTTGGAAAAATTGGGTTATCAAGTCGTGTTTTTGCAGAGAATAGCTGAAGGAAAGATGGTTTTGGGTAATTTGCCTCCAGGAAAATCTAAAAAATTAAAAGCAAAAGATTTATTATGAATCTTTGGACTCTTGTATCTACAATTATAATATCCTTTGGTTTGACTGCCTCTCCGGCTTATCGTATGCCAACAGTAGTGGTAAATTCAGATAATACTGAAGCAACTTTAAATTTGGAAACCAGACAGGTCAAAGAAAGTAAGTTGCCATTTAAGGTTGATAATAATTCTTTGGGAGTAAAACTGACTGCCACCTCAGCAGCAGTGATGGATAAAAGTTCTGGTATTGTCTTGTGGCAAAAAAATGCCGAAGAAGTCAGGTCAATAGCCAGTATTAGCAAATTGATGACAGCTATAGTGTTTTTGGAAAATAGGCCTAACTGGAATGATCTGGTGACTATGGAAGAAAAAGACGAGACCAATGGCAACAAGCCAAATATATTGCGTGGTGAGACAGTCAGAGTTAGTGATTTGTTTTATGTAGCTTTGGTTGCCTCCGACAACAACGCTGCCAAGGCCTTGGTCAGGAGTACTGGGCTAAGTGAAGTAGAGTTTGTGGCTAGGATGAATGAAAAAGCTCAAGAACTTGGTTTGATAAATACAGTTTTTTATGACCCTACGGGTCTGACTGCAGAAAACAAATCTACTGCCTTAGAAATTTTGAAATTGGCAGAAGAAGCATTTTCTTATGAAGATATAAGTGATGTCACTGCTACATCTCGTTATAGCTTGCGTACGCAAGGTGGTCGTAGTGATATGATTTATTCTACTAATTGGCTATTGAATTCTTATTTGGATGTAGAAGCTGGTAAAACTGGTTACATTGGGGCGTCTGGTTATTGTCTGGTGACTCAAGTACTTGGCAAAGATGGCCAGAGAATCATCACTGTAGTACTCAATTCAGAAACAAATGATCATCGTTTTTATGATTCCAAAGTACTATCATCATGGATTTTAGATAATTTTATCTGGTCTTAATGTTCTTTTTGTTTTATACTATATAAAAGCTATGGATCTAAATTTTTTGTATAATTTACCGCCACAATTGTCTACATTTTTGTTGGCTATGTTGCCAATTGGTGAGGCCAGAGCGACTATTCCACTGGCTGTCGAAAGCTTCAATTTACCTCTGTGGCAAGCTTTTAGTTTTTCAGTACTTGGAAGCTATGTACCAGCAGTCTTGATTATATATTTTATTGGTCCAGTATCAAAGTGGTTGAGAAAACATTCCCAGATAATGGACAAATTTTTTCATTGGCTTTTTGAGAGAACCAGGAAGAGATTTGAACACAAGTATAAAGTCTGGGGCAAAATAGCATTGATGCTTTTTGTAGCAATACCTTTGCCAGTTACTGGTGTCTGGACAGGGTCTTTGGCAGCTTGGTTGTTTGCCATAGACAAGAAATCTTCACTTATTTATATAGGGTTAGGTACTTTTATATCAGGTATAATTGTTTCCAGCCTTACTTTGGGGATAAAAAATATTTTTAACTTAATATAACTATGAAAAGCTTTGATAAAATAATAGTAGCCAATTGGAAGATGCAACTTTCTTTGGACAAGGCCAAAGAGGAGGCCAAGGAGATGAAAAAACTTCTATCAAAAGCAAAGATAGGTGAGGATACAGTAGCTATAGTTTGTCCAGATTTTTTGGCCATGACAGAAGTAGCCAAGATATTTAAGGGTTCAGACATTATTTTGGGAGCACAAGATACCTATCCAGGAGATACGGGCGCCCATACCGGTGAAGTGTCTTTGTCAAACTTAAAATCTCTTGGTTGTCAGTATATAATCATTGGTCATTCTGAGAGAAGGGCCATGGGAGAAAGTGATGATTCTATAAATCAAAAAGTAAAAGCTGTTTTGGAGCATGATATGGTGCCAATTATTTGTGTAGGCGAGACTTATGATGAGAGAAAAGAAGAAAAAACAAATTTTGTGGTAATTCATCAAGTCTATGAAGCACTCAAAGATGTGAAATTGAAAGAAGGTCAGCAAATAATGTTGGCTTATGAGCCAGTTTGGGTGATTGGTTCTGGACAGGTGATAGATGCCAATGAAGCCGATCGTATGTCTCAGATAGTTAGACAAAGCTATATTGATGCTATGGAAGGTCAAAACTTAGAGGCATTGAGTATTCTCTATGGTGGTAGTGTAACTCCAGAAACTGTAAATCGTTTTACTAGTTTGGAAAAAATAAAAGGTGTCTTGGTTGGCGGGGCCAGCTTGGATGGAGAATCATTTATTGAAATAGTCAAAAAAGCTTAAAATAAAAATATGATAGTCCCTATCAAACAAATAATTAGTAAGGCCAAACAAAAAAAATATGCTGTGGGAGCTTTTAATACTTCCAATTTGGAAATAACTTTGGCAATTGTAAGAGCTGCAGCCAAGATGAGGTCGCCAGTTATTGTGCAGACTTCTGAGTCAGCCATCAAGTATTCAAATCTAGAAACTCTTTTTGGCATGATTACCAATATAGCAAATACAGTGGGTAAAAAAGTACCAATAGCTATTCATTTGGATCATGGCAAGAATATGTCTGTAGTTAAGGATTGTATAAATATTGGTTACAATTCTGTTCATATGGATGCTTCTGAAAAAGATTATGCTACTAATGTCCGTATGAGTCGTCAGGCTGCTCAATTGGGCCATAGAAAGAAGATTTGGGTACAAGCAGAGCTTGGTTCTATTTTGGGCAAAGAAGGCATGGTCAAGCTGGAAACAGGTGAGATCAACATGAAAGATTTGATGACAGACCCTTATCAGGCTCAGGATTTTGTAGAAAAAACCAAAGTAGATACTCTGGCTGTGTCAGTTGGTACTATTCATGGTTCTTTCAAGGGAGTAGAAAGAGTTGATCATAGACTATTGAAAAAAATAGCTAGTTTGGTTAATATACCTCTTGTGCTTCATGGAGGTTCTGGTTTAAATACTGGTACTTTCAAAAAGTCTATAAAAAACGGTATTTCAGTAATAAATATCGATACCAATTTACGTTTGGCTTTTAAAAAAGCACTCAAAAATAGCATAAAAGAATCAGAAGACTTGATTGATCCAAGAAAAATACTCAATCCTTCTACCGAGGCAATGCAAAAAGAGGTAGAAAAAATGATCAAGATTTTTGGTAGTCAAAACAAAGCATAGAATGATTGATATAATTTTGATAGTTTTAATTGCTTTGTCATTTATATACCTAGTATATATGGTGGCAAAAAAATTTCCACGTCTGACAAATGTCAACGTGGAGTCTTTGCCTGAAACAAAAACTCAACGTCAAAAAGATCAAATATTGAAAAATAGACTAGAACGTAGTTGGCAGGAAATTTGGTCAAAAGTTCAAGATACATCATCTCCTGTACAAGATAAATTTAATGATTTTTTCAGACAAAATTATCAAAAGTTGAAGACAATAGAAAAAGATTTGCGTCGTAGAAGCCACGAACAAATGACCTCCAATGTAGCCAAATCACAGGCAGTCAGTGATATGATTGTAGAGGCCAAGCAGTTTCTAAACGACGAAGAATACCAAAAGGCAGAGGATTTGCTTTTGGATGCTCTGAGCATGGATGAGCGTAATATAGATGCATACAAGCTTTTGGCTGAAGTCTATAGAGAACGCAAGGAATACGTACAAGCCAAAGAGACTTTGGAATATTTATTACAACTTACCCAAAATGAAGACGCAGCAGTGTACTATAGTTTGGCTGATATTGCTAAAGAACGGGGCAACCTCAAACAAGCAGAGGAAGATTATTTGAAATCTATATCTTTAAGTGATGATAATCATTGGTACTTTTTATCCTTGGCAGAATTATATGTAGATCTAGATGATCAGGTCAAAGCTCTAGAAACAGCCCAAAAAGCCCTAGGACTTTCACCAAATAACCCAAAGATTCTTGACTTTTTGATAAATTTGAGTATAATTATGTCTGACAAAGAATTAGCATTGCAGTACCTAGACAAGTTAAAAGAAGTAAATCCAGAGAATAATAAAATCGCTGATTTTACTCAAAGAATAGACGAATTAAATTGATTTGAGTTAGTTTTATCATTGACTTATTTTAGTCAATTTTTATTTTTATATGGGTCGGTACCGAAGCGGTCAAACGGGGCAGGCTGTAAACCTGCTGGCTTTCGCCTTCGGGGGTTCGAATCCCTCCCGGCCCACCATTCGACTCCGTTCTGCTTTGCAGAACTCCGCTCATGGTCTTCGACCACTCTGAACAATTTGATCAGCAGTAGTCGAATGTCCTGAGTGAGCGTAGCGAATCGAAGGGCACTCGTAGTTTAAAGTTTATGAAGAAAAGCACAAAAAAGAAATATTATTTTTACCTTGCTAGATGTTCAGATGAAAGTTTGTATGCTGGCTACTGCGTAAATTTAAAACAACGCGAGGATAAACATAATTCTGGCGAGGGAGCAAAATATACCAAAAGCAGAAGACCGATAAAAATAGTTTATTCAGAAGAATTTGATACTATGAGTCAGGCCATGAAGCGAGAAGCAGAAATAAAGTCTTGGCCTAGAATTGAAAAAGAAAAATTGATAAACCTGCCGTCATAGCTCAGTGGTAGAGCACTTCCAT
>PKTI01000031.1 GCA_002869235.1 Candidatus Parcubacteria bacterium
TTAATCTGGCAGAACTTTACAAAAAAAATTTTGGGATTGAGGTAAATAATGATATTACCAAGATTGAAGTTTCAGAAATTCCAGTATTTGATATTCTATGTGCAGGTTTTCCTTGCCAGCCTTTTTCTAAGGCAGGAAAACAGGATGGACTGCAAGATGAACAAAACGGGTCACTATTTGATAAAATAGTGGAAATATTAGAGTTTCATAAACCTAAATATTTCATTCTTGAAAACGTAAGAAATCTGATTAACCACGACAAAAAAAATACGTGGTATTACATTAAAGAGCAGCTAGAAGACAGACTGGGTTATGAAATAGATAAACATATTTATTCACCACATAATTTTGGAATTCCTCAGCATAGAGAAAGGTTGTTTATTGTTGGAGCAAGTGAAGGATTAGAGCATTTTGAATGGCTTCGGACAACAGAAGAAACAACAAGTATATTTGAATATCTTGACAATAATCCTTCAAATGCTCGAAAATTAGAGGATGAAAAAATTGCTGTAATAGATTTGTGGCAAGAGTTTATTTCCAAAATCCCACCTAAAGATAAATTGCCTAGTTTTCCAATTTGGACAATGGAATTTGGAGCAACTTACCCTTTTGAAGAAAAGACTCCGCACGCTTCATAATCTAGAGCTTTAGGAAAAACAAAAGGAAGATTTGGACGTGAATTAATNAGAAGAAGATGACTTTCCTTCTTGGAAAAAAAATTACATCCGACAAAATCGAGCATTTTATGAAAAATACAAAGATTTAATAGAACCTATAGTAAGAAGAATAGAAGCACTTAAAATTCCAAGTTGGCAAAAGCTAGAATGGAATGTTCAAGGTGGAGAAAGAGACTTGTACAAATACATTATTCAATTCCGTGGTTCAGGAGTTAGGGTAAAAAGAACAGACTTTTTCCCTTCATTAGTTACAGTTAGTACACAAATACCAATCATTAGTTGGGAGAAGAGATATATTACACCAGAAGAAGGAGCAAGAATCCAATCTTTAAACGGTATTGAGTTGCCAGAAAATATCGGAACTTGTTTTTCTGCATTAGGAAATGCAGTTAATGGTACAATTGTAAAAATGATTGCAGAAAAACTAATTAAAAAAGAATCCATAAAAAGCAAACCTATAATTGAAGTGAAGGAATTAAACGAGAATAAAATAAACGGTGAATTAAAATGTCAAATAAATTATGAAAGAATTAAGTAACGTAAATATTCGCCCAGGTGTAACAATTCTTTCGGTTTTAAAGCATTTAAATTATAAGCCATATTTCGCATTGGCAGAATTTGTTGATAATGCAATTGACAGTTTCTTGAAAAATGAACAAGAGCTTAAACAAATTGAAGGTGCCAATTTTAAATTAAGAGTTGATATTGAATTTGACACTAATAATAAGAGAATTACAATTAAAGATAATGCTGCGGGAATTCACTCAGATGATTATCAGAGAGCATTTAGAACGGCTGAACTTCCACCTGACAATACTCGTTTATCAGAATTTGGGATGGGTATGAAATCTGCAGCTTGTTGGTTTTCTGATAAATGGCAAGCAAAAACCAAAGCTCTGAATGAAAATGTAGAGCGGACTGTTACATTTAATATTTCCAAAATTGTAGAAGATAAAATACAAGAACTTCAGATAGACACAAAACCAGTTAAAGAAAGTTCGCACTATACTTTAATTACTCTTTGTGACATCGAAGAAAAAATGCCTGTCCGTCGTGGTTTAGGGAAAGTAAAGAGACACTTAGGTAGTATTTATAGAGATTTCTTTAGAAAAGATATTCTAGACCTCTACATTAATGGCGAAAAATTGAAATATAAAACTCCCAAAATATTAGATACTCCTTATTATGAAACTCCAAATGGAGATAAAATAAAATGGAAACAAGATGTTGAGTTTGACTTCGGAAGCGACAATAATGGTGGGCAATTAAAGGCGAAAGGATTTGTTGCTATTATGGAAACGATGTCAGTAAAAGACAGCGGTTTTGCATTGTTTAGAAGAGGACGAGTAATTGAAGGAAGTGCTGATAATGATGAGGGATTTCGTCCTCCAACTCTATCTGGTTCTTTAGGTAGCCATCGTTATAAACGGCTTTTCGGAGAATTACATTTGGAAGGCTTTAATGTTAGCCACACAAAAGATGGTTTCCAATGGGACGATAATATGGAAGCTTTTTTAGAGTTGTTAAAAGATGAACTTGAGGGTGACAATTCAATACCAATACTAAAACAAGCAGATAGGTATCGAGTACGTGAAAGTGCCAAGAATTATCAGAAAGTCTCGCAAAAAGTTGTTGATAATACAACCGAAAAAATTCAGGATGAAATTGCCGTAGATGTCCAAGAGATTGAATCTAAACCCATTGATGAAAAAGTTGAAGAACCTCCTTTAGAAGAACTCTCAAATTCATACTTTAAGAAATTTCCTTTAAACATATCCAATGTCGATTATATGGTTCACATTGAATTATCATACGATGAAACAATCGATGAACTAATTCAAGTTGGAGACCATTTAATTCCTGAAAAAGACGAAAATTATAAAAATATTGGTGTTAGGTTATCTTTAATTCACCCTTTTATGATAGAATTTGCTGGCGATGAGAAAAAAATCATAGAACCAATTTTACGTTTAGTTGTAGCTTTAGGTCTCTCTGAGATTATCGTTAAAAAATCTGGCGCTCCAATTTCCGAATTAAGAAACAATATGAATGACCTTTTACTTGGTTCATTATCTAAACAGTAAAATATGGCTAAAACTGAAAATATTAATATAATTCCAAATCAAACAATTGACAATAGTTGGAGTCCTGAATATGGAGAAGAAACTGAAAGACTATTGACAAAGGTATTCGGCAATGATATCGAAGCAAAAGAAAAAGTAAAAGAAGAGACGTATCACATAATGAAATTGTGTGGTAATCCCAATGATGAAACCAATGATGATACAGGCTTGGTCTTTGGATATGTTCAAAGTGGAAAAACACTATCCTTCACTACTCTAACTGCATTGGCTAGAGACAATAACTATCAAATAGTTATTGTATTAGCGGGTATTTCTACAAATTTAGTAAACCAATCATTCAACAGATTGCAGAATGATTTAGATATTAATCAAGGTTTTCACCGAAAATGGGTGATGCTAAATAACCCCAAAGCCCCACTTAGAAATCCGCAAGACAAAAATACAATTCAAAGAGAACTGCAAAACTGGAAAAAGCCGAACACTCCAGATGACTTTAAAAAAACATTGCTGATTACAGTAATGAAAAATACTAGTCATTTAAGAAACTTACTATCAGTGTTAGAAAAACTAGATTTATCCAATGTTCCTACTTTGATAATTGATGATGAGGGAGACCAAGCTAGTATGAACACTAGAGCTAGTGCAAATGCAAGAAGAGAAAGAAATGGCGAAGTTTTAACCGAATTGCAAATGAGCACTATTTATCGTAGAATTAGAGATTTAAAGAATATTTTACCGCACCATACTTTTATCCAATATACAGCAACACCCCAAGCTCCGCTTTTCATAAATATTTTAGACAACCTCTCTCCAAATTTCATTCAATTATTAACACCAGGAGAGAAATATACAGGAGGTCGGGCTTTTTGTCAAGAAAACCATTTTATCGTTAGAGAAATTCCATATTCAGAAATTTATAGTGACGATAATGTTTTTGAAGAAGCCCCAGAAACTTTAAAGGAAGCTATGCGAACATTCTTTCTAAGTGTTACCTCAGGTAGACTTTTAGGAGATAAGAAAGGTAATCCCAAAAATCGTTCTATGATGGTTCATCCTTCAAGACTAGTCGAGGAGCACGGAATTTATTACGATTGGGTCACATACATTAAAAGTTTTTGGGAAAAAGTGTTATTGGAAAGAGATGATAATGATGAAACAAGACAACAAATAATCTCAGAATTTAGAAAATCTTACAAAGATTTAAAGTCTAATGCTCCAGATATTCAGCCTTTTGAAGAACTGCTTTTAACATTGGGGCATAATATAAGTAATACCGCTGTTGAGCAACTTAATTCAAGGGCTGGTAGTTCTGTTGCTTGGAGCAGTAACTATTCATTTATTTTAGTAGGTGGTCAGGCAATGGATAGAGGTTTTACAGTTGAAGGTTTAACGATTACTTATATGCCAAGAAATCGTGGCGTTGGGAATGCCGATACTATTCAGCAAAGAGCCCGATTCTTCGGCTATAAAAAAGATTACCTTGGGCATTGTCGTGTATACCTTGATGCAGAGAATATTCATCTTTTTAGCGAATATGTAAATCACGAAGAAGATATTAGAAAGAAACTTTTAGAACATAAACTATCAGGGCAGCACCTAAATGAATTAGAAAGGCGTTTTGTCTTAGATGAGATGTTTAGATTAACAAGAACAAATGTTCTTTCAGAAGATTTAACTAGAACTACATTTGGTAATAAGTGGGTTAGAATCAGAGCTCCTCACGACAGCGAAGTCATTATTGAAAGCAATAGAGAAGTATTTGAAACATTCTACAACAAATACGAAAATAAATTCTCTGAGGATATAGGTCATATTGATAGAACAGAAGAACAAAAGCATCTTGTTGCAAAACTTCCCCTCAAAGATTTATTTAAAGAGTTGCTAAATGAGTTAAAGTTTACAAGACAAACAGATTCTGCTACATATACGAATTTAAAGTCAGTTATTGATTTATACACAGATGAGTTTCCACCCGAGGACAGTTTTGTTTACATTATCAATAAAGGTAATCCAAGAACCAGACGTTTAAAAAAGGACGAAATACAGCAATTATTTCAAGGGAAAAACCCAAGAACAGGAGATGTGATTTATCCTGGTGACGAAAAGATTAAATCTGACGACAGTGTTAATGTTCAAATCCATAATCTTGATTTTAGGGATACTGAATATAGCAACATTATTACTATTGCGGTTTGGATTCCTGCAAGACTTTCACAATCTCTAATTTCAAAATTAAATGATTGATTTAAAAGAGATATACGATAAGTTACCATTGCCCCAGAATCAGAATGCAAATACGTATTCTGCTAATGCAATAAAGGGGTATAAAAATCATAGAATAGCCAAGAACTATGCAGATAATCCAAGCCTCTTAATATTTGTTTCTGAGCATAATCAAGATTTTGGTATCGCAAATCAAAACTTGTTTAATATCAAAATTTCTCATAATCAAAAGTGTGAAATAGAAGCAAATAATAAAACGATTCAAAAACACTTTTCTGTAATATCTTATACAGGACATAATAGTGATGTAAAAGATATTTTTCTAAGTACTTGTCAAGTATTAATTCAATCTTTGGGTCAAACCCCTTCAAATAGAAAAATAAAGTTTGTAGTTAGTAAGTTTATTGAGCTATTTAAATCACTACAAGAAACTCCTCAAAAGTCGTTACAAGGACTTTGGGCTGAACTATTCTTAATTGAGCAGTCCTTAATACCAGAAAAAATAATTGATGGTTGGCACATTATTCCAGAAGAAAAATTTGATTTCAGTTTTGGCAAATTGAGAATCGAAATGAAAAGTTCTGGTTCAGAATATAGAACCCATTTTTTTAATTCAACCCAACTAAATCCTGTTCATAATACTGAAATAATTATTGCATCAGTCCTTGTCAATATTAATTCAGGTGGGACAAGTCTTATGGAATTATTGGAGCGTTTGAACAACAAACTCAATGATTATCCAAGCCAAAAGGAAAAGTTACACCTTTTAGTTTATTCCATTTTAGGAACTGATAGCGATAAAATTAATCAGACAAAATTTGATTATCAATTAGCTATAGAATCATTGCGGTTTTACCATTCATCTGAAGTTCCTAAAATCAACAATATTGATATTCCAAGTGAGGTTTCTAATGTAAAATTCATTAGTAACCTAACTAACTCAAAGTACATTGATACTAATGTTGATGAACTAATAAAACAACACATTGAAGATTAACGAATTAAGGATATGGAAGAAAATAAATCTCAAATAGTTATATATCAAACTTCTGATGGACTAACAAAAATTGATGTTCGATTGGAAAATGAAACGGTTTGGCTTACACAAGAGCAAATTGCACAACTTTTTGGTAAAGCCAAATCGACTATAAACGAGCATATAAAGAATGTTTTCAAAGAGGGAGAGCTTGTAGAAAGCGAAGTTTCACAGAAATTCGGAATTTCCGAATTTCAGCAAAAAGCACCAATTCACTATAACCTTGATGTTATAATTTCTGTTGGCTATCGTGTAAAATCTCCACAAGGCACACAATTTCGTATTTGGGCAACAAAACGCATTCACGAATACATTGTAAAGGGTTTTACAATGGACGATGAACGCCTGAAACAACACGGTGCTCGTTCAAGATATTTCGAGGAACTTTTACAACGTATTAGAGACATTCGAAGTAGTGAACGAAATTTCTACCAGAAAGTAACAGATATATACGCCACAAGTATTGACTATAAAAATGATGACGAAAAAACTAAACTGTTTTTTGCTACCGTTCAAAATAAAATGCACTATGCTGTTCACGGGTTAACTGCTGCAGAAATGATTAAAAGTAGAGTTGATGCATCTAAACCATTTCTTGGCTTAACCAACTTCAAAGGAAATTACATCACACAAAAAGATGTTGGAATAGCAAAGAACTATCTCTCAGAAGATGAACTTAAACAATTGAACTTAATCGTTACTCTATATCTTGACTTTGCGGAATTGCAAGCAACGAATGGAAGGTTAATGAAAATGAACGATTGGATTCAAAAATTAGATGACTTCTTAAAAATTAGTGAGAAAGAGTTATTGAAAAATGCAGGAACTGTAAGCCATAAACAAGCAATTGAAAAAGCAAATGAAGAATACAAAAAATATAGAGAGATAGAGGATAAAAAATACATTTCTGACTTTGACAGAGAGATGAAAAAACTAATAGACGAAAATAAGAAGAAAAAGTAAGCCAGCCCAAAGCCATACACATTTGCAATTCGCACGAGCCAACGCTCCGCCAAAAATTGCAAAAGAGTATGTCTTGCCGTCGCTGTGCAGACAGGAAAACGGAATCAAATTGAGAATAAAATGACTGAAAAATAAACACCAGGCGGTAACACGCGGTATAGTTAATAAGGGTTTCAGTGGTTTTTGGGGCGTAGTAACCCGCACCAAAAACAGCTGTAACTTGACAGGTAAAAAGCTCGCAATCCCTTACTAACCATACCGCCACCGTTAGAGCCAAGCCGTGGTGAAACCGTGAAGCAAATGAAAAGCTAAAAGAAAATTATAATGAAGAACTGAGTATTTAAAAACTGATAAATTATTAAA
>PKTI01000049.1 GCA_002869235.1 Candidatus Parcubacteria bacterium
CTATATAAGCTATACTACTATATTTTGGCTAAAATTAGTAAAAAAAGCCTCCGCCCAAGAGCGAAGGCTGCGACAAGCCGGAGGGGGATAGAGGGAGTTACCGACCAGCCGCAATATGTAGGTCACAAGGACCAAGAACAGGTGGATAATTAATATATATCTTATTTGTAGTTTTTTGTCAAAAAAAATGGGGACCCCGAGACGGATCTCGAGGTCCCCTACCACCAAAACAAGGCCTCGCCAAGGGATTCCTTTCGGAATTTTTACCTCGTATGGTGGCGATGGTGCTGCGGGGACACGCAGCGGCCAAACTATACAGAACTCTTCAAATACGTCTAATAAAGTATAATAAAAATGATATTTTGTCAAGTCCTCTATTTCTTCATTTCTATTCCTAGTTCATCAAGCTGTTCTTTGCTGACCTCTGAAGGTGATTCCATCATTGGATCACGGGCATCA
This sequence comes from Candidatus Parcubacteria bacterium, assembly GCA_002869235.1. Taxonomy (GTDB): domain Bacteria; phylum Patescibacteriota; class Patescibacteriia; order UBA1558; family GWA2-36-10; genus BM519. The sequence goes on from PKTI01000049.1 coordinate 460, forward strand.
GATGTAAGTGGGAAAGCAGTAATTTCTCTAAGATTTTTTTCATTTTGTAGTATCATAATCAATCTTTCAATACCTGGTGCTATACCTCCATGTGGTGGTGCGCCATATTTGAAAGCTTCAAAGTAATGCTTGAATTCTTGTTTTTGTTTATCAGTAAAACCGATCAAATCCCAAATCTTTTCCTGGATCTTCATATCATGGATACGAACTGCCCCTCCGCCAAGCTCAAAACCATTGAGCACCAAATCGTGTTGGTAAGATCTAGCCTTGAGTGGTTCTTTGTCCAAAAGCTCAACATCTTCTTCTTTGACCATGGTAAACATATTGTGAGTTGGCCCCATGGTATCCCCTGCTCCATGAAACTTGTCTTCTTCGGTTTGCGGAGTAAACAAAGGAAAATTTACTACCCAAGCAAAAGCCAATTCATTTGGATCGTTTTTATCTTTTCTCAAATCAGGTTTATCAGAATTGTATTTTTTTATTGCTTCTTCATAGTTTAGGCGTGGCCATGGTTCTTGAGTAATCTTTTTTTCAGGAAACAACTCTTTGACCATTTCCGTAAACATTTTTTCAACCAACTGCAAAATATCTTCTTGGCTTACAAAAGACATTTCCATATCCAACTGATAAAACTCACCTGGACTACGATCAGCTCTAGCATCTTCATCTCTAAAGCATGGTGCTATTTGAAAATATCTTTCCATACCAGCTACCATGAGTAGCTGTTTGTATTGTTGTGGCGCTTGAGGCAAAGCAAAAAACTTGCCCTTATGTACTCTGCTTGGTACTAGATAATCACGCGCTCCCTCTGGAGTAGACTTGGACAATATCGGAGTTTGTATTTCAAGAAAATCTTCTTTGTGTAGCCAGTTACGCAAGTAGCTAATGACTTTGTCACGAACTACCATGTTGTTTTTCATACGCTCATGACGAAGATCCAAATAACGATACTTCATTCTCAGCTCTTCATTGGCTTGTCTATCTTCGTTTTCTATTTCAAAAGGAGGTGTTTCTGCTTCTGCCAAAATCTCAATTTTGTTGGCCAAAAGCTCTACTGTACCAGTAGCCAAGTCCTTGTTGGTTTGTTTTTCTCCTCTGGCCTGTACTACGCCCTCTACAGACAAGACAAACTCTGGCCTAATATCTTTGACCAATTCCTGAGAAGCTTCATCCAACTCACTAGGTACAACTACTACCTGAAGTATGCCCCAACGATCACGAAGATCAAGAAAAACAATTTTTCCCATATTGCGACGTACATGCACCCAACCTTTGACTAGTACTTTTTCTTCAATTTTATTGACTGTTTCAGTCGTTTTTATTCTTTTCATATTATTATAATTATTATGGAGCCACCCGTCGGATTCGAACCGACGACCTACGGTTTACGATACCGTTGCTCTACCAGTTGAGCTAGGGTGGCCTGCGTCACCGCTAGACGTGTAAACCGCAATTATGGCTTTATTCTATAAATCGNTATAAATCGTGCGTGGAAATGGGATGGTTTCTCTGACATGTGAAATGCCACAAACCCAAGCTACTATCCTCTCCAGTCCAAAACCAAATCCACCGTGCCTTACTGACCCATATTTTCTAAGATCTAAATACCACTGAAATTCATCCAAAGGAAGCTTTTCCTCTTTGATGCGTTTGAGCAAAACCTCGTAGTCATCCTCACGCTGTGAACCACCTATAATCTCTCCATAACCTTCTGGAGCCAATAGATCAGCACACAAGGCTTTACTAGGATCTTTGTCATCACGCTTCATATAAAAAGCTTTGACTTCTGCTGGATAATGAGTAATAAAAATTGGATTATCAAATTCTTGGGTCAATTTTGTTTCATCTTCCGCCCCTAGATCGTCATTATCTCCTATTTCACTACCAAGTTCTTTGAGTTTTTTTATAGCTTCCGCATGAGTCATTCTATAAAAAGGCTTGACGATATTTTCTAGAGGCTTTGTATCTCTCTCTAGAATATCCAAATCGTCTTTGTTGTTGTCCAAAACAGCCTGAACCATAAAACGAATCAAGCTTTCTTGAATATCCAAATTTTCTTTGAGGTCTACAAAAGCCATTTCTGCGTCCATCATCCAAAATTCAGTCAAATGACGTCTAGTCTTGGATTTTTCAGCACGAAATACTGGACCAAAATCATAAACTCTGCCGTGAGCAAAAATAGCAGCCTCCAAATATAATTGTCCACTTTGTGACAAATAAGCTTTTTTGTCAAAATATTCTAATTCAAAAAGCTCAGTTGTACCTTCGCAAGCATTTGGTGTCAAAATAGGAGAATCAATCTTGGTAAAACTATTTTCCTTCATAAATTGATAATTGGCTTGTATCAAAGTATTGCGTACTCTTTGTATAGCCCACTGCTTGCTAGAACGAAGCCACAAATGACGATTGTCCAACAAAAAATCTACTCCATGTTCTTTCTTGCCAATAGGATATTCATCTGCTATTTGATAAAATTCAAAATCTTTGACATGAAGTTCGTATTCGTCTTTCTTGGGATGCTTGGCTACTTTGGCAATGATCTTGACCGAGGTCTCCAAAGTGACTTTGTTTGACTCCTCCCATTTTTTATCGGACAAATCAGCCTGAGCCAAGATAGCCTGACTATAGCCAGTACCATCTCTCAACTGCCAAAAAGAGATCTTGCCGGAAGAGCGAAAATTGCTCACCCAAGCCTTTATTTCTACCTCTTTATCAACAAATTTTTCCAAATCTTTTATAAAAACTTTTTCCATATTCATTATTTTATACGAGATTAATAATACCTAAAATAACTATATTTTACAAGCCATCTTGACTAGTACCGACATACTTGGTTTAATTAATTTTGTGGCTCTTTTCGGCTCCCCCGTGACCCTCAAGGAGGTGAAACAAAAGATGAAACAACTCAGCTCAGATCAACAGGCTGCCATAAATTGGGCAGCACAGCAACTTCTTGGCAGAGAAATCATCTACGCACCAGATATAGATGAGGTCATTCTCTCTGCTTTCGACGATATACCCCTTCCCCCCAACGTCGATGACAAAGTCCTAGCCCGTCTCAGGGCCCTCAAACGGGAGCGTCAACTTGTCAGACATTAGACAATACTCGACCAAGGTCGAGTTTTTTATATCTCTTGATAAACTCAAGACAAATTAAATAAAAAACCACCAAATGGTGGTCATGTTCACGAGGTGATCTTGGGTGCCAAAGGCAGCTTGTCCCAGTTGAGCAGGCGGGACAGTTTCTCCATGGTCATCTCGATACGAGCAATGGGATATTTGCTTGTCTGGTTGGTGTCGATCGGAATGGGGGTACTGGACTTGATGGTCATGTGACCATCGCTGAGAATCATGAAAACAGCCGCCAGGCAAATCAGCCAGGCCATCAGGTCAGCCAGATCTTGTCGTGTCATTTCGGATCCCTCCTTGGCTCGGGTTATATGAAACAGCGATTACTAAAAAATAATAACAAGTATAGCCACTATTAGCAAACCATTACTTAGAGTAGCTTATCTCTTGTGATTTGGCCTTACTTCTTTTGAGTATTCCTTTTCCTTCAAACTTCAAAAACATCATTGGTATAACAAACAACTGTAATATAGTAGCAAAAGCTAAACCAAACATAATAGATATAGACATTCCCATCCAAAATTCATCAGCAATAGCTAGCGGCACAACACCAAATATAGTGGTAATTGATGTAAGTAATATTGGTTGCAAACGAGTATCTCCAGCATCAGCAATAGCTTCGGCAGCCAACATTCCTTTTTCTTCTATATTACGTTTGGTTTTATCCAAAAGCACTATAGCATCATTGACCACAATACCAGCTAGAGATATCAATCCCAAAAATACTGGGAAACTAAATGGTAAGCTGAATATAAGCATACCTATAACTACACCAATAAGCATAAGCGGTAAAGTGCCCAAAACTATAATTGGACGGATAAATGAATCAAATTGCAATACTAAAATAATCAATATCAAGAGTACCGCTACTATCATAGCGCTCCATAGTTCAGAAAAAGATTGCTCTATATCCTCTACCTCACCACCAAAACTTACTTCATATCCTTGAGGTATACCTTTTTCTTCCAAAATCTTTTCTATTTCGGTAGTTACTGCTGCTGCGGTATAACCTTCTTCTAAGTCAGCAGTCACGGAAATTGTTCTTTCAAAGTCTCTGTGCCTGATAGAAGCCAAGGCTGGCTCTAGAGAGAAATCAGCCAAAGAAGAAAGTTTTACTTCCTGGCCCATATTATTGACTATAGAAATATTTTTTATTTCCTCAACAGAAGAAATGCTATCTTTGTCCAACTTCACCACAACATCTATATCCTCACCACCTACAGAAACTTCAGTAGCCTTTACACCAAAGATAGCTGTTCTCAAAACACTAGAAACATCTCCTACACCAAGGCCAGCTTTAGCTACAGCCTCTTTGTCTAATCTAAACGTAAGATCAGCTGGAGAAACAGCTTGATTGCTTTCTATATTTATTGGACCATCCATCTCTTTGAGTATTTCTTCCAATTGATTTGCAATTTGATCCAAAACTACTAAATCATCACCAGATATACGACCTTCCACTGGAGCACCAGTTGGAGGTCCAGCAGTAAGCTCTTTTATGACAATTTCACCTTCATTTATGGTTTTCAATTCTTCTCTTAAATCTTCGACTACTTGATAACTCTTTTTATCTCTATATTCTTCATCTACAAGATTGACGCTGATACTACCCAAATGTTCACTGCTACTACCAGCATCAAAAGAACCGACGCTAGATGATTGTCCTATAGTAGTAACAAAGTTTTTTACATATGGATTTTCATATAATTTATTTTCCACTATATTGGCTACTTTTTCGGTTTCTGTCAGTTCTGTACCATTTGGCATTTTGACATCTATATAAACAAACTCCGAGTCAATACTAGGAAACAACTCAACCGGTACAATACCGCCAATCAACAATCCCAAGGAAGTAAAAAACAAGAGTGTCAAAGCAACGGTCATCTTAATCTTGTGTTTTCTGTCCTTTAAGAATTTTACTATAAACTCTCTGTATTTCTTACGCAATGAATTGGTTACATATTTTTCCAAAAGACTTTCTTTTTTTTCTTTGCTCAGTTTGCTATTTTTCAAAAACATACCAGCAAATGATGGTACCAATACCAAAGAAACAAACAAAGATGCAGTCAAAACTATAGCAATAGTTATAGGAAATATTTCCAAATATTCACCCAAAATACCACTTACCAAAAGCATTGGGAAAAAGGCTGATATAGTAGTAAGCATTCCAGCAGTAAGTGGCTTGCTGTAATTTGCTACAGAAAGCAAAGCCGCCTGAACAGAAGAATAACCTTCTCTCATGTTGTGAAATATACCTTCCAATATAATAATAAAGGAATCAACCAATAGACCCAAAGATAATACCAAAGCATAAAGAGTCATGCTATTTAGGGTATAACCATAAAAATACAAAACTATAAAAGTAATCAAAAATGTAACTGGAATAGAAAACAAAGCCAAGATAGCTTCCTTGAGACTCAAAGCCACAAACATTATCAAGAAAATAAGCAGTGTTGCTTGTAGACCACTATTGGTCATAGTCTTGAGATCTTCACGTATAAAACTAGAATAATCATTATTGATTTCTACTTTGACATTTGGCGGGATAGTTCCCCTGTCTTGTAGATCTGTCATTTTTTCTTTGGCAGAATCTACAATGTTCAAAATATTACCACCAGTTTTTTTGAAAATCTGAAGAGAAATTGTTTTTTGAGCCTCTTGGCCATCAACAGAAAGTTTGGATATAACTTTATGTTCAGTAAATTCCTCTTTGACATCAGCTACATCTTCCAAAAATATAGGACGATTGTCATCCTGAGATACAACTACTTTTTTCAAATCTTCTATAGACTCAAATTTGGCAACTGTACGCAAATTATAATTTATATTATCAACAGTGATATCTCCCAAGGGCATATCCATATTACTAGCTGCTATAGAACCAACTATCTGAGAAAGGGATATATTGAGCCTAGAAATAGCTGCTTTGTTGATAACTACAGAATACTCTCTGTCTCTAACACCCAAAAGAGGTGCTTTGGAAACACCAGAAATTCCTTCCATTTCATCTTGAACTATTTCTCCCAATTGCTTTAGTTGGTTTTCTGTCAGATCACCAGCCAAAGAAAAAGTAATAATAGGATAATCATTGGCTCTAATCTGAGTAACTACTGGATCATTAGCATCTCCAGGCAAACCAACTACATCGCTTACTTTTTCTCTTAACTCCTGGATGCTATCATCCAAATTGGCTTCTGCCTCAAACTCTACCACGATAGAAGAAATACTATTTCTAGAAGTAGAAGTAATCAACTTGACATTGTCCAATTCTTCTAATTTGGATTCTATCTCATCAGTTACCAAAGACTCTATGTCCGAAGGACTAGCCCCAGAATAAACAGTACTGACTATGGCAATAGGGATTTTTACTTCTGGATCAGATTCTCTGTCTATGTTGCCCAAAGAGAAAAAACCCATAATAAAAATAGAGGCAATCAAAAGAATCACCAAACGACAATGGGTAATAAAATAACCAAAAATATTTTTACGAGTCTTTTTTATTGCCTTTTTGGCAAATACATCTTCCCTTTTTTCGGGATTATTATCTAAAGTCATAATTATTCTTGAATAATCTCAACTTCGTCGCCTTGAGATACAAATACTCCGTTGAGTAAAATCAATTTATCTCCCATATCCAAACCGCTGACAACAGAAACTTTGTCGCCAAAGACTTGTCCCAAAACTACATTTTTTCTGACAACCTTGCCATCTTCACCAATGACAAATACATAATTACCAGAGGCTTCTATGATGACAGATTTTATAGGTACCACAACTGTATCGATACCTTCATAATTTAAAATAAATTTAACATCCGCTGTGTCTCCTGCGACTAGATTTGATTCTGCTTCAGAACTTTGAACAGTTACAGAAACTTTACCACTCTGTAGATCACCAATTGGTTCAATCTCAGACACCAAACCCTTGTATTGATCATTGATCATTATCTCATCACCCAGCTTAAGAGCTTTGGCAAAATCAACATCAATATCAACTGTTATTTCTATAATAGACAAATTACCAACCTCTATCAGTTGTTGACCTACAGAAACTTGCTCACCGGGATTTACATAATGTGACAAAATTGTACCTGAAAATGGAGCAGCAATAGAAAGATTGTTGTAATTGTAAGCTACATTATCAAATTGAGTTTGAGAAACATTTAGTTCCAATTGAGCACTTTCTCTGGCATTATCCAGACCAATAACAGCATTGTTGTATTGTATTTCTGACAAATCCATTTGCGCTTGTGCTTGATCAATAGCCAAACGGTTGCTAATTCTAGCATTGTTCAAGCTGCTTACAGCACCAATAACTGCTGATATGTGCCCATTTATCTGGGTCTGATAAGCAGAAATTTTTGCTTGCTCTGCAGCTATCTGAGCTGCACTCAAATTGCTCGAACTAGGAACAGCGTTTTGCAACAATACTGAAGTATCGTCCAAAAGCTCTTTTTCTGCCAAAAGAGATTGGTGTAGGGTATTTAGATTCAAAGATAAAGTATCTTTTGTAGTAGTAGGACTAACTGTATCAAAAACATCAAGAGAATTTTCAAATACCAATATAATGTCTCTACTCAACTGTCCTTCTGGGGTCAAAATATCTCTATATATATACCTGTGAGTATTTACATTGCCTTCACTAAGATAAACCAATGACTGCTTCAGAGAATTATAAGCAGACCCATAAGCTACCAAAGCAGAATCCTGGGATGTACTCATAGCTTGCTCTGTTTGAGCCACTGCATTGTCATATTGACTGCGAGCCAAATCCAAGCTAGCCTTGGCACTATTTACTGCCAATTCAGACTGAGTTATTCTTTGTGAAGTGATAATATTTGTTTGTTCTAGGCTCTGCAAAGCATTGAAATAATTATTTTCAATACCTTGATCTCTTATAGCAAAAAGAGGTTGACCAATAGAAACTTCTGAGCCAACTGGAGCCAAGTATTCAACTGTACCTGGAGTCAAACTTCTAATAGAAGAATATTGTTTTGGCACTACTGTACCACTGAGTACAAGTGATGTACTCACTTCATCCTGCTTGGCGATTTCCTGAATTTTAACCTGCTTTTTTACTACAGTTTCTTCAGTTTGTTCTTCTTGTTTGCCGCAACCAGTTGTCAAAAACGTCATGGCTGCTAAAACAAAAATAATAGTAAATTTTTTCATGTTTTTTGATAATTTAAAATGTGAAATGTTAGCCAAAATTAACATAAAAAGACCTTTTTGTCAAGATAATAAGCTTTTGTTACCTTTTGTGCAAAAATTCGTTATAATATAGTGTAAAGGATATATCCAAAAATATGGAACAAGATAAAGAGTTGATAAAAAAAATACAATCCGGAGACTCCTCTGCTTTTGCTGACTTGTATGATAGATATTTTGAAAAAATATATAAATTTATCTATTACAAGACTAGTCACAAAGAAAATGCAGAAGATCTTTGTAGTCAAACATTTACCAAGGCTCTGGAAAAAATCTCTGATTTCAAATTTACTAAAACAGGAACTTTTTCTGCCTGGTTGTACAGAATAGCCCGAAACACTGTTATTGATTTTTATCGCACATCACCTCAACAACAAGATATAGACAAGACATACAATCTTTATCAAGAAGATGATATGGAAAATAAAATAAGTAATAAACAAGATTTAGACAATATCAAAGATAAACTAGGTCTACTCAAACAAGAACAAAAAGAAATAATTGTTATGCGTGTTTGGGATGAACTATCATACAAAGAAATATCTGAGATAATGGGCAAAAGTGAAGCCAGTTGCAAAATGAATTTTTCCCGTGGAATAAAACAACTAAAAAACAGTTTAATATCAATAATTATAATAATAGCTCTATTAGTCAGCTAAACATATGAATGAAAATATAAAAAACATCTTAGAGGATATTTACTCTATTGATGATAGTCTACGCAAACACGAAAAAGATTTGATAAAAATAATCAAAACTCTTTTGGCTGCCAAACCCAAAGCCAAATACGACGAAGCATTCAGGCAAGAGTTGCGCGCGGAGCTCTTGGAAAAGTTTGCTGAGTTGGAAGAAAAACAAAGCAAGGGTTTTTTAAAAATTAATTTTAAACTTATGAATAAACTACCTTACGCTATAGGTGGATTGATACTAGGCATGTTGGTACTACTACCTTTTGTATCAAAAGATAATATTCTACCTGGTGGCAAGCAAATAAATATAGGATTAGAATCCGAAATAGCTAAATTGTCTAGCAACAATGCCTTTGGCAAAATAAATTCTGATTCAGATGCTAGTCTGGCTGCCAGAAATGCTGCTACAGAAGAGACTGTTGCTGGTTTTGGCGGTGGAGGTTCTATGACTGCTTATGAAAAATCTATGATATCTAGTGTAATGCCAGCTCCAATGCAATATTCTTATATTTATGAAGGCGAAGATATCAGTTTAGACGACGAACTTTTGCCAGTACTGAAAAAAGTAAAAGGCACAGAAGCGCAAAAATCTCTAGCCAAAATACTACAAAATGCTGATTTTGAAAATATACAAATGACCAGCTTCAGCAACAGTCACTTGAGAAACTTTCAAATATCAGAAGAAGAAGAATATGGTTATACCCTATACGTAGACCTGCACGAGGGCATGATGTCTATTATGGAAAACTGGGAAATGTGGCCACAACCCGAAGTCATGCAAACCCTTTCTCCAAATCAAGTACCAGACGATCAAACACTTTTAAATATTGCCAATAAATTTCTCCAAGAAAAGAAAATAGACACTAGCCAATATGGGCAACCACATATAGACGATAATTGGAGAATGTATTATGACCAAAGATTGGCTGAAGGTCTGGATTATTACGTACCAGAAAGTATAGGTGTGATTTACCCACAAATGGTTGACGGACAAATGGTATATGATGAATGGGGCAATCCTCATGGTATGAACGTAACTGTCAACATAAGATACAATAGGGTTTCATCTGTACACAATATATCTACCCAAAAATACCAAAGTTCTGACTATGATATGGAAACTGATGTAAACAAAATAATCAAACTAGCAGAACAAGGTGGATCATACACATATTACCAAGATGAAAATGCTCAAAACTTTGAAATAAAATTGGGCACACCTACATATTCTTATGTACAAATATGGCAACATGATGGAAGAACTTCAAACCAACTATTTGTACCTGCCCTGATCTTCCCAGTTACAGAGAAGCCTGACAATGAATACTTCTTCAAAGAAAACGTAGTCGTGCCTCTAGCAAAAGATATGGTAGAGCAAAGACTCAATCCACCAATATATCCAGAAGATCAACCCGAAATACTACTAAAGTAAAATAAAAAAACAGCTCGTAATTGAGCTGTTTTTTTGTTAGCTGATAAATCCACCGACTTGACGCTCCCACAGATCAGCATAGATGCCAGACTTTTTGACCAGTTCACCATGAGTGCCCTGCTCTTTTATCTGACCATCATCCATCACTACTATCCTATCCATCTGTCTTATAGTAGAAAGCCTGTGAGCTATGACTATTACTGTCTTATTTTTCATCAAGTTTATCAAGGCTTCTTGTATCAATTGTTCTGAATGTGAATCTAGGCTAGAGGTCGCCTCGTCTAGGATCAAAATTGATGCATTTTTGAGTATAGCTCTGGCAATTGCTACTCTTTGACGCTCACCACCAGAAAGCTTAACCCCTCTTTCTCCTACATAAGTATCATAGCCCTCTGAAAATTTACTAATAAAATCATGACAGCGAGCTAATTTGGCGGCTTCGATTATTTCCTTATCAGTAGCATCTGGCTTACCATACTTTATGTTTTCTTTGAGAGTTCTATGAAACAAAATTGGATCCTGATTGACCAAAGATATATTTTTCCACAAACTTTCCTGCTGTACAGCAGATATTTTTTGTCCGTCAATCAATATCTTCCCCTTTTCAAGATCATAATTTCTCAAAATAAGGTTTATCAAAGTAGTCTTACCAGAACCAGAAGCTCCTACTAGAGCCACTTTTTCTCTAGACTTAATCTCCAAATTCAAATCTGATATTACTCTACGGGTTTGTTTGTAGCTAAAACTAATATCTTTGATGTCAATCTGTCCTTTATCAACTACTAGTTCCTTGGCTCCTTTGACATCTTGTATCTCGTGTGGGGTTTCCAAAATCTCTGTCATTTCTTTGGCTTCTGCTAGTTGTTCATATAAATATCTGACAACTCTGCCAAAATTCCAAACTCTATTGAATATAGTCAAAATATAGGCCTGGATCAAAACAAAATCACCCACACTAAACGACCCTTGTTTCCAAAGATTAACAGCAAAATACATCAAGGCAAATTCCAAGAATATCATCAACATTGTCTGAGCTGCGTCAAAAACTGTAGTCAATTTCCAAGAAAAGAACCTCAATTTTCTCAATTGTTCATTCAAATCAGCAAAACCTTTTATTTCTCTTTTATATCCAGAAAATAATTTGACGTTGGTGTTGTTTGTGATGGTATCAGCCAAAAATCCAGTTACCTTAGAATCTACCTCACTTCTTTTCAAATCATGCCTCAGTTTGTAAAGACTAAGGTAATAATTGATAATAGAAAAAATAACTACCCAAATAATCACGCCAACAGCCATCCAAATATTTCTCTGCCACAAGATTACCACTATAAAAGCTATACTAACTATAGCTGGCAAAAGACTCCAATAAAAAGCTTCTAGTATTCCTTCAAAAGATCGTGAAAATCTATTTACCTTTTTTACCAATGAGCCAGTAAAGTTGTCATTGAAAAAGGATGTTGAATGTTTGTGCAAATACTGAAAACTAGTGTTATTGAGATTTGCCATAGAATGTGTCTGAAAATAACCTGCGGCAAATCCAGATATGCGCCAGAATACCCAAGTAATAGCATTGAAGAGCAAAACCATAAATATCATATCCATCATACCTGGTATTTTGTCATCCATTGAGCCTATACCTGTCAAAACATCAAAAAAGTTTTTGTAAAATATAGGTATAATAATACCCCCAATAGAAGCTAGGGTTATAGATGTTACTACCAAGATAAATGACCAACGATGTCTTTTGAGGTGCTCATAATAAATCTTGAAAGTCTGTTTTGTGTATTTTTCTGAATAATCTCTCATATGTTTATAAATTGGCTCCGGGGGCAGGACTCGAACCTGCGATATCCACGTTAACAGCGTGGCGTTGTACCAGCTCAACTACCCCGGATTATAAATAAAATATTAAAAAATCGGTCTATTCTGACCGATCAACTTTTATACATTTATTGCTTTTTCTGTGATTTTTTAATGCATGCGAAAAGTTACCGGTCATACTTGAGCCAGTTATTATTACGTGTTAGGTTAGCAACTTTTCCAAAAATCATAAGTCAATTTATTACTAAGTAGCTATATAATACTCAAAAAAACAACTTTTGTCAAATTATTGGCTGAGTTTAGCCAAAGTCATATCAATTTCCTGTCGCACATTGTCAAACATAGGAAGATCTTTGGTCTCATCTACTGTAAACCAGCCAATATCATGAGATTCTCTTTCTTGGTACTTTATTTTCTGCAGAGCTACTTCTATCACATAGACAAAATCTACATGATAATGCTCTGGTTGTCCGCCATGAGCATCTATCTTTTCTTCCAAAATAAATTTTGGCAAAGGCAATGACCTGGCTCTATTGTCTACAGTTTTTATTTTTTCCAAAAAAGGTTTTATATCAATACCCGACTCTTCCTCTACTTCGCGCACTGCTGCCTCTACTGGATTCTCCATTTTTTCTATGTGCCCACCAGGCGGCATCCATTTGTCAAACTTTTTGTGATGGGTCAACAAAAATTTTCTAGGCTTGGTTTGTGAAACCACCAAAACAGTGGCTGTGTAATGTTTCTGTCCTTCTACTACATCCATATTACTTTTTCTTGCGGTAATAAATATATATAGCTTTGATACCTTCTATCATGATGATCACCAATGAGAATACAATAAATATAACCCTCCATTCTTCCCAATAAATTGGCACTGTTCTCAATAGTCTATTGAAGAATGGTACATACACTGCTACCAACTGAGTAGCCAGACCAATCAATACAGCTCCATTTAAATATTTGTTTTTAAAAGGATTGGCAGTAAAGATGCTGTGATTGAGGCTCTTGATAGAAAATACATAAAACAATGTGTCTAGTCCCAGCTCTACAAAAGTAACTGTTCTGGCAAGATCCAGGTCTCCTGTTTTTTTGTAAAAATACCAAAACAACCACAAGCTACTAACTGAGCTGAAAATAGAAATCAAAATTATCAAAAGCTTACTTTCTCCGTCTACCAAAGATTTTTGCTTCTTTGGTTTTTTGTTCATAATTTCCTCCTCTTCTGGTTCCATAGTTAGAGCCAAAGCTGGGAAACTATCTGAAACTAGGTTGATCCACAAAATTTGCGCTGCCAAAAGTGGCAATGGTATCTGAAAGAATAGACTACCGACAATAATTATTACCTCCGAAAAACTATCTGACAAAAGATACAAAATAACTTTTTTGATATTGGCAAAAATTACCCTACCTTGTTTGATGGACATGACAATGGTTTCAAAATTGTTGTCCAAAAGCACCAAGTCAGCTGTTTCTTTGGCCACATCAGAACCACTGGAAACTGCTACACCAATATCAGCAGCCTTCAAAGCTGGCGCATCGTTGACTCCGTCACCTGTCATAGAAACAATTTCTCCTCTACTTTGCCAAGCTTTTATGATCCTCAATTTATCAGTTGGAGTAACTCGAGCATAAACTTTTATGTTTGTTATTCTTTCATTCAGTTCTTTATCAGTCATCTTGAGCAACTCATCACCTGTGACCACACTATCTTTGTTTACTGCTATCCCCAATTCTTTGGCAATGGTTCTAGCTGTAAATTTGTTATCTCCAGTAATAATGACTGTATTTATACCTGCCTTCAAGGTTTTTTGTAGTGTTTCTTTGGTCTCGGGACGCAATGGATCAGATAGTCCCCAAATACCCACAAAAGTAAACCCAGTAGGATTTTCCTTGCACTTTTCTATATCTTTGAAGCTCTTGGGCACCAATTTAAAACCACAAGCCAAAACTCTCAAACCATTTTTGCTGAGCATCTGCCAATGATCATCAAAATATTTATGACGAACTTTGCTCATCTTGGTTTCTTTTTTGCCGTCCAAATATTTATTAGAATAAGACAAAACTTTTTCAGGAGCTCCTTTGATATAAATTATGTCGTGCTTGGCATCATAACTATGCCTAGTAATCATAAATTTGCGCAAAGAATCAAAAGGAATTTCCTCTATTCTCTTTCTATCATCTGACAAATTCTTTGTTTCGGGATGATGTCCAGAAAATAAAAGTAAAGCTTTTTCTGTGGGACTACCTATTACTTTCCAATTGTCTATATTTTCATCAGGGTTTTGTACAACTGCGTCATTGGACAAAAATCCCACTTCCATTATTGTACTAAGCTCATTGTCTATATCCACGTCTTTCAATGACTGCCCCCCAAGGTCCAACTGATAATTGTTGGTTACTATTTGAGTAACTGCCATCTCGCCTTCTGTCAGTGTGCCTGTTTTGTCTGTACAAATAACTGTAGTTGATCCCAGTGTTTCGGCAGAAACCAAGCGCCTGACTAGTCCATTGTTTTTCAAAATACGCTGCATACCCACGGTCAAAATCACTGTCATAGAAATCACCAAGCCCTCTGGTATAGCAGAAACTGCTACTGCTACTGCAATAGTAAACATCTCTGACCATTCATGATCTTGATATATACCAAAAACAAACAAAGCAAGGGCAATAAGAACTACTATCTTGGTAATATTTTTGGCAAAAGAATCCAATCTTTTTTGTAAAGGAGTTTTTTCGTCTTCAGTTTCTTTGAGCATTACAGTGATCTGACCCATCTCTGTGCTTACCCCAGTACTTGTCACTACTGCTGTGGCCCTACCCTCTACTACCAAAGTGCCCATAAAAACCATATTCTTTCTTTCTGCCAAAACCGTACCCACATCCAATACATTCAATTCTTTTTTGACTGGCCATGATTCTCCAGTCAAAGTTGCTTCATTGACATCAAAATCATTGAGTGACAACAATCTAGCATCAGCTGGTACCCTATCTCCAGCTGCCAATACAATCACATCTCCTGGAACCAATTCCTTGGCTTCTACTTTTTTCTCTATTCCGTCACGCCAAACCAAGGACTCCTTACGCACCACTTTGTTCAATTTTTCCAAAGACTGGTTGGCTTTTTTTTCTTGAAAAAATCCAACTATGACATTGATGAAAACAGCTGCAAAAATAACATAAGCATCTACAAATTCACCAAAAAAGAAACTAATAATACCAGCTATTAGCAAAACATAAACTAAGGCACTTTTGAATTGAGAAATAAACAAACGCCCAAGAGAAAATTTTTGCGCCCTTACTAATTCATTTAAACCGAATTTTTCGAGTCTTTTTTTGGCTTCTTGACTAGCCAAACCTTTTTTATTTGTATTGAGTTTTTTTAAGGTTTGGGCACTAGACAAATTATGCCAGTTAATATTTATTTTTGGCATGCCATTATTATAACATATTCTTATACTTTAGATAAGAAAAGCTTGCCTTTTACAGAATTTGCGGTAAAATTAATACCATGAAAATAAGTGAAAAAATCAAGCAAAAACTGGCTGACAATATCAAAAAGACTTTTGATGTTGATTTTTCTGTTGAAAAGATAAATTTGGTATTTCCCCCTGATGAAAATCTAGGAGATTACGCTTTTGAATGTTTCGCCCTAGCCAAAGATAGCAAACAAAGCCCCCAACAAGTAGCTGAAAAGTTGGCTATGAATTTTGAAGTTGATGATTTGATTGCCAAAGTAGCCAATGTAGGACCTTATCTCAATATCAGCTTGGGCAAAGATTTTTTCCAAGAAGTCCTAGCTGAAATATCTTCTGATAAAAAATTTGGTCAATTAAACTTTGGCAAAAACAAAAAAATACTCATAGAATTTTCTGGACCAAACACCAATAAGCCACAACACGTTGGTCATGCTAGAAATAATTGTATTGGACAAAGTGTAGTGAATATATACAAAGCTTGTGGCTACAAAGTAATACCAGTCAATATCATAAATGACCGTGGTATTCATATTGTAAAAAGTATGCTAGCTTGGCAAGAATTTGCCAATGGAGAAACTCCTCAGTCTTCGGGTATGAAAGGTGATCATCTGGTAGGAAAATATTATGTGAAATTTGGCCAAGTTTTGGCTGAAGAAAAAGCCAAGTATGCTCAAGAAAAAAATATTGATTTCTCAAAACTGGGCAATATAGAAAAAAGGAAAGCTGAAGATGAATTCTTAGCTCAATCAGAGTGGATGAAAAAAGCCAGAACTATGCTTCAGGCCTGGGAAAAGGGTGACAAAGAAGTACTAGCTCTATGGGAAAAAATGAATTCTTGGGTATATGAAGGTTATGATAAAACTTATCATGACTTGGGTATAAAATTTGAACACCTAGACTTTGAAAGTAAAAACTATCTTTTTGGCAAAGAAATAATACAAATGGGTCTAGACAAAAAAATCTTATTCAAAAAAGACGATGGTTCTATCTGGATAGACCTTAGTCAAGATGGCTTGGACGAAAAATTGTTGCTGAGAAGTGACGGCACTTCTGTATATATGACTCAAGATATTGGTACAGCTGTCAAAAGATACAAAAAATTCAAATTTGACCAAGGCGTATACGTAGTAGCTAGTGAGCAAGATTATCACTTCAAGGTTTTATTTTTGATACTGGAAAAACTAGGCTATCAATGGTCAAAAAATCTACACCACCTATCATACGGCATGGTTGACCTGCCTGATGGCAAAATCAAATCTCGTGAAGGCAAAACTGCTGATGCTGATGATCTTATAGCCCAAATGATAGATAAGGCCAAGGAAATAATGTCTCAAGCTGAAAAGAAAGTAGAAACTAACGATAAAGATAAAAAGAAAATTGCTCGTGATGTTGGTATTGGAGCTTTGAAATTTTTTATGCTTTCTACCAACCCACAAAAAAACATTACTTTTGTACCTGATGAATCTATTTCTTTTGACGGCTATACTGGCACTTTTATACAATACACTCACGCTAGAATATCAACTATGCTCAAAAAGGCTGGCAAAATAAACTCTATTAAAAAATTAGAAACAATTGACTATAATGATGAAGAAAAAAAGTTGCTAAAATTATTGGCCAACTTCCCACAGACAATAAAAAATGCTGCCATTGATTACAATCCTGCTCACTTGAGTCAATATCTTTTCAATTTGGCCAAAACTTACAATAATTTTTATCAACATCACTCTGTTTTGAATGCCGAAGATGAAAATCTCAAACAGATAAGAGTCAATCTATCTCAAGAAACAAAGGAAGTATTGGCTAAAGGACTAAAATTATTGGGCATAGAAGCACCTGATGTAATGTAAATAGTTGACAAATGACCAAAATTAGCATATAATAATATCCGTATTTTATGCGCCTATAGCTCAGCCCGGTAGAGCAGCAGCCTTTTAAGCTGATGGTCCTAGGTTCGAATCCTAGTGGGCGCACCACGTAAAATCGAGCAAAGCTCGATCACGTGGCGCAGCCACGTAATTTATTGTTTGGCTTGCCACGTGAAGCCCCCGCATTGCGGGGGCTTTTTACTTAACTGTTTTTTTGTTTAGACTGAGCTGTATAGCTGTTTATAAGCTGTATATAAAAAGAGTATAAAAAAGCCTTGAAAAATAGAGGCAAATAGGCTAAGATAATTTTACGTGATAAAAATCCCATGTCTAAAATACCTCCACAAAATTTAGAAGCAGAAAGCTCCCTTTTGGGTGCTTTGCTTTTGGACAAAGACGCACTTATCAAAGTGTCAGACACACTCAATCCTGGTGACTTTTACAAAGAGTCCAACGGCATTATATACCAAGCCATGTTGGACCTATTTGAAAAACATGAGCCTATCGACATTGTAACTGTTAGCAATAGGCTGGATTAAAAAAAACAATTGTCAGCTAGTGGCGGCAAATCATACTTGGCCGAACTAACTTCTGGAGTGCCAAACTCCTCTCATGTCTTGTCTTATGCCAATACTATCCGCAAAAAATCTACTTTAAGAAAACTAGAAAAAGCAGCTGCTGATATATCTGAATTTTCTTTTTCTGAATCTGAAGATGTAGATAAGCTCTTGGACATGGCCGAACAAAGATTATTTGGTATCTCCCAAGAGTCACTAAAAAAGAATTTTGTATCTATCAAAGATGTTTTGGGTGAGACTTTCACCCGTATAGACGAGCTCCACAAAATGGGTGGACTAGGAACTAGAGGTGTGCCTACTGGTTTTTCAGACATAGACAAACTCTTATCTGGTCTCCAAAATTCAGACTTGATTATATTGGCTGCTCGTCCTTCTGTAGGTAAAACCACTTTTGCCCTTGATCTTTTGAGAAATATAGCTGTCAAAGCCAAGGTACCTGTTGGCATGTTTTCTCTAGAAATGTCCAAAGAACAATTGGTAGATAGACTACTAGCCTCAGAGGCAGGAGTAGATCTATGGCGTATGCGTACTGGTAAACTATCTGACAAAGAAGATGATGACGATTTTCCTCGTATTGGCAGAGCTATGGGTGTCTTGTCTGAAGCACCAATATTTATAGACGACTCACCTATGTCCAATATCATGCAAATTCGTACCAAAGCCCGACGTCTAAAGATGGAACACAACTTGGGATTTTTGGTCATTGACTACCTACAATTGATGGATAGTGGTGAAAGTAGATATGGCGACAATAGAGTACAAGAAATATCTGCTATCTCCCGTGGTCTAAAACAAATAGCCCGTGAACTTGATATACCTGTACTGGCTTTGTCCCAGCTTTCACGTGCTGTTGAAAATAGATCACCAGCTATTCCAAAATTGGCTGACTTACGTGAGTCAGGTTCTATTGAGCAGGATGCTGATATTGTCATGTTTATTTATAGAAAATCAAAAGACAAGAGTCGTGAATGTCCAGAAGATGAGAAATTCCTAGCCGAACTTCATATCGACAAACACAGAAACGGCCCTACTGGCATAGCTAGATTATTCTTTGATGAACAAAAAGTAACTTTTAAAAATTTGGATAATAATTATAGTGAATCTTTGCCACCACCAGAAGAAGCTCCTATAGGAAATGGTGAGCAAAAATCTGATGGTAAAACACCACAAGGTAAGATTGGTTGGCAAAACATACCTTAAAATAATAAATCATTAACCGAAAATAAAAAATGTTTAACAAGATGAAGCAATTTAATGACTTGCGTAAACAAGCCAATAGCCTCAAAAGTGCTATGGCTGAAGAAACTGTTGAAGTAGAAAACAACGCAGTCAAAATAGTAATGGATTGTAATCAAGAAATAAAATCTTTGGATATAAACTCTGATTATCTCAATCCAGACAAGAAAAAAGATCTGGAAAAGAAAATTACTGACGGTATTGCTGACGCCATCAAAAAAGTACAGCGCAAAATGGCCATGAAAATGCAAAAAATGGGTGGCCTAGATAATTTCATGAAATAACCTGTCCCGTTAAAATTTATTGGCTATTGTCGGTAAATTCAAGGGAATAATATTTAAATTTTTTACGGGATGAAACACCTGCCTGATTTTATCAGAAATCTAATAGATGAATTCGACAAACTACCTGGCATTGGCCCCAAAACTGCCACCAGGTTAGTTTTTGATTTACTCCATAGACAAAATGACATAAAGTCTTTTGCTGACGCTCTCAATGAAGCTCATCAACAAATACACTTTTGTCCTGAGTGTTTCAATCTTACTGATGATGGTTTATGCAATATTTGTTCCAATCCATCAAGAGACAAGACCACTATTTGTGTAGTAGCACACAATCAAGATGTAGAAGCTATAGAAAAAACATCTGAATTTGAGGGAGTCTACCATTTGCTCAATGGACTACTCAGTCCTTTGGAGGGAGTCACGCCCGATAAGCTAAAGATAAAAGAATTGGTTAAACGTATTGAAAAAAACAATGTCCAAGAAGTCATCCTTGCCCTAGACCAAAGCATGGAGGGTGAAGCTACAGGCCTCTATTTGTCAAAACTACTAAAAGAAAATGGAGTAAATATCAGCCAACTAGCCAGAGGCATACCCATGGGCGCAAACATAGAATACACTGATGAAGTGACCCAGTCCTCGGCTCTGAAAAATAGTAAAAAAATATAATCGAAAACCCTGTACCGAAAGGTACAGGGTTTTCTTATTATCTAAGAACAGATATTTATGCTGTTATTTTGTCGATCTTGATTTCAGCCAATTGCTGACGGTGTCCGTATTGAACTGAGTATCTAGTTTTATTCTTGTACTTCAAAACATCGACTTTCTTATCCTTAAAATTTTTGAGCAAAGTAGCTTCTACTTTGGCATTAGCCACATATGGCTTACCAACAGTTACATTGTCTTTGTCATCAATTATCAACAATACCTTATCAAAAACCACCTTCTTACCTTCTTCGGCTTTGGGCAATTTTTCTACCTTCAAGGTATCACCTTGAGCTACTTGATATTGTTTTCCACCAGTTTTTATTACTGCTTTCATAATTTTACTTAATTTAAAACAATATGATTTTAACAAAAAACAAACAAAGTGTCAATATTTAAACCTTAAGTAAAAACAAAAAGCCTTTTATATATTGACAAATATAGATATATATGATATAGTATGAAGTCCCCTAAACACCCTGATAAACATACTATTTGGGGATTTAACCCGTGTTCTTTTACTCTTTCAAGGAGGCTAATCCTTTTTCCACGCTCTCAAATCACCAGTTGATGTTTCCTTCCCTTCAGACCAAATGGAGGTCCAGCCATGGATCGCAATCCGCAGAGCTATCGTCAGGACGAGATGAAGGTCATCTTCGGAGTGTTCAACTTCGAGGGACAGCAGGGGCCCGAGGCCTTCCTCGGCAAGGCCATCAACGGCCTGCCCGGCATGTCCATCCGTCCCGCCAACGACTCCCCCATCAACATCGACTTCGGCTACCAGGCCGTCAGCATGGCTATCCGGCCGGAGTGGACCCGCATCTACGCGCGGGCCATCACCGACATGGCCTACATCAAGGCCGTCATCACCGCTCTCCAGCGGCAGCAGGAGATGATCCAGCAGGAGAAGGCCGATCCGGTCCCGGCGATGATGAACGCCGCCAGGATCCTGCCGATCCTGGACTTCCGGTGGAACATCAAGGGCGGCCACATGACCGTCAACGCCAACTGGGGCGCCGGTCTGCGCGACAGCCAGGGTCACCTGAGCAACGGCATGCCGGTCTTCGCCCACAAGGACGACCCCGTCAAGACGGCGGGCTTCCACCTGGTCGAGATCGACATCGCGCCCAGCATGGGCTACCTGTTCGCGAGGCCCTGCCGCAACCAGCGCCTGCTGAGCGTGGCCATCGACAACCTGAGCGACCAGCTCGGACGCGTCGTCCAGGCCGGACTGGAGCAGCCCTCCAACGACCAGGCCGCCGAGGCCTGACCCTCCTTGAACCACTGACTATCCTTTTTGGATAGCACCACCCCCGGACCACCAGGCCCGGGGGATTTTTTTATCCAACAAAAAAAGACCTATCAAGATGATAAGTCACTTTTGGTGACCCTACGGGGAATCGAACCCCGGTTACCAGGATGAGAACCTGGTGTCCTAACCACTAGACGATAGGGCCATGATTAAATAAATATTTTAATTTTTTTCTACCAACACAAGATTTCCAATATTTTTCTCTTATTCTGGCTTCTCTTATATTATCAATATTTTCTATAATAAAACATCTAAATTTACCAAAATATTTTGTTGATTTAACGTGCTGATCTTTATGCTTTTTAATTCTTTCCCTTATATCATTTGTAAAACCAATATAAGTCTTATCCCCTGTTTCGGAAATAAGTAAATAAATACTATCCATAATCACTTTTCTTCTTTTACCTAACCACCCGCCTCGACTCGCGAAGCTTGTCAACGCGAGGCGGGCTAGACGATAGGGCCTTGATAAACGTATATATTTCTACCAAATTTTTGGCTCTTTGTCTAGCCTACTTGGATACTGGCCCAACCAACAAATCATCAGCCAACCAAGGTTTGGCCATTATTTCATAAACCACCTGCTCCATTTTTGCTCCTCTAGAACCTTTGATCAATACAATATCGTCTGATTTTAATCTACCTTGCAAAAATACACCTGCTTCCATGGTATAAGGAAAATGGTATATCTTGTCCTCGCTCATACCAGCCTCCTTAGCTCCTCTGGCAATATCACGAGACCTTTCCCCTACTACAAACAAGTATTCTATACCTAACTCAAACAGCTTTTTACCTACGGCCCTATGAGCTGTTTCTGAAACTTTACCCAATTCAAGCATATCTCCAAAAACAGCAATACGTCTTCCCTTTGTAGGTATTTGTGCCAAAATCTCCAAAGCAGCCTTGGAAGACTGTGGAGAAGAATTATAAGTATCGTCAATTATATAACTACCTTTTACGCCCAAAATAAGATTTGTCCTGCCTCTAGCAGTTCTATATTTTGCCAAAGCTTCTCCTACATCAACTAAGTTCATGCCCATAGACAAAGCAACTGCAGCGGCCGTGGCAGCAGCTTGAGCGTGTTGCCAGCCCAAAACAGTAGGCAAAAACATTGGTACCTCTGCACCATTGTAATGCAATTTGAAGCTAGTGCCATACTCACCACCTCTTTGAGTAATTTTTATATTTGAAATTCTGACTTCAGCATCCTCTGATTGGCCAAAAGTTTTGAGTTTGCTTTTGCACTTTTCAATAGCTGGAGCCAAGTTTGTATCATCGCGGTTGATAATAGCCCAATCATCTTTGTCTAGCTTACCCAAAATACTAGTTTTTTCTTTTACTATATTTTCTATACTGCCAAAAAATTCTATATGACTATGACCAATAGCTGTCAAAACTGCAATGTCGGGCTTGGCAATTGAAGTCAAATATTTGATGTCCCCCCTCTTGTCTGCACCCATTTCCAAAATTAAAACTTCAGGATAGTCCTTGTCTTTGATAAGAAGTATTTTGAAAATATACCAAAATATATATATCCAACGGAAAATATTGCGTCCACCAGATTTTCTGATACGCAAAACAGTCAAGGGAAGACCTATTTCATTATTATAATTTTTGATATTACGACGAGCTCTATATTTTGATTTTAGTACCGAAAAAATAGCTTCTTTGGCAGAAGTCTTGCCCACACTACCAGTAATAGCTACTATTTTTGGCTTATATTTCCTAATGACCAAAATAGCTAAAACCTTTAAAATTGGGTGTAATATCTTTCTCATCACTTTGGTGGAATTTGATAATATTCTAGCAGAAATTTGGCAATTTCGCCAAATAATGGAGCAGCTGTATCGGAAGAATACCTAGCTGCTGTCGGATAGTCAAGTTTGACTATCATAGTAAATTTGGGGTCATCATTTGGGGCAAAACCAACAAAATTGTGAATAGTCTTTTCGTCATCATATCTACCTGTCTCTGAATTGGCAACTTGAGCTGTGCCAGTCTTGCCAGCCACATAATAGCCATCTACCGCAGCCTTACCAGCGTGTCCGCTGTCTACTACATGCACCATCATAGCTGAAACTTTTGAAGCAGTAGCTGTGTCTATCACCTGACGTATGACTGTAGGTTGATGCTCATCTATTACCTCATCATCCTGCATTACCTGACTCACCAAATAAGGTTGAACCAATTTACCACGATTGGCAATTACATTGATAGCATTAACCATTTGCATAGCTGTGACCGTGATACCCTGACCATATGAAGCTGTAGCTTTGAAAATATCACCCTCTTTGGCCAAAGAACTAATATTGCCACTCAAATCCTGACTAATACCCAAACCACTGGACTCACCAAAACCAAACTTTTTCATATAATCCTCGTAGATCTTGTTGTTTATTTCCGAAGTAGCATGAACAACCCCCGTATTGATAGATGATGCCAAAACTTCTTTCATGTCTACCAAACCATATTCTTCATTACCAGCGTTTCTTATCACTTTACCGCCAGCAAACTTAATTTCACCTTCATCTTTATAGGTGCTATCTGGTTCTACCTTGCCCTGATCTATAGCTATAGCCATAGATATTGCTTTCATGACAGAACCTGGCTCATAGCTGTGATAAACTGCATTGTTATTGAAAACATCTGCACTATCTACGTCACTATAATTGTTGGGGTCAAAACTTGGATAATTGCACATAGCTCGAATAGCTCCTGTTTTTGTCTCCATAATAATCACCGTTCCACTCTCAGCATCATATTCTGCCAAAGACTTTTCCAGTGCCTTACAAGCTGCATATTGAACCGTACGATCTATAGTAAGTACAAAATCCAACCCATTTTCTACAGACTTACCTTCATTGCTAGACACCAATCGTCCAGCTACGTCCGCCTCTCCGACTATTTGACCTCCATCTCCTGCCAACTCATGCTCAAAATAACCCTCCAAGCCATATTTACCCACCCTAGAATAACCATCATCTCCATAACCCAAAAATCCCAAAATATGAGACCCAATTTCTTTGTCTGGATAATATCGCAAAATGTTTTTATAAAAATTCAAACCCAAATCCTCTACTGACTCTATTTTTTCTTCATCTGTTTTGCCTTTGTTTATGTCAAATCTCAACTCTTCAAATCTTTCTTTGAGTAATTCTACTTTTTCTCTAGACACATCTTTGGCTATCATCTCAAAGCTAGCTTCTGTTTTTTTTACTTTTTTCAAAACTTTTTCAGCTTCATCTTCCTCCAAAGCTAAAACCTCTACAAAAATATCTGTTACATTTTGTGGACGAGTTATTATACTAGGATTTACACTTATTTCATAATAAACTTTGTTGACTGCCAAAGGATAATAATCGCCCCCTTCGTCTGCTGAAGTCAAAGCAAAAATACGCCCTCTTTCTGGGCGAATATCACGAATTACTGAGCGCTGTTCCATGCCCATAGCCATATAAGTATCATTTTGCATTATCTGCAAATGAAACAATCTAGCAACAATTGCCAAAATCAAGAAAAAAATGACCCCTTGCAGGGCATTTATTCTCAGACTGGATACCTGGTGCTCATTGACATGAAAAAAATTCATAAAATCAAACTATTTTAAAGCTACAGCTCCATCTTCAGTAGTATCAAGATAATAGATATCGTCTGTCTGAATTTTTACTAGATCAAGTCTAGCACTTTCAGTCTCAATCCTTTCTGTAGTTTGAAGCTCGCTGACGCTAGAATCCAACAAACGATAGCTATCTTCTGCCAATCTAATATCTTTGTTGAGTTCATTCCTCATCAAAGCTTGGCCGTTGGCATAATTTGAAGAAGCCAATAGGATCATCCAAAGAACTACAATGCCCACCGACATGGCGGTATTTAGTTTTTTGAAACGATCAAAAGTTTTTAAAAATTGATTTTTAATCTTGACAAGCATGGGGTTTTGTTTTTTTTATTTTTATATTTTCTCAGCTACCCGCAGTTTAGCACTACGACTACGTGGGTTGGCTGATATTTCTTGGGCACTTGGTGCTATTACCTTTTTAGTTATTATTTTAATTTTTGGCTTGTTGCCACAGATACAAACTGGAGATTCTGGCGGACAGATACAGGCTTGTGACATCTGTTTGAAGTATTGTTTGACGATTCTGTCTTCAAGTGAATGAAAGCTAATGACAGCAATTCGTCCGCCTTTCTCCAATATATCCAACGCTTGTGGCAAAGCTTTTGTAATGTTATCCAACTCGCTGTTTACTGCTATCCTCAATGCTTGAAAAATCTGAGTAGCGGGATGGATACGGTGTTTTTTCAAATTACTCTCTTTTATATTCAATATCCGGAGTACAGCGGAGACAAACATGGAAGTTTTTAACTCTTTTTGTTTTTGTTTTAAAAAAGTTTTTCTCCAGGCAAGAATGCCTTGGACTAAACGATCGACTTGTTTGACCTCACCATACTCACGGAATATTTTCGACAATTCATTTTCAGACCAATTGAGTACAATATCTGAAGCAGTCAATTTTTGATTTTCCGAATCAAATCGCATGTCCAGTGAACCATGATCTTTGAACGAAAAACCACGATCAGCTTTATCCAATTGGTCTGACGACAAACCAAGATCAAATACTATTCCGTGTACAGGTTTGTAATCTTCTTTTTTTACGTATTGTTTTAAATGTGCGTAACTGTCCTGAATTATGATCAATCTATCTTGGTATTTCTTTAATCTATCTTTACTAGCCTTGATGGCTCTATTATCCATCTCAAAGGCCAATACTTTACCATCTGGCTCGGTGAGCTCCAATATACTCTGGGTATGCCCTCCTCCGCCAAGTGTACAATCTACAAAATTCTGTCCTGCCTGAGGCTGTAGATATTCTACGACTTCATCACCAAGTACACTTATGTGATGGTAATCCTCTTTCATAACTTTAAATTCCCAAATCAACTAAACCTTCTGAAATTTCATTGGTATCTTTTTCTGAACTACGTTGGTATTTGCTCCACATCTTTTCGTCCCAAACTTCCAAACGATTGTACAAACCAGCTAGTATCACCTTTTTGCCCAAACCAGCAAAACCTTTGAGATAATCTGGCAAGATCACTCTACCCTGAGCATCAAGTCTTACATCCATAGCACCAGCTAGCATCATACGGGAAAAAGCACGAGATTTGGCCTGTGAAATTGGTAAAGCAGCTAACTTCTCTACTAGCTTTTTCCATTCTTTATCAGTGTAGACAAACAGACAATTATCAAGTCCTTTGGTAATAACCGCTCCATCTTTGAACATTTTGCGGAATTTACTTGGAATTGCCAATCTATTCTTGTTGTCTAAGCTGTATTTGTATTCTCCAATAAACATAGTTATCCACAGGTACTTTTATAATTCCCCACTTTTTACCACTTTTAGGTATTACATTGTCATTATACCCCACCGTTAGCCATAATGTCAATCATTAAAAGGCCTATAGTTATCCACAAAATTGTGGATAAAGTCAATACTAAAAAATCCCGCTGCTGTGCGGGATCAAATTTATCAATTTTTTGCTTTTACTTTTTTAGCTTAAATTTGGGCTTTTTCTTGGATATAGTGATGTCTGCTTTCCTCTTATACTTCACTTCAAGCGGCTCAAACTCCTTTAACTTTGAAATCTTTTTGAGCAACTTGGCTAATATTTTGTCAAAATCAGCTGTAAAATAATATTCCCCCACTATGGGCCACCCAAAATTCCAAGCCAAAGCATTGAGCATGGCTGTAGAGACTTTTACTTGAGTCAAGCTAGCTTCTTCTATAGCCAGAATTATTCCTGAAAAATCTTTTAGCTTCAATTTAGACTTAGACAAAAAGCTGTCCAAACCAAGAAAAAGACTATCCTGACCCACTCTTAAGTCAAAAGTATACTGAAATTTTATTTCAGTATCTTTTGTTGCCATCCAAGTGGCCTTTTTATCTTTTATATATAAAATTATAAACATTTTAAAAATTACCAACCTATACGACAACCATCACCCCTACCACTAAAACTCTGCTCACATACTACTTCTGTCAATACATTTTGAGCATCATCCATAAGAAAAATCCAAACTCCATCATTATAAGACCCCCCAGAACCTGGACCATCTAAGGCAATTATATAATCATATTCCTCTGGTAGCTCCCCTAGCTCAGGCCAATCAACACCAATATCTATACTACAAACATTACCGCCTACGTATGACCCTGATGGATAAGGATTATTTAATATAGCCCCCTCTTCATGATCACAAAGTATAGCCGCTGTAGTATACGATGCTATAGACTGCAAAGCAGCGGTTTCCTTGGCTTTTTTTCTAGAAGAATTCAAATTGACTACAGCCACTGTAGAAAGTATGCCAATTATAGCTATTACTACCAAAAGCTCTACTAAGGTAAAACCCTTTTTGTTTTTTGTTTCCATTTTTTTTATTATTTTTATTCAATTGAATAGTCTACTATATCGCCAAAAGCTCCCAGCATAATAGTCATCTGACCTTGGTCTGTGTCACATATTATCTCCCAATCCAAACCATCTTGATTGATAATTACTTGATCCTGACACTGATTCAAGATAGTATCACCATCTATATTGGCCTGAATAAAGGCTTGTACTTGCTCTGAAGTGGCCAATAACTCCTTGTCGTCAGACTCCGATGAATCAAGATCATCATCTATGATCTCTCCGGCAAAATAACATCTCTTACCATATTCATCGCCTTCTCTGGCCTCACAAACAAAATCATCCTTACAATCAGTATCGCTATTGCAACTAGTGTATTCACAACGACATTCTTTGATGCCTAGATCTGAAGGAACACAACGATTACTCTGCTCTCCAAAACAATTTTCATCAAAAGGACACTCCGCATCGCTACTACAAAGGTCCAACACTCCCTCCTCCAGAGATATGTCCTCTCTAGTATTCCAAGATTGATAGAAAAAATAACCAACTATCAACAATAGCACAACTAGTATCAAAGCTATAATTTTTGATTTATCCATATTTTTATTTTAAATTATTCTTCTGGTCTAAAATGTTTAAAATCAAACTCATCCAAACGCTTGGCTTTAATTTTGTCAGAAATCTTGTCTATTACAATAATCTTTTCGTTGGCCCAAATGTCATAGATAAACTTATCTGTGATATCCAAACGATACAAATAATCACTTAAAGGCAAAAATGTATAACGAAGATCTTCTGGTAAGCCTTCGGCAATTTTACCCAAATATTTATCAAACTTGCCTTTATTGACTTTGCCGACTATCAATACATCTGTTGAGGCTGGTGAGTCGGTCAAAACTCCAGTAAATATCAAAAGCTTGAGGCCTGGAATCTTTGACATCTTATTGGCTATATTCATCTCTTCAATAGCCAAAGCCTTGAACACCATGGCCTTTATCTCAGGATAAAGAGAAAATGACTGATTAGTATAATAATATTTTTTCCCGCCCTGCTCTTCTGATTTTAAAAAACCAAAATCTTCCAAATTTTTTAGCTCTCTTCTTATAGAATTTAATTGCACTCCTAGACGACGAGCTAGCTCTCGGACAAAAAATTTATCTTGAGCATTGACACAAAAAAACTTTATTACCTTGGTTCTAGCTATTGAACTAAAAATTTGCTCAAGCATATTGCTAAGCTTTTAAAAACATTTACTAATAATCTTGATTATAGTATAATATTATTTGAAATAAATGTAAATAAATGGGCTTAAAACACCACAAACTATTTATTCACGATCATATCAATTCCCGTGAATTATCAGAGGTATATTTTAGCAACCTAACTGATTCTGGTCGCTTATTTATTTTGTTGGAATTGCCCAAAAACAAGGTAGACCAACAACCACTTATTGACGAAATCATCAATGAAGCAGCTACCTACTTTGAAACTTCCCAACAAGAAGACTCTGAAATGCTTTTGGAGGAAATACTCCACCAACTCAATCAAATATTGCCTGATATCAGCGCTTCTTCAAAAATAAAAAATTGGCTAGCTACTATTGATATGGCAGTTGGTATCATCAAAGAAGATGAGGTGTTTTTGGCCGGCATCGGTAATATCAATGCCATTTTGGTACAGCACAACCAGCTTACTCCTATACTAGACAAAAATATAGAGATAAACCCTAGCAAAATATTTGCCGACATTATTAGCGGTAGTCTAGACCAAGGAGATGTTTTGATGGTGTCTACTGACGCTTTGTTTGACTATATTTCCAAAGAAAAGATAAAACAAATCACCAAACAATACTCACCCCAAGGTACAGTAATAAAAGTGAATGAACTTTTGGAAACTGTGCCTGATTTTGTAAGCTTCAATTCTGTCTTTATCAAAAATGCCACTGAAACTGATAGAGAAGCCGTGCCCGAGACAAGAGAGTCTATTGAAGAAAAAGAAGAGCCTATTTTGGTTTCAGATACACACTCCAGCCATAATCCAGCCAAATCAAAGTTTTCTTCGCCCGACAAAACAAAAACAAAGACAGTAGTAGACATCAAGGGCTTCAAAAATATAGGTTTTATCAAAAAACTCCAAAAAATATTTGCCTTAGTTGGCTTATTTTTTGCCATGGTGGGCAAATCAATTACTTATGTAGGCAACAAAATAAAAGCCGGATTTTTATTCTTGTTTTCCAGAAACTACAGACAAAAAACCGAAACCGAAACCTTGGACAGCATCAAACATATAACTGATAAAAAGGTCAATTGGTGGCAAGCACTATCTTTGAAGAAAAAAATAGCCTTGGGCGGATTTTTTGTGGTTTTGTTAGTATTTTTGCAAAGCTTGGTAATGATGACTCAACAAAAAGATGTTGAACAAAAAAATCAGGCCTATGAAGATGCTTTTGTGAAAATAGAAGAAAATTACAACGAAATGGAGGCAAAGCTCATCTACAATGATGAGGAGGCTGCTGAAGAATTATTGCTAGAAAATTTTGAGATACTAGACAATCTGAAGGCTAGCTCCCCTGAGCAAGAACAAGAAATCGCCCAAAAAAGAGAAGAATTATTTTACAAATTAAACAAAGTAAGACATATAAACGTTATTCCTGAGCCAGCTGAGCTTTTCAATATGGCTGACAAAGTCGTAGAAACTAGAAATATAGTTCAGAAAGATGGAAAATTTTATATATTGTCAGATAGCAGATTGTACCTTATAGAAGACAACAATCTAAGCTTGGTAGCTGATTTGCATGAGGGTCAAAGCGTACAATCAATGACTGACTGGCCAAATGAAAACAAGATAGTAATGAGTACTATGAGCCCTGATAAAAAATTGAGTTACTCTATATTTGACCTAGACAAAAAAGAAACAGTAGCTGTATTTGAGCCAATCACAGATAACACCGAGGTAAGCGATCTGTCAATATATGGAAATAACCTATATGTTTTGGATTCTCAAAATAGCCAAATATTCAAATACCCTGAAAGTGGTAATGGCTTTGGTGGCGGTCTAACTTGGCTACAAGAAGAAGTAGATCTATCCAATGCTTCTAGTCTTACTATAGACGGAAGTATCTATACTATAGACAATGACGGTACAATCCGAAATTTTCTCAAAGGAGCAAGAGAAGACTTTGACTACCATGAACCACGACCAACAATAGGAAAAGACGTTATTATCAAAACATTCAAAGATTCAGACTATCTATATATTATAGATCCACAAAATATGCGTATAGTAATTCTAGACAAAGAAGGAAACATAAAAGATCAGTATGCTTCTCAAAAATTTGATAATCTAGTTGATCTAGCCATTGACCCTGAAGAAAAAGCTATATATCTACTCAACGGCGAACATCTATACCTTTTGGCAATAAACGAATAAAACAAAAAGCCCCCGCAATGCGGGAGCTTTTTTTGGTTGTGAAAAATTTATTTTAGACCTACAGTACCGCCAGCTTCTTCGATCTTTTTCTTGATCTCTTCAGCTTCTTCTTTGGAAGCACCTTCTTTTACCATGGTTGGAACGCTATCGGTCATATCTTTAGCTTCTTTAAGGCCCAATTGAGTGACCTCACGGATAACCTTGATAACACCAATTTTGTTGTCACCAGCATTTGTAAGTTCTACGTTGAAGCTTGATTTTTCTTCAGCAGCTTCACCAGCGTCACCACCAGCTGGAGCAGCAGCCATAGCTACTGGAGCAGCAGCGCTAACACCAAACTTATCTTCCAAGATAGAAACCAATTCTGACAAGTCAAGGACTGACATTTTTTCAATTTCCTCAACAATGCTCTTGAATTTGGCAGGAACTTCTACGTCCTTTTTTTCGTCTTTTTTTTCTTCTGACATAATATTTATTGATTATTATTTATTAATTAAAAATATATATTAACTTTTTTTGTCTTTGATAGCACTAAGTACTCCTACAAAATTTCTAGGAACACCACTAAGCACTCCAACCATACCAGACAAAGGACTATTGATTGAGCCAACCAATTTGGCCAACAATTCTTCTTTGCTTGGTAAGGTGGCCAATCTCTTGACCATATCTGGCATGATAAAACTACCTTCCAAAACACCACCTGACAATTCAATGGCTTGATTGCTTTTGGCAAATTTATTTACAATATTAGCTCCAGCAACTTCGTCTTCATAAGAAAATGTAAGTCCAACTGATCCAGTCAAATCATTTACTTGATTTTCACCTTCAATATCCTTAGTGACTTTTTTGAGTAAAGTCTTTTTGGTAACCATGTATTCGGCACCATTTTTTCTCAACTCCTGTCTCAACTCCTCTATGACCTGGACAGTGGCTCCGTTGTCAGAACTAAACACTACTGACTTACTTTTGCCTAGCTTGTCTTTTAAAGTTTCTAAAATTTGTTTCTTTTGTTCCTTGGTTTTAGGCATATATTTGTTGATTTAAACAAAAAATCTGCGAATTAGGCCGCAGACTACAAAATAAAAGCTCAGTTTTATTACCTCGGTAGGACTTATATTTGGCCAATTTTGGCCAAAAACCCACTGTCTGCGGTGAAATATTTAATTTATGTAAATATTTTATACTAAAAACCTAAATTTGTCAACTATCTCTAATGCAACGCACAGCGTGTCCACGCGCTCTGGTTACATTAAAAGAAGAACTAACCCCAGAAGAAGAAAAATAAACAGAAGAACTATTGGATCCAGAAACAGTACTTGACCAATAATAACCCCAACTACCCTGCAAACTAAGTCCTCCATTGTCATCATGACGACGGCCAGAAACTACTAATTTTAAAGATGAATTATAAGCTGTAACTGAATTAGTAATTCCCTCAGCACTGATGAGACCTGCCCATTCTCCACCACCACCTCCAGTTGGTAATCGCCAACCATTAGGACAAGGATTATTGGTACCATTTTCACCCTGCCATAAACTACTACTTTGCGGACTACGCCAATCATTTGGCGAAGAGGCCGCTGTAATAAAATCTCCGTGTCCTGGAGTATCAGAAGCACTCAAAGTGGCGGTATTATCGCTAGTAGTAAGTTGGTGACCATCTGCATATCTACCCCATTGATAAAGATCTCCATATGCCTGAGAATCATTGTAGGCTATAGCCGCTCTAGTAGCACCTAAATTTCTATCCATCCAACAGTTACCATCTGCCGCCAAAATAGAACCATATATGTTATCATCTCTCGGATCCACTAGATCACTTCCACATGACCATCCAGGAGTAGTTGATTTTACAAACGGCACATCATTTGTATCATAACTTTCACAAGCACCAAAAGATAAAATACCACCAGTACTAACACTAATATAATAACCCGTATCACCGTCATTATCCTTAGCTGGATCTACCGGCAACTCGGGCAAATACTTACCTATAAAATCCTCATCGTCTACAACTGCACAATCTGCTGTTTCTCCATCACAGCTTAATTCTGCAGCACTTGAACACAAAACTACCTTACTATCTGTAGTTAGAGTTCCTATACTAAAATCACTGGGTAAAATAGCGTTTTCAGAGGTATATTTTTCTACTGCACTAGCTATTGCTCTCAAATCTAGCCATCTTTGAGCGTCTCTAGACTCGCCTATTCTCTTGGCTGGATTGATAATAACAAAAACTGCCACAGCCAACAAAGCTATTATGGCAATCACTATAATCAATTCTATTATTGTAAAACCAGTATTATTTTTATACTTCGATTTCATTGAAAGCAAAACTATTTAAGATATTTTTGTTTATTAGCTACATGTTCATCATGATCCACACTATAGATCACATCCCCTTCTGGAGTAGTCAAAAAATAATAATAATCATTTGAAGTAGGATAAAGTACAGCTTCTATACTATCAATTCCTGGGCTAGCAATCGGCCCTGGAGGCAAACCTCGATATTTATAAGTGTTGTAAGGTGAATCAACCTGCAAATCATCAAGTGATGGTGTGGGGTCCTTTTTGCCAGTAATAAAATTGATAGTTGCGTCTGACTGTAGACCTATGCCAGCGTCAATACGCTTGAGAAAAACATCAGCTATCATTTTTTTGTCAGTAGAAACTGGTACTTCACGTTCAATGATAGAAGCCAGGGTCACTACTTCAAAAATACTCTTACCTTGTTTTTCTATTTCCTGACGCAACTCGTCGGTCAATTTTTTGTCAAAATTGTTGAGACATTTGCCAACAAAAATCTCCAAAGTAGTACTATCATCTACAAAGTATGTATCCGGAAATATATAACCTTCCAAACTAGCATTGTCTGGCGCATCTTCTAAAAAATCATAGTTACTCTGCCAATCACTTTTTTTGGAGGTAATTTCCAAAAATTCTTCCTCAGAATAACCCGCCTTAGCCACTGCTTCGGCCATAAATGGCCTAGACCAACCCTCAAGCAAGGTAATAGCCTGCTGAGAGCTCTCAGAGCCTATCATAAACATATTGGCCAAGCGACGTATAGAGATATCCCCCGGAACATCATAAACTCCCGCTTGCATCTTATCTTCGGATTTTTTGAGCCAAAGCCAAGTTTCAAATACAAACTTACTCTTGATAATATCTGCTTCATCTAGATTGTTACTTATCTCATTTACTCCCTGACCACTCTTTATCACAAAAGTTTTTGCTTCTTCACTGTCATTGCTAGAAGTCAGAGTAAATAAAAACCAAAAACCGACAATAAACGCCAAGACAAAAAAGATTTTTATAATTTTTATCATAGATATTTTTTTAAATTTTTGTCAGACTCTATCTTTTTGAGCAAAGATTTGAGATCTTGAGCCCTATCAGCTGGACACATGAATATTGCCTCTTCTGTTTCTACCATGATCATATCCTCTACTCCAACCGTGGCTATTAATTTGTTATTAAAACTGTACAACAAATTATTCTTACTATCAAGACCGGCATAATGGCTGTTTAAAATATTCTTTTTTTTGCCCTCCAAAAACAATACATCTCTGACACTACGCCAATTGCCTACATCAGCCCAATCCAAATGAATTGGTAGGACCAGTATCTCAGGTAATTTTTCCAAAAGACCATAATCTATAGACAAGCCTTTACTGGCTTTGTTAAATTCTCTAGCAATTTGCGCCTGTGATTTGGCAGTTTTTATATTCATCAAAATCTTGTAAAGATCAGGTAGGTATTCTTTGTACCAAGACAGCAATTGATCTGCCCTAAATACAAAAACTCCAGAATTCCAAAAATACTTTCCAGATTTGATGTACCTATTAGCAGTTGCTTTGTTTGGTTTTTCGGTAAAAGCATCTACCTTAAAAAATCCTTTGACTTTGTAAGAACCGCCTCTCTTGATATAACCATAACCAGTTTCTGGATAGCTAGGTTTGACTCCCAAAAGTATCATTTGGTCAGGATTTTTTTTGAGTAGCTTAGCAGCTTTTTTGAGCTCAGCTACATATTGCCTGCTTTGCTTGACATAAGCATCACTACTGAGAGTAATAATGACTGCATCTGGATCTTTGGCCAAGAGTTTTACTGCTGAAAAACCAATAGCCATAGCTGTACCCCGAGGAGATGGTTCTATCAACAAATTTTTCTTGGGTATAGATATTTGCTTGCTGACATAATCAGTCAAATTTTTGCTAGCAATCAAATGAATGTTTTTTTTGTCAAAACCAATCAAAATACGACTATAGGTACTTTGAAGTAGTGTTTGGTCTCCCAAAAGAGCTTTGAATTGTTTGGGACGATGTCTAGTAGAAACTGGCCACAAGCGAGTTCCAGAGCCTCCGGCCAATATGAGCGGGTAGATCATAACAAAAATTTAATAATAAGTGACAAAGCTAAAGTATAGATAAAAAACAAATAAAATTTATTGCGTTGCATGACAAACTTGAGAAGTGACAAAGCTAGATAACTCACCAATGCTGTCACTACAAAGGCCAGCAAATACACCCAGCTAAAACTCAAATCTCCTACTGTCAAAATAAATGAACCAAATATAGCTGGAATGGCTACCAAAAAAGCATAATCAAAAGCTTGTTCTTTTTTTATCCTCATAGCCAAGGCTATAGCAATGACTGTACCTGAACGTGACAAACCTGGCAAAACAGCAAATCCTTGGGCCAAGCCCAATGCTACAGCGTGCCACCAAGTAATTTCTTTTTTGCTAACTACAAAACGAGTAGAAAAAACCAAGGCTGTAGTAATAAGAAGCCAATCAGCCACTGCTCCTGGAGTCCTACAATAATCTATTTTTGGATAAAGTATCAAGGCTATAGCTACAGTAAAAACACTACTTAGAGCTATATACCACAACCAATGTTTGCGGGGATTATCCTTGCCTTGTTTGGTCAATCCTAATTTTACAATTTCTACAATTTCTTTTCTAAAGAAAAATAAAATAACCACCAAACTGGCTATATGCAAAAATACATCAAAACTAAGATTGGCCTCTACTTGTAGCCAACTTTCAAATAAAACTAGATGACCGGAGCTAGAAATTGGCAACCATTCACTGATACCTTGAACTATGCTCAAAAATACGCTCTCTAAAATATTCATTGTCTTTTAACTATTTTTTGCTATACTTAGTGTATAATTATTATTTTTTATATATGGAATACAAATTGTTTGCTATACCTATAATAGTTATGCTGCTCAATCAAGTGATCAAAGTAGCAGTAGAAGCTATGCGAGGCAACTGGACTTGGATGTCTGTTTTTAGTTACGGAGGCATGCCCTCATCACACTCTGCTATAGTAGTTTCTTTGGCCACTGTTATGTGGCATTATCAGGGTATAGAATCACCAGCTTTTGCTATTACTGTCATCTTGGCTCTTTTGACTATGCGTGACGCCACTGGTATCCGCTGGCACCTAGGCAATCAAGGTAAGGCTATCAATCGATTGATAAAAGAGCTTCCCGACCAAAAAGAATATAGTTTTCCTGTTTTGGGCGAAAGATTTGGCCACAAAACTATAGAAGTAATTGTTGGTCTGTTTGTTGGTTTGATATTGACCGGTATTATTATCCAAGCTTGGGGCTAAACAATTTTTAACTTTATATCAATGAACTACCAGTCATCTCTGGTGGTTTTTTTATTCCCATTATCTTCAAAACAGTAGGAGAAATGTCAGCCAAAACACCAACTGGTGTTACATGACTCAAGTCTGTACCGGTTGTACCTGCCAACACACTTTTACCAGCATAATCTTTTCCTATTATAAAAAGAGGTACTGGCGCATTGGAATGTTCTTTGTTTATCTCGCCTGTCTGCAAATCATAAAGATTTTCTACATTACCGTGATCAGCTGTGATCAA
>PKTI01000005.1 GCA_002869235.1 Candidatus Parcubacteria bacterium
CAATCTGGAAAGGTTTTTTAATTTTATCAGTCTTCCGGCAAACAAAATATTTTTACTAACTTTTGTTTTTGGTAGTTCTTCTGCTTTGGGAAAAGCATTTTTTATTAACTCTGACTTGTCACCTGTCTTGAAAAATTTGTCATATATGTCACTTTGCCACTGAGTAGAAAAAATTATTTTATCCAGTTTTTTCAAAACAAACTTATAGACCAATAAATAAATTTTTTCTGTAATATTTTTTTCTTGAGTGTGATATTGGGACAATGGTTTGTCTGTCCAAGAATTATTGTAAGCTTTTTCCCACAAAAAATCTCCTCCTAGACGAGCCACCAATTTTGTCTTGGGCTTAAAAATTTTGACCCAGGCACAAGGAAAGCCTGTGCTAACCAAGTCTTGAGCATATACGATGTCAGCCCATTTACTTAGCTTTTTTATTTCCTTAAAATATCTATAATACCGCAAATACAAAGGCAACTTATTATTTATAATACGAAGGTTGAAGTCCCTATTATTACCAACCACGGCCTTGGTTTTTTCGTCACCATAGCTTACTATCTTTACTTCGTGGCCCAAATCCTCCAAATGCTTGGCCAAACGCAAAACATAAGTAGAAGGACCACCGATTTCTGGTGGTAATATTCCAGTAGCTATTACTATGTTCAAATTATTTTTTGGCATTATAAAATTCTGAAAGTTTATCTACCAAAGAATCTAGGCTGTGTTTGGAACTAGCGTATTCAATAAATTTTTCCTGATAATCATTTTTATTTTCCAAAGAAAATACCTCCCTTATCTTGTCTGCTAGATCTTTGGCATTGCCATCTTGAAACAAAAATTTATCTGGCAACCAATCACCCAAAGACTTGTTACAAATCAAAATCAATCTAGCAGCAGCCATAGCTTCTATGATTGTTTTGTCAAAACTTCCACTAGGAGTCATATTTACAAACAAATCATAATCCCCATAGACTTGGGCTGCCTCTTCATTGCTAACAGCGTGATAAAAAAAGATTTTTTCTTTTTTTTCTAGCATCTTGGCCATTGATCTGACTCTTTTATAATATTCCTTGTCTCTTTCTGGAGCATCACCATAAATATGACAAGAAAAATCATAAGCCTCTTCATCTAGTATCTGACAAGCCTTGACCAAAACATCTACATTTTTGACTGGAGATATCCTACCTAAGGACAATATCCTTTTTTGATTTGTAAAAGAAGTATTGTTGGCAAATTTTGCTACATCTACTCCTACTGGCATTATTTGCGCCTGCTTGTAGCTAGCAGCAAAGGCATAAGGCGATGTATAAAATACTTTGTCTGCCATAGCAAAAGCTTTTTTGGCTGCCCAAGATCCAATCTTGTGATTGTACCAAATAGCTATCTTTTTACCCCACATTTTCCACAAAGGGCCGGCTACACAAATATATTCTGGATTCATGTGAGAAAACACAGCGTCATAATTATTTTTTTCTTTGATGGCAATTTTCAAAAAACGCCAAGCATAAGCAAATCTACCAACTGGAGCATCTTCTTTGCCCAAAGAAATCACCTTGATATTGTCGGGCAAAGAATAATTACCCTTTTCCAAACAAACAACAGTAACAAAATCAAAACGCTGGGCAATTTTTTCCACCCAACAATGGAAAAAGCCCAACACATCATCATCTTTGTCTACTTTTTGTGTAGTAATAAGTAGTCTCATTACTTGCTTTAAATCAGTAAATTCTATAAAATTATACCAGTTATCACAAAATAAATCAATTTGGAAAATGTCTAATATTAGCGAAAAAACTGAAAATAAAAAGAATCTAGAAGGACAAAAAATACTGTTTTTGGTCACCCAGAGCAAATGGGGTGGTGCTCAAAAATATGTTTTGGAATTGGCCAAATATTTTTCTGCAAAAAATGAAGTTCATGTGGCCTATGGTGAGACAAACAAAAAGGATAAACGCTTTTTTGAACTATGCCAAAAATATGACCTCAAAACTATTGGCATAAAAAATCTAGTCCGAAATATAGACATCGGCAAAGATTTTATGGCTATATTAGAAATTCAAAAAACCCTCAAACAAGGAAATTATAATTTAGTTCACCTAAATAGCTCCAAAGGAGGTTTTGTGGGTGCTATGGCAGCCAAAATGTATAGCTCCAACCCAATGAATATCAGGCTACGCGTGGTTTATACTGCACACGGATTTGTTTTCAATGAACCTGGACCAAAAATACAACAAAAACTTTTCAAAACAGCCGAGATGGTCTCTACAAGTCTTGAGCATTTGATAATTGCTGTATCTGATTTTGACCGCCAAAGTGCTATAGACAAAAAAGTTGTATCAAGCCACAAAATATTTACCGTACACAATGGGATCAACAAAAATGATTACAATTTTTTGAGTCGTGATGAAGCTCTGAAAAAACTAGAATTAAATCCTGCCAAAAAATATTTTGGTACTATAGCTAGCTTCTATGACACCAAGGGACACAAATATTTGATAGAAGCAATAAGACTGCTTAGAGAAAATCGCTCTCCTCTACTGAGTAATTGGCAATGGATACTTATAGGTGAAGGCCCAAATGATGGAGAGATAAAAAAACAGATCCATGACCTAGGTCTGACTGAAAACATAAAAGTAATAGCGGCTCAAAACAAAGACTGGCAATACCTCAGAGCTTTTGATATCTTTGTTTTGCCTTCAGTCAAAGAAGGTCTACCATATACTATACTAGAAGCTGGCTTGGCTCAGGTACCTATTATTGCTTCAAAAGTTGGCGGAGTAGCAGAGATAATCAGCCATGAAGAAACCGGACTACTGACTACAGCTGCCAATCCTTTGTCGCTACAAAAAGCTATGTAAAGAATGGCTACATCAAGCCTAAAAGAAAAATTGGTAGCTGATAACTACCAAAATATTCTCAATAATTTTTCTCTAGACAAAACTCTCCAAAAAACTGAAGAGCTCTATCTCAAATTATTCTAAATTTAACTATCCTTTTGTTGGACTATTGGCGCTATTCTTTTGACATCATCACGTTGACCAAAAAAATTATACAAAGTCATCATTCTAGAATAATAATCATTTGTAAAATCATCAATATTTTCCAAAGCTCGCTGCTCTATCTGGCGAGTTTTTTCTATGTCTTCTTGAGCCAAATAATAAAACATCAAATTGTAATAAGATTCAAAAACATTTGGAGACAACTCCGCTGCCTTTTGGAAATTATCCAAAGACTTTTCATTGTTGCCCAATACAAGATAGGCTCTACCTAGATAATAATACAAATGAATTCTTTTTGGGCTCAAGTCCAAAGATTTATTTTCAATCAAATCAACAGCCTTTTGGCTATAATTTATGTCCAATGAACTGGCTGCCAAATAAAAATTGCTCAAATAATTTTGGTGCAAGACATTGTCTGGTTGCTCGTCTATTACTTTCAACATTTGCTCTTCGGCTGTATCAACAAAATATTGTAGTTGTTGGGCTGTCAAAATATCAGCTCCCATCAGACCTGTCACACCCTCTACATAAGACTGACTGAGCTCATACTTGCCCAAATATTGGCTATTTATAATCTCTACCAGCCTATCTACGTCTTCCTGATCATAATCTCCTATAGCGTCTATACCGGCTCTTATATCGTCCAATTGAGCCACATAATGACGATTGGCGTTGGCTTGAGCTATATTGATGGATAAGCCAAAAATCAAAACTATCGCCGCCAAAGAAAAAGATAAATAATTATGTTCCTTTGGCTTTGATGCATCCTCTTTTTTGGCCTTATTAGACAAAAATATAGTAATAGCCAAAGTAGGGATAAGTAATATATAACTATTTACACTGTCAAAAACAAAAAAGTTTTGTACCAAATAAGCTATCAACAAAGCATTGAAAATTGAAAAAACTATCAAGTCTTTTGACCTCTTATAATAACTATACAAATTTTTGAAAGCAAAAAAGAAAATAGCCAAATAAACAATCAAGCCAAAGACTCCTCCAAATATCAACTGATCCAAATAGGCATTGTGAGCTCTATCAAACCAAACTCTAGAAGCAGTATCTTTGAAAATCTCTGGCGGGAAATGTTTGTTGAATACATAGTAATATTTTTCTTGGCCATAACCTAGGATTGGTTTTTCCTGAAACCCTTTCCAAGCAGCGTCCCAAAGTAAAAATCTAGCTTCAGTAGTGTCGTCAATAGAAAAATTGGCTATTCTGCTCAGCGTATAATTGCCTTGGACAAAATTGCTATCTTTGAAGACAAATATCCCTGAAGCAGAAATTATAGCCAAAAGTAACAAAGCTACAGATATTTTTTTGAACAATTTACTAGCTTGTTTACTAAAGATGAAAAACAAGGCTGTAAAAACAAAAGCTACAAATATACCAAGCAATACACCTCTGGTTTGACTGTTAAATATTGCCAAAAAATTGAGCACAATCAATAAGACAAAATAAGCTTGATAGCTATAGCGTGATATTTTTGGCTGTGCTCTTTTCAAATAATAATTGAGGTGTATCAATATTTGAGGCAACAAAAATATCAAGGCTAATCTAAAATCAGAAAAAATAGAACCCAAAGTACCAGTTGTAGGAGATCTCATTTCAAAAAATAGTAGCAATAAATCTAGGACATAAAATCCCCAAAGATCTATTTTGAGTTTTTCTCTTTTGTCTTTCAAGAGTAAGTAAAATGCAAAGAAAAAATTGAATAATGAATAAACTGCCAAGAAAATAGCATTACCGGTTGCACCTGTTACTCTCTCTCCTCCAGCCGAAGCTATAAAAATATTGATGTCATAGTTTTGGGCAAAAGCTATGATAGCCATAATCCCAGAAGCAAACACAGATGCTCTGAGAAATTCTAGCCAAGATTTTTTGTATCTATACACCCCCAATAAAACTACCAAATAGGCCAACAAATAATATATAGTGACCAGACCATCCATACGTTCATACTTGCTCCAAAAACTATAAGCAAAATCTCCACCAACAATACTAGATATAGTCATCACTATAGCAAAAGCAAAATAACTTATCATTAATTTATTTTTGCCCAAAGAGTACCTCTGCTTATTTCTAAAATATAAAAACAAGTACATGGCCAAAGCAAGAGACACAAGTATTCTAAACAAAAAAGTCCTAGGAGCAGAAAAAGGGAAATAATATTCTGAGCTAACCACAAAAGGAGACAGTAGGATAGCTACCAGTGTTATCTTCAAAATTCTGTATATATAAATGTCTAGTTTATTTTTCATTGTTACTAAAAGTTAAACAATGGTGCCAACTTTTCACTTTGCTCAGGATCTGCCTCCAAAGCCTCTTTGGCATACTCCACTGCTTCATTTGGTTTGTTGAGGCGCAATTTTACTATGGCCATATCAGACAAAACTTCTGGATCTCTCTCTTCTTCCAGCTCTAGCAATCTATACAAAAAGTATTCCAATTTTTCGTTTATCTTTTTTTCTTCATATGAAGGTATAAGTCTACGAATCTCAGGAGCTGTCAAATCATAGCCCATGTCCATCAATTGGTCTGCATATTCTACTACCTTGTCAGAATCTTGAGAATACACATAAACAGTTATCAGATTCCACAAAGAGTTTTTGTCTAGTCTGATATCCAGGGCTTTTTTGAAATACTCTTGGCCAGTTTCAATTTGCCCTTTGAGGATATATGATCTACCCACTTGAGTATAGAGCTCTCTTTTTCCAGGATTATCATCTATGACGCCATTCATGAGCTCCAGAGACTTGTCATAATAGCTTGGATCTTTTTCTATTATGCCTTTGAAATTATAAAAATTAGCCAATTTACTGATTATCTTGATATGCTCACTATCAGCTCTTTCTATAAGATCAACTGTCCAATTAAGGTTAGTTGCTTTATTGAAAGATAACTCATCTTCAATAATATTGCCAAGAAAAGTCAATATTTCTTCATCACCAAATTTTTGTGGTGTATAGTCTATAGCCTTATTGAGTAGCTCCTCTGCCTTGCTGTCGTTTTGTAAATAAATATTATCAAAACCTTGTCTAGCTGAGACACTGGCCACACTAGGACTCAAAACCAAAAACCACATAGAAATTATTATTACCAATGATCCAAATACCCAAGACAATTTTTTGACTGTATTGTTGAGTTTCAAATATAAGAGATCGTCCTTTTCTTTGCCCAGATAATACAGCAAAGCCAAAAAGACAAACAAAAATGAAAACAAACACATAACAACCAATCCAATGATGACCATGGGATCAGCATTAAGAGTCCCCACAGCATAGAACC
>PKTI01000012.1 GCA_002869235.1 Candidatus Parcubacteria bacterium
AAAACATATAAAAACAGATTTGTTTTTAAATCAAATCTTTGTCTTTACACCCAAAGGTGATGTAATAGAGTTGCCAGAAAGCTCCACTCCTCTTGATTTTGCCTACTACATACATACAGACATAGGTAATCAATGTGTGGGAGCCAAGGTAAATGACCAAATAGTGCCTTTGACACACACCCTGAAGTCTGGTGATGTCATAGAAATACTGACCAACAAAGGACGTAAGTATCCAAATCCCGATTGGCTCAATATAGTAGCCACCTCAATGGCCAAAAATAAAATAAGAAGCCAATTAAAAAAATAAGCCCCGATGATCGTCGAGGCTTATTTTTTATTTTTCCAATTTATCTAAAAGGTTTTTGAGTTCGGCGTGAGAAAAAAACTTGATAGTAATATGTCCTCTCTCGCCTCTTTTTT
Source organism: Candidatus Parcubacteria bacterium (assembly GCA_002869235.1). GTDB lineage: Bacteria > Patescibacteriota > Patescibacteriia > UBA1558 > GWA2-36-10 > BM519. Next base: position 421 of record PKTI01000012.1, read on the forward strand.
TTATGCTTGTTTTGGCACCCAAGCTCTTGGTCAATTTATCCTCCCAAGAAGACAACACTGGATCACGTGGTTCTTTGTTTTTGGCCTTAGCCACATCCTTTTTGACCATCTCATCAAATTCCTGAGATTTTATATTTTCCTTGATGATTTTTTTGAAAATCTTTATTTGTTCGTCTTTGGTCGGATAACTCAAAATACGCTTGGCATGATGATTGGTGATTTTACCCTGTTCAAGAGCCTCCTTGATGACTACTGGCAATTTTAATATCCGCAAAAAATTGTTGACTGTACTAGGAGATTTTCCTACTTGTTCAGCTATTTCTTTGTAATCCAAGCCAAATTCCTCCATCAATCTCTTGTAAGCATTGGCTGTTTCTATAGGATTGAGATCACGACGTTGAATATTTTCTATAATAGACAATTCTAACTTGTCTCTATCAGAGACTTCTTTGACTATTATAGGCACTGTTTTCAAACCCAGCATCTCAGCTGCCTTATAACGTCTTTCACCAGCAATGAGCTGATAACCTTTGTTTTCTTTGCTGACCACCAAAGGTTGTAAGATGCCATGTTGTTTTATAGACTCGGCCAATTCTTCAAGCTTGTCTCTGTCAAAATGAGTTCTAGGCTGCCAAGGGTTGGAAACAACTTCATCAAGAGCTACTTCGATTATATGTTTTTTATCAACCTTAACATCGTCTCCCCAATAATTACCCTGGGTATCTGTATCTTGCTTACTTTTGTTTGGTATAAGGGAACCCAAGCCCTTTCCAAGTGCAGACATATTTTTATTTTTATTTAATAATTTATGACAAAATTAATTCCTGAGCCAAACGCTTATAGGCATTGGAACCAACTGATCCTGGATCATAGTCTTTGACTGGCAGACCATGTGATGGTGCTTCGGCCAATTTTACGTTTCTAGGAATAACAGTTCTAAAAACTTTGGCTGGGAAATATCTATGCAATTCTTCAAAGACGGCTGAAGAAAGTTTATTTCTTGTATCATACATAGTCATGATCGCTCCCAACACTTTGAGTTCTGGTTGTAAGTGATTGCGAATCAAATCTATAGTTTCTAGAAGTTGTGACAAGCCCTCTAAGGCATAATACTCACACTGGACTGGAATCAAGACTTCTCTGGCTGCTACCAACCCGTTGATGGTCAAAAGACCCAAGGATGGCGGATTGTCTATCAATATATAATCATAAAGATCTGCTACTTCCTTTATATTTTGTTCCAATTTGAATTCTCTGTTGCTGACCTCCACCAAGTCCACACCTGCTCCGGCCAAATCTGGAGTAGAAGGCAAAACATGAAAATTTGGTTTATGAGATTTTATAGCTTCAGTGATTCTAGTATTTTCGTCAGTCAAAACCTCATACATGCCTTTATTTAAATTTTTGTAATCAATGCCCAATCCTGAAGAAGCGTTGCCCTGAGGATCAATGTCCACTATCAAAACACGCTTGCCTAATTCTGCTAGCCAAGCGGCCAAATTGATGGTGGTGGTAGTCTTACCTACACCACCTTTTTGATTGACAATGGATATTATTCTAGCCATAAACTAAGCTAATTATACAAAAAAATAAGCTTTTTAACAATGGCTACTCCTTTGACTTGTCACTATACATAAAGTTGCCAACTGCCCAACCAACAAAATATCCCAAGACAGTTACAGCAGCAATAATTTTTGGAGAATAATAATCTTCGTAATAATAAAAATAACCAAAAGATACTGCTACACCCAAGGCCATGCCCTTTAAACCATAATTTATAGACCAAAGAGATTTCTGTTTATCATATGGCGGAGGTGTGCCAGGCAACCTATATCTTTTTTCTTGCCCAGGAAGTTTTGGTAATTTTTTCATACTATATTAATTTAATTGTCCTTGCCATTTAGCTACTACTTGTCCAAATTCTTCCATCTTATCTTCTCCGATTGCCTTACCTGAAGGTAGCTCAATAGTAAGAGGATTAATTTTTGTTCCATTTTTGACCATCTCATAATGAAGATGCGGACCAGTTGAATAACCAGTTGAACCAACAGACCCTATGACTTCGCCTTGAGATACATGCTGACCAGCACTTACGTAAATTTTGGATAAATGAGCGTAATTAGTAGAAAAGGTTTCATTGTGTCTGACTTTTATCAAATTACCATAGCCACTACTATTCCAACCAGCTGATGTGACAGTCCCATCGCCCACTGACCTAACTGGTGTACCTATGGCCGCTACATAGTCTATAGCTCTATGAGACGAGGTATAAGCGGAAAACTTAGCAATATACCTTGGTCCAGTAGTATAGCCTGAGCTAATGTATTTGAATGAAACTGGATTTTTCAAAAATATCTTCTGAAGAGACTCACCGTCTGGTGCAAAATAACCATCAGCTACATTGCCATCTTCATCTTCCCCCTCAGAAAAATAATAACCCTCTACATTGCGCCCGTCATTTACAAACTTGGCAGCAATGATTTTACCTGGCATGACATACTCACCGTCTCTATATCTTTCTTCGTAAATAAAACTATAAGTATCCCCTTCTCTGATACCAACACCAAAATCAATAGTCCAAGAAAATATTTCCGCCAAATCAATAATAGCCCTAATATCAATTTCTTGTTCCATGGCTGATTCATACAAAGATGAGTTGATGGTGCCTTTAGCAGTTTTGACTATAACATCATAAGTAATTTCTTTTCTCTCTGCCAAAAATTTATTTGGTATCTCTTCGTCTTCTGCTAATTCAATTTCTTCGTCAATTTCTTGTGGACTAATAAATAATTCCTCTTCAGTATCTATTGGATATATCAATTTGGTAAAATTATCAGTCTCTCTATCAAAGTAAAACTTTATCTTGCGACCAACTCTGACTTTGGTCAAATCATAAACATCCTCACTAGCAGTAACCATTTCCATCATATCTCCATGATCTATACCAGCTAAAGCACAAATATCAGAAAAGGTCATACCTGATTCAATATCGATAATCATTTCCCTGTCTAAGTCTTTGGCTTCAACATGTTTGACCACTTCAGGCTCATTTTCTGGGCTATTATTAGTAAAAAAAATAAAGCCCCCAGCAATGATTAAGCCTATTATCAGTAGTATACTAAAGATTCTTTTCATATATTATATTTTAATTAAAAAAACTTGGATTGTCCACTATGAAATTTCTGCTATAATTAAGTAAATGTCTAAATCTAGCAAAAACATCTTGTTTTACTCAATACTCTACCTAATAATGGTAGTAGGTATCTTAATATTAAACTACGATCCTTACAAAAACACAAGTTATTTTCACACTACAGAAGAAGAACTTGTAACTGAAGAGGGTGAAAAAATAGAAGAAAAATTTGCCAAGCCAGAATTTGTCCGCGGTATATATTTGACTGCTTACTCAGCTGCAAGTGAAAGCTACCGAAAAACATTGTTTGAAAGTCTCAAAGACAGTCGCATAAACTCAGTGGTCATTGATATCAAAGATTATTCAGGGTACATACTATATGATAGTCAAGTTGAAACTGTAAAGGAAATAAATGCCTCGCGAAATCGTATGCCTGATTTGAAAAAAATAATAGAAGAATTCCATCAAGCTGGTATATATACAATTGCCAGACAAACTGTTTTTCAGGATCCAGTACTTGCTCCTGCTCGACCAGATACTGCCATGAAAACCAAAAACGGCAATGTCTGGTATGACAACAAAGGTCTAGCCTGGGTAGATCCCAAAAACAAAGATGTCTGGGAATACAACCTAGCTATTGCCAACGAGGCTATTGAGCTTGGTTTTGATGAAATCAACTTTGACTACATGCGCTATCCTAGTGACGGCAATATGTATAATCTAGTCTATGACTTGCCTGAAGAAAAAACAAAGGCAGAGGTCCTTAATGAATTTTTCAAATTCTTATCAGACAACTTATCTGCTAAAGCTAAAATATCGATAGATATGTTTGGTCTAGTCATGGATCATACTGACGATGAATATGATCTCAATATAGGTCAAAGAGTGGCTGATGCAGCTGATCATTTTGACTATGTCTGTCCTATGATGTACCCATCGCACTATCCTCTCAATTATCTAGGTTATGCCAACTCAGCCGAACACCCAGGTCCAGTTATTGCCTATGGATTAAAGATTAGTGAAGAAGCCCTAAAAAACAAAAGAGCCAAGGTAAGGCCTTGGATCCAAGCTTTTCATATGAGAGCTACTTATGATTCAGCCAAGATAGAAGCACAAGTTGATGCGGTAGAAAACGCTACTACAACTGAAGGTTGGTTGATGTGGAACGCCAGAAACTATTATCCAGCCTATATATTCTAGTTGACATAGCAAAACAATATTGCTATATTTGTCTATTCACAAAAAACGTTTTTTCCAACGAGAGGAGCCAATGTGGCAAAAATACCAAGATACAGCATGCTAGTCATCAAGTCAGAGCCCATCAGGCCAGAAGACAACCGCGATTTCTTTGATCGCTTCAATGACAAAGAACCCTTTGAGATCATGGCCGCCTTAGAAGAACCCGACGAAGACAGTATCGATGGAGTCTTCCATCCCCAGCCTATACACGCCATACTACTTCAGATCGTTCTCACCAAAAGAGGCCTGCAAATGACTTTCTATATCACTGGCAAGATGCCGCCCCGACTACACAACGGCCTTCATACCATGGTGTTTCACGATGGACACTGCTGCGATCGCATTCCCGCTTCTCTATACCGGCCCCAAAAAAGCCACTAAAACCCGCCTCACAGAGACGGGATTTTTATTTTATTTCTATTCCAATTGGTGCGTGGTCTGATCCCAAAACTTTGTCTAGTATAAAAGCCTTGCTTACTTTTTTGAGTATTCTATCCGACACACAAAAATAATCTATACGCCAACCAACGTTGTTGGCTCGAGCATTAGCTCTATAGCTCCACCAAGAGTATTGAACTTTATTGGGATGCATCTGGCGAAAAGTATCCTTGAAACCAGCTGCCAAAAATCTTTTCATCCAAGCACGCTCTTGGTCAGTAAAACCAGCATTGCCTACATTTGGCTTTGGTCTGGCCAAATCTATTTCTTCATTGGCCACATTATAATCACCAGTTACTATGAGTGGTTTTTTCTTGGCGAGCTTTTTGAAATAAGTAAGTAGCTTATCATTCCAGTCTATTTTCCATCCTAATCTACTCAAATCATCTTTGGCGTTGGGAAAATAAACATTAGCCAAATAAAATTTATCGATGTCTATAACCTGCACCCTACCTTCATCATCCCAAGACAACTTGGGCAAAGCCTTCGCCTCTAAACCATTTTTGACCAAAAAAGCGGTCCCACTATAGCCTGGCCTATCAGCGCTATTCCAAAATTCTTGATAATCAGCAAAATCGAAATTTTCTTGAGCTCTGGCAGCATCAGAAATTTTTATTTCCTGAAGACCAATGACGTCTGGCTTTTCTGTATTTAAAAATTCAACAAAACCTTTGCGTATAGCCGCGCGAATTCCGTTGACATTCCATGATAATATTTTCATTTATTTTCTCTTTGTAAATTTTTTACAAAATCAACCAACTCATCTCCTCTGATTTTGTCATGGTCCTGATCGTAGACTAACTTGCCCTGATGTATTACCAAGACTTGAGGAGATTCGTGTTTTAATTCCAATTCTTGAGCAATCAACTGTGATAGCTCACCACTTTCTTGGACAATCAATTCATAGATATCAGGCAAAAGATAATCAACAGCTGACAATCTTTCTTTGGCGGCCATAGAAACTGGACAAGTTTTGCTGTGTTTGAAAACTATAAGTATTGGCTCACTTTCCTTGAGTTCTTGCCACTCTTCTTTTGNAAAGTTTTATCATTATTTATCCTTATTTACAAAAATTGTTTGAGTTGGATAAGCAAAATCAATACCCTCTTTGGCAAAACTATTATAAATATCCATATTTATTTCCTGACGAGCATCCATATAATCATTGTATTCTTTGGAATCAACGTACATGACTATTTCAAAATTCAAAGATGAGTCAGCATATTCGGCAAAATGGCAACGATCAAATTCTGCCAAATCAACTTTGTTTATTATATCTTCAACCATCTTTGGGATAGCGGCCAACTTTTCTGGAGCAGTATCATAGGTAACTCCTAGAGTAAATGAAACTCTACGCTTTTCCATACGACGAAAATTTTGGATTCTAGCACTAGTCAACTCTTTGTTTGACACTACCAGCTGTTCACCTTGAAGAGTTCTAATCCTGGTAGTCTTCATGCCAATTTTTTCAACTACCCCACTGTCTGTGCCTACAACTATATAATCACCAACCTTAAATGGCTTGTCCATATAAATTGAAAAAGCGGAAAACAAATCTCCCAAAACATTTTGCAAGGCCAGAGCAATAGCAATACCGCCAATACCCATGCCAGCAACAAGTGAGGTCACGTCTATTCCCAAATTGGAAAGTATCATTATCAAACCAAATATCCATAAAGCTACCTTGATCAAGACTTGCATCAACTTGATCATAGCTTCTGAATGCACATCTGTATCTTCGTCCTGATTTTTTTCCAAATATTTTCTAAAAAGATAATCTACTATTCTCTCCACCCCACGAATGACTTCATAAACTATAACTACAATAAATAAAACCAAAAGAATTTTGTTGATCAGTTCTGGTAATACCAATGACTTGATAGCAAAATATACTGCCACAAAAAAATAAAAAGGTGGTTTAATCTTTCTAAAAATCTCTATCAAAATATCGTCAAAGTCTGTAGAGGTCTTGAGAGCTATTTTTTGCAAGCGTGCCAAAATAATTGCTTGAAAAATTTTGAGCAAAAATAAAAAAGCCACAAAGACAACAATGGCTACTACATAATCATAACCACTGTTTCCCCACAATGAAATTGTTTTTAAATTTTCTAAAAAATCCATATAAAATAATTTAATTTTATTACATCATTATACTAAAAGAACTATAATTCTTCATTTTGCCATCCTCTGTTTTTACATCAATAACTTCAGCCCAATTAGAGCCTTTGCGACATTCTTCTACAAAATTACTCAAAGAATCTTCCTCGCCTTCAGCTTCCACTTCTACATAACCTTTTTCATTGTTTCTGACAGTACCATTGATACCAAACTCAATGGCCCTTTCTTTGATGAACTCTCTAAAACCAACTCCTTGCACTTTGCCAAAAATCTTTATATCCAAATGTTTTTCTTCCATGTTTTCTCAATAATTATAATTATTGTCATTATAACATAGTGATTTAAAAAGCCAAATAATAGTAATGGGGTATTGACTAAAATTTCATTTTATTGTAAAATCATGCTTGTTCACGTGCCACAAATAAATAAAAAATTATGCCGAAGTGGCACCCCGCTATGCGGGATTTCCGTTCCGCAAAAGCGGAACTACAAGAATTGTGGAAAGGTATAAGGCATCAAGATACAAAAATTTGTAACTTGAATGTATTAAAAATTATGCCGAAGTGGCGGAATTGGTAGACGCGCTGGACTCAAAATCCAGTGGGGGCAACCCCGTGGAGGTTCAAGTCCTCTCTTCGGTACCACGGGCCGTTGGCGCAGTTGGCTAGCGCGCTTCCATGGCATGGAAGAGGTCGTGGGTTCGAATCCCACACGGTCCACCATACTTGTCAATTAAGTCATTATCCTCTATACTTTTTATACTTCAAGATGTATGGTACAGTTGCGGAAGCAGAAGTTGGTAATCTGACCATTACAATTTTATTTTTTTACGACGCGGGGTAGAGCAGTTGGCAGCTCGCCAGGCCCATAACCTGGAGGTCGTCGGTTCGAGTCCGACCCCCGCTACCAAATTTTAATTTTATATTTACATACCCCTAGGCAGGGTAGCTCAGTTGGTTAGAGCGCAGGACTCATAAGCCTGAGGTCGGGAGTTCAATTCTCCCCCCTGCTACCAAGCCCCATACTCAAAAATTTATTCCTAGGTAGCTCAGTGGTAGAGCAGTTGGCTGTTAACCAATTGGTCGTGGGTTCGAGTCCCTCCCTCGGAGCCAAAAATAAAAATATCAACTTCTGTTGGTATTTTTGTTTTTACTGCGACGTGCTGGGAGAGATTTCATTAAT
>PKTI01000027.1 GCA_002869235.1 Candidatus Parcubacteria bacterium
TTGACGTATCCTATCAGTATGATATTATGTATATACAAAGATTGATAGAGAGAAATTCGTTAGGGATTGAGTATAGTTATTGAGGACGAAGTTTCTGAAACTTAAATAAACTTTAGGAAGCAGAAACTTCGCCCCCATAACTTCTCAACATTACAACACAACCAATATCCCCCAACGCTTTCTCATAACCAATATCCTATCAATCTTTTTTCTTTTGTCTCAAAACATTCCTGAAGGGGTGTTTTTTTGGTATACTAAAAATATGAACAATAATAAATACGCTGAATTTTGGAGCACAAAAAGCTTAGATGAAAAGGCTGATTATATTTTTTATACTTTTTTGATTATTAGTTTTATTGCTGGATTATGGCCAGTGACTGTATTGCTATTTTTGTCCAAAAACAAAATAGCTGATTATATGAAAAAAAATATCCAAAAATATGAAGAACAATATAAACAAAGCAGCAAAGACAGGGGAGATATCAATCCACCCAAACACACTGTCGTTATAGATCATAATCCCAATAATGTGCCACCAACTTCTCCTGTACAAACTGGCAATCTTTACCGTAGTATCATAGTAGTGGTTGTATTTTTGGTTTTATTATTGATCAGTCTGCTTTATTTCTTTTTCCTTAGATAGACTTTGCCATATACAAAAATAAGTGCTAACCTTAAATCATATCCGCCCCTTAATCTGAAATCCAAACCAGGGAGGGAAGTTTGAATCACTTGCTGGAATATCCGTCCGACCGAGAACCACAAGATCCCCAAAACAATAGTCCAAACACTGATATAAAACCTGACCCTAGCACCTGTGAAGGCTACTTTTGGGCCTGCGCCTCTTGCCCCGGCTGCCTACACATACTCCGCGAGGATCGTCATCAAGCACCCCTGGACAAAGATTTCCCCCAATAAAATTCCAGACGTACAAACGTACGTCTCTTTTAATAAAAGCAAATATTTAGTACAATATAAATATATGAAAAATAAAGAAAAACTTCATATTTTGATCTTTTTGTTGATGGCCAATGCTTTGCTCTGGGTATTTTTGGGTGTTTTGACTATTATTCCTTTCAATGCAGCTGTTATGTTTGGTAATGCCTTGATATTTATGCTATTTGCCTACTTGGTACAACAAAAATACAAATTGGCTTATGATGTAGCCCTAGTTTATATATTGGTCAATGTATTTTTGACTATTACTGATCAATTTGGAATTTATGATTTTGTGGCTTTGATTTTGAATATTACAACTCTATACTATATATACGAAGCTAAAAAACTCATCAAATAATATGGAACCTGACTTGCAACAAAAAATAAATACTCTGGAAGAAAAATTAGACAGCGTACAAAAGACCTTGGACCAATTCAAAAACTACTTCAAGTGGACCATGATCTTGTCTATTATATTTTTTGTCTTACCACTTATTGGTCTAATGATTATGCTACCAATGATGCTCAGTACCCTGACATCTGATTTATCTGGATTATTATAAAAATAAAACATATGAAAAAAATCATCCAATTTTTGCTTATTGTTATTCTATTGGCAATCATCGGTCTAATCATAGTAGCAATTTTTAACCCCATGGGTAGTAGAGACAAGCTAGTAAGTAGTATGATAAATAGTTATTTGTCTGCCAATATTTCTGGTTATGAACCCTTGCCAGACAATGCACCTACTTTTGAACAAAGTGGATACAATCACCCGCTACTCAATGATACTCAAGAAAAAACACTCTATGACCTAGGAGTTGATACCAGCAAGTTGCCTACAGAAATATCAGATGAAATGAAGGCTTGTTTTGTAGAAAAGCTAGGGCAAGAGCGAGCCAATGAACTAGTAAATGGCGCTAGTCCTACAAATACAGAGGTATACAAAGCTAGAGAGTGTCTAGGAAAATAAAAACCCGTCACCAAGGACGGGGAGTGGTTAAACCACTTCAAACAGAGAACTATTGAACCATTGCCAAGAGCCTTCCAGACGAACAAAGGTATAAATAGGACCATCTTTTTGGCCCCAACCTGTTGATCGCACGACCGGCTCTTTTTTGATTTCAGCAATGGTGTAGGTACTACCAGCGTTGAGGCCAAAAGCACACCTGTCACCAACTCTAGCGCGAACTTGAAGACCCACTTCCATGTCAACTCTCCTTGAAACTGTAAAGAACAAAAAATAAAAAGTCGCTCTGTTGAGCGACAAACTGATATCTAAAAAGTAAATAACAAATCATCGCCCACCAAAGCGCTGCGCCATATACATAATATTAATTTGGCGATTGATTTGTTGCATATTGGAAATAATAATACCTGATTTTTTATTTTTTGTAAAATAAAAAAGACGCGAATTTTCGCGTCTATGCAAGTCTCAGGGCCAAAATTGCCCAGACGACCAAGGTGGTCAAAAGAGCAATCATATCTACCTTTTTCTGACGAATCAGATTGAGGACCAAGGTCCCTAGGGTGATATGTAGACCCAGGATCACACTCACCAGACCAAGGTGCAGGGGATTGATGTGTTCAGTGTTGAAGTAAAACTGGATGATGAGAATCATCACGGCCAACATGTAAAAGTAGTGGATCCAACCAGCCTTGGTCAGACGGTATTCGTGATTGACCGTGGACTCAGCAACGATGGTCTGTGATACTCGGATGTTGTGATCTGCCGGACCATTGGCCAGCCAGAGGCTGTGCATCAGATGATTGGCAAACAAGGCTACTAGAGTAGCAGGCCAATAATTTGCCCACTGATCGTAGTAAGTCCAGATGATACCACACATCCAGGGGAGTATGAGTATATCACTCCACACACCTAGGTGGGATATGCCCGAATGCTTTTGGCCGTAGTGCCTACGGTGAATTTGAGACATGGTCAAATCACCACGAAGATACGAAGCCACAAACATCGAAGCGGCAAAGGCGAAAAAGATCACAGCTACGCTGATATTCATTGTTTTTCACCCCCTTTCAGAGACTAGAGTTTCTAGGTACGGACGGACACGATAATATATCATAAATAGCTATTTTTGTCAATAAAAAAGACCAGATCAATCTCTAGTCTATATCGTAACCCATGGAAATATAGCCCCAATCTCTATATGTATGTTTTTTGCAACGAGGACAGTATATATTGATATATATGGTCCCTTGTTCAGGACTATCAATCTCGTCTGATTGGGTAAATATATTCCAGCAATGGCTACATTTATAGGTGAAAAAAAAACGAACAATTAAATAAAGCGCTACTACTGCTAGCAAAACCCAGAGTACAATTGGCATTTTCACCTCCCAGTTCAAAGTACAGTTGGTGGGGAACAAATAAACTATACTTTAGTTTAAATTTTTAGCCAAGTATTGACAAAATATATAGCTTATGAATACAATGTATATGTAAAAGCACATACAAGACTCGGGGTGACTGGGGATTACGCTAGCTCGCGCGCATGCAAATTGGTTCAGGTGAACAAGTAATATGGCAGGAGGCCATTTGACACCCGCGACAACGTTTTCCCCGGTTACCCCAGTAAGCTCACACCTCGTCTACGGATGAGGTTTTTTCTTTGGCCAAAAAATGATAAAATACATACATGAACAAAATACTAATATCATTTTTATTATTATCTATATTGATTGTGCCTGGTTGCGGCAAAAAAGATAGTAATACTGAGGCTAGCAAAGAGACAGATACTCAAGTACAAGATACAACAAGTCAAAACAATCAAGGACAAAATAATGATAATGAAATCACTCAAGAAACAAATGACACTGTATCAGAAGCAGAGGATGCCCCTTTGGATCCTGAATTTACTGACCAAAAACCACCAGAACCAGTTAGTGAAAATACCGACAGCTATGGCTGCTTGGTAGATGCTGGCTATACTTGGTGTGAAAGTAAACAGGCCTGTGTCAAAAACTGGGAAGCAAATTGTAGCCCTGGATCAAAACCACCAGAACCCAACTATGATATGGATAGAGCCATACAAATAGCTAGTGACTATTTCCAAAACTCAGAAGAATACCAAGGTGGAAACAACCTAAATATACTCAATGTTAGTCAAGAAAATTGCACTGGCTGTTGGACTATAGAATTTGAATACCAAAAAACTATAGACAACGAAGAACAATTAGTTTCTACAGAACTTATTCTCAAAAATTGGCAAGTCCAAAATTAATTTGACATTTCAAACAACTATCGTATAATTAAATCATAAACGCTCTATGAACGGGCTGCTGCTGGGGATGACCCGAAAACCACTACAATCAAGACCACTCTCAGATTACTCATGGATTGCCTCCTTTCGGCTGGAACCTCCAAAAACACGAACAACCATCACTCCAACCCCTCAGTAGCAGCCCGGCCACACCCGCCTTGCTTCGGCAAGGCCTTTTTTTTAGACAATTTTTACTTATTTTTGTCAAATCAAAGACCTTGACTTTTTGGGCCAAATTTCCTAAAATTTAAAGGCTTTTACAGCTAATTTTATGACAAGTTCTGAACTAAAAACTCAATTTTTCAAATACTTTGAAGCAAGGGGGCACAAAATCATAGATTCTGCCTCTTTATTGCCTGATAATGACCCAACAGTACTATTTACTACTGCTGGTATGCATCCTTTGGTGCCTTATCTTATGGGTGAAAAGCATCCTGAGGGCACTCGCTTGGTCAATGTACAAAAATGTTTGCGTACTGGTGATATAGACGAAGTAGGCGATGCTACTCATCATACTTTTTTTGAAATGCTAGGGAATTGGTCTTTGGGTGATTATTTCAAAAAAGAAGTAATAGAATTTTCCACTGAATTTCTTCTGGGTATACTTAAATTAGATAAAGAAAAAATAGGGATTTCTATATTTGGTGGCAATGATGATGTCAAAGAAGCAGACACTGAATCTGAAAATCATTGGCTAGATCAAGGTTTTGATAAAAAAAGAATCCAACACATCAAAGAAAATTGGTGGGGACCAGCCGGAGAAACCGGCCCCTGTGGTCCTGATACAGAGATGTTTTATTGGACTGGCCAAGGTGAAGCTCCTGAAGTATTTGATGAAAATGATGAGGGTTGGGTAGAAATATGGAATGACGTACTCATGCAGTACAACAAAACTGCAGATGGTAAATATGAAACTCTCAAACAGCAAAATATTGATACTGGCATGGGCCTAGAGCGAACTTTGGCTGTACTCAATGGCTTGGACGACAACTACCTGACTGAACTTTTTCAGCCAATTATCAAAAAAATAGAAGAACTCTCTGGCAAAAAATACGAGGATGATAAACGTAGTTTTAGAATTGTAGCTGACCATATCAGAAGTGCTGTCTTTGTCATGGGTGATCCCAAAGGAATCACTCCATCAAACAAAGATCAAGGTTATGTACTCAGACGTCTTATCAGAAGAGCTATTCGCTTTGCCAAAAAGCTAGGCATAGACAAAAATTTTACTAGCGAACTAGTAGAAGTAATAATACCCATTTACCAAGATGATTATAGTGAGTTAAAAGACAATAAATCTTTTATTATTTCCGAGCTTATCAAAGAAGAAGAAAAATTTATTGAAACTCTAGAAAAAGGTTTACAGGTTTTTGACAAGTTGAGCAGTCAAAACAAGCTTGATGAAAAAACAGCTTTTGTCTTGTTTACTACCTATGGTTTTCCTGTAGAAATGACCTTAGAAATGGCTGCTGATAAAAATATTAAACTTGATAAAACAAAAATTGACAAAGAGCTCAAACAACATCAAGAACTATCGCGTACTGCTTCAGCTGGAATGTTTAAGGGCGGACTAGCAGATGATAGCGACAATACCAAACGTCATCACACTGCTGCTCACTTGATGCTAGAAGCTCTGCGCCGTATCCTGGGCGATCATGTAGAGCAAAAAGGTAGCAACATCAATGAAGACCGTATCCGTTTTGACTTTTCTCATCCAGACAAGCTGACCGATGAACAAAAACAACAGGTAGAGGACATAGTCAACGAACAAATACAAAGAAAGCTTCCTATACACTTTGAAGAAATGACTGTTGACGAGGCCAAAAAAATAGGTGCTACTGGTGTTTTTGAACACAAATACGGAGACAAAGTAAAAGTATATTTTATGGGTGACTTTTCCAAAGAAATATGTGGTGGTCCCCATGTAGACAATACCGGCAAGCTAGGAGGATTCAAGATCAAAAAAGAACAATCTAGCTCTGCTGGAGTAAGAAGAATAAAGGCGACTTTAAATTAAAAAAATATGGAAATAAAAATTTACAACAAAAATTTTGATTTGTCTGATTCATTTAGAGAATACTTGATAGACAAATTTTCTACTTTGGATAAATATCAAGAAGATATTATTAATTTCAATGTAGACCTAGTCAGAGACCAACATCACAAAAAAGGTGAGGTATATAAGATAGAAGTCACTGTGACCTTGCCACAAAAAAAGGTCATTCGCGTCAAAGAAAAACACTCTGATCCTCGTGCAGCAGTGGATATGGCTCAAGAGAAAGTAAGTAGACAAATAGTCAAAACCAAGAAAAAACGTTTTAGTAAACTTCGTAAACAAGCCAGAAGATTTAAATCACTAAAATTTTGGAAAAGAGGTAGATAATACTTCTATACCTAAGTCCGTAAAAATATATGGGAATACTCGACAAGCTGTTTGGTGATGCCAACGAAAAATTCATCAAAAAACTTCAACCAGAGATAGATGCTATCAATGATCTAGAAAAAGATTTTGAAAAATTATCTGACGAAGACATAAAAAACAAGAGCCTAGAGCTCAAACAACAAGTCAAGGATGGTACCAAGTTAGAAGAAATTTTGGTGCCAGCTTTTGCTTTGGTCAGAGAAGCAGCCAAACGTACACTAGGACAAAGACATTATGACGTCCAATTGATAGGTGGTATTGTACTACATCAAGGACAAATTGCTGAAATGAAAACTGGTGAAGGTAAAACTTTGACTTCTACTTTGCCGATATACCTCAATGCCCTAGAAGGCAAGGGTGTGCATGTAGTAACTGTCAATGATTATCTAGCCAAACGTGATGCTGTCTGGATGGCACAAGTATACAATTTTTTGGGGCTCAGTACTGGAGTAATTGGTCATGAGTCTTCTTTTGTCTATGATCCCGAACACAAATCAGAAACCGATGATGAAGTACGCGATCAAGGTGTACAAATTGTCATGGATTATCTCAAACCAGTCCCTAGAAAAGAGGCTTATGCAGCTGATATTACCTATGGTACCAACAATGAATTTGGTTTTGATTATTTGAGAGACAATATGGCTCAGGACATCAAACAACAAGTCCAGAGGTCACTACATTACACCATAGTAGACGAAGTCGATAGTATTTTGATTGACGAAGCTAGAACTCCACTTATTATTTCTGCACCCGCTGAACAATCCACTGCTATGTACCAACAATTTTCTCAAATGGTACAAAGCTTGGTAGAAAATACAGACTACAATATAGATGAAAAAATGAAAGCCTGTACCTTGACTGAAGAAGGTATTCGCAAGATGGAAAAGATGCTAGGTGTAGAAAATATCTACGAAAGTCATGGCATAGAAACAGTCCATCATATGGAGCAAGCTCTCAAGGCTAAAACTTTGTTTCAAAAAGACAAGGACTATGTAGTCAAAGATAATGAGGTTGTTATTATAGATGAATTTACTGGACGTATGATGGAAGGTCGTCGCTACAGCGAAGGTCTACATCAGGCTATAGAGGCCAAAGAAGGTGTAGAAGTACAACGCGAAAGCATGACTCTAGCAACTATTACTTTCCAAAATTATTTTAGAATGTACACCAAACTAGCTGGTATGACCGGTACAGCTGCTACTGAAGCAGAGGAGATGGCCAGAATATATAGTTTGGATGTAACTGTCATCCCTACCAACAAGCCTTTTGCCAGAGATGATATGAAGGATAGAATCTATCGTAGTGAAAGAGGTAAGCTCAAGGCTATAGTCAGAGAAATACAAGAACGTCATGAAAAAGGACAGCCAGTTTTGGTTGGTACTATTTCAATTGAAAAAAATGAAGAACTAGGTAGGTATCTAGAAAAAGCTGGTATACCTCACAAACTACTCAATGCCAAATTCCACGAAAAAGAAGCTGAAATAATTGCCCAAGCTGGTCGCAAGGGAGCTGTCACTGTAGCTACCAATATGGCTGGTCGTGGTGTGGATATTATATTAGGTGGTTCTCCTTATGAAAAAGAAAACTACGAAAACATCAAAGAGCTAGGTGGTCTACATGTCCTAGGTACAGAAAGACATGAATCACGCCGTATCGACAATCAGCTCCGTGGTCGTGCTGGACGTCAAGGCGATCCTGGTTCATCTCAGTTTTATATTTCCATGGAAGACAACTTGATGCGTGTCTTTGGTTCAGATCGTATGCAGGGAGTCATGGCCAGACTAGGTATTGCCGAAGACATGCCAATAGAAAACAACATGATATCCAAGTCTATTGAATCTGCCCAAAAGAAAGTAGAGGGTCATAATTTTGATATCAGAAAACACTTGGTAGAATATGATGATGTCATCAACAAACACCGTCAGGTGATATACAAAACTCGTCAAAATATCCTAGCTCTTTTGGATGAAAACAAAGAAGGGCAAACTTCTGAGGAATTTATCAAAGATTATATTGCCCAAGAAGTAGAAACTATTGTTTCTTTCCATACTCTAGGTGAAAATACCAACGGTGATTTTGATCCAAAGGAAATCATAGAAACCATCCGCTCAATCTTCCCACTCAAAGAAGAGGAAGAAACCAAAATAAAAGAATTGTTGGCCAAGGACAAAAAAGAAACTAGCCATGATGATAGAACAAAAGTGATTGAATATATCACTGACTTGGCCGATGCCCGCTACGAAGCTCTGCGTGAACAAATAAACAGCCAAGTAGAGCTAGGAGAAAATGAAACCAAGACTCCAATGCAACTCATAGAACGCGGCATCATCCTCAAAAGTATTGATACTTTGTGGGTAGAGCATTTGACTGCTATGGACAAACTGCGTACTGGTATTGGTCTACAAGGTTATGGCCAGAGAGATCCATTGGTAGAATACAAACGTGAAGCTTATAATCTTTTCAATCAATTGCTTATTTCTGTCCGACAAAAAATTGTTTACTCTATTTTCAAAATTGGCTTAGCTCAAAATCTAGCCAAAAGCAATACTCAACAAAAGAATTTTCAAGAACAAAAATCTGGTTTTTCTGCCTTCAACAAACAAGTAAAAAACAGAGAAGACTCTGGCAAAGCACTGGAAACTTCCAAGCCACGTGATGATGAGGGCAATAAGGTGGGGCGTAATGATCCCTGTCCTTGCGGAGCTAAAAAACCAGATGGGAAACCTATTAAGTATAAAAATTGCCACGGTAAATAAATAGTGTATCTGCGACGTCCCGAGCGTAGTCGAGGGGCGGTAGTGGTAAAAAATATAAAAAATGTCATGGAAAATAATATCCTCCTACAAGTTGGCGTCAAAGCACTCTTGAAAAACAAAGAAGATAAATTTCTTTTACTGCATCGCTCTTTGGAAAAATATCCTGAGGTGACCAAAAACCGTTGGGATATAGTCGGTGGACGCATTGATCCTGGCTCTGACTTGATGACCAATCTAGACAGAGAAATTATGGAAGAAACTGGCCAAAAAATGACTAGCCCCGCCAAACTTATTGCTGCTCAAGATATACTCAGAGTAAAAGGCAAACATATTGTCAGACTGACTTATATAGCTGATATAGACGGCGAAATAACTATAGACCCCGAAGAGCATGATGATTATCGTTGGTTTTCTCTAGAGGAAATAAGAAAACGTGATGATGTGGATCTGTACTTTATGGAAATTTTAAATAATGGCACCGTAGAAAATAATCTATGATTGGTGTTGGCAGAGGGAAAGTAAAGCTATTACCATATGATCCAAAGTGGAAAAAAAGTTTTGAAAATGAAAAAAACAAACTAAAAAACTTTGGTCAGATAGAGCACATTGGCAGTACTGCTGTTCCAGGCTTATACGCCAAGCCAATTATAGACATAGCTATTGGCGTAGATTCCTTAAAAAATAATGAAGTAGAAAAATATAAAAAACCCTTAGCTGACATAGAGTACAAATACGTAAGAGAGGAACGTCCCGATGAACACCTCTTTGTCAAAGGTCCAGAAGAACTCCGCACACATTATTTACATATGATAGAAATTAATAGTAAAGCCTGGAAAGATTATATACTTTTTAGAAATTATCTGATTGACAATCCCGAAGTAAGAGAGAAATACACAAAGTTAAAAAAAGAATTGTCCAAAAAATTTGCAGAAGACAGAAAATCATACACCGCTGGAAAGATTGATTTGGTCCAAAAAATTATCAAGCAAGCCAATGAAAAATAAAAAAATAATGACCCTGACCATAATCCATCAAGACGATAAGCTTTTGTTGGGTATGAAAAAGAGAGGTTTTGGTATGGGTCGCTACAATGGTTTTGGTGGTAAAGTAGAAAAAGACGAAACTATAGAAGAAGCTGCCAGAAGAGAAGTATTTGAAGAAGTAAACCTAGAATTAATTGACCTGATTCAACTGGGCACTATCGAATTTTCTTGGAAAGAAAAAAGTGAGGTTTTGGAAGTACATATTTTCAAATCAACAAAGTTCAACGGCATACCAGAAGAAACAGAGGAGATGAGACCTGAGTGGTTTGACATCAAAGACATTCCATTTAAAAAAATGTGGTCAGATGATCCATATTGGTTCCCTTTGTTTCTGGAAAACAAAAAATTTAATGGAAAATTTGTTTTTGATAAAAAAGATCAGGTAGTAGAACATAAAATAAATGAATAAAAATCACAAAGACTATTACAAATACCGTATTTTAGAGATTTTGCCAGGCGCCTTGGTCTGGCTTACTTTTATATTTGCTATTGGACTATCTTTTTACAATCCAATATACGGGGTTTATTTTGTCATAATATTTGATACTTATTTTGTTTTGCGTATTACCTATATGCTGATTTGGTTGATTATTTCTTGGATGAAATATCGCAAAACTATCAAAGTTGATTGGTGGAATTTTTTGCGCCACAATCACAAGACTTGGGATCAATATTACCACCTGATAATGTTGCCAACAGCTGGCGAACCATATGAAGTTGTGGCCAATTGTTTTGACAAATTACTACAAACCAACTATGACCACAAAAAAATGATCATAGTTCTTGGTGGAGAAGAAAGGCTCAAGGATCATTTTGAGCCAATTGCTGAAAAAATACGTGAAAAATATAAAGATAAATTTTATAAATTTATAATCACACTGCATCCTGGCGACCTACCTGGAGAAGTGGTTGGTAAGGGCTCAAATCTTTATCATATGGGTCATGAAATAAAAAAATATTTTGATGCTCATGATTTTGATTATAAAAAAATAATTGTTTCTGCCTTTGATATTGATACTGTTACCCATCCACAATATTTTGCTCATCTGACTCACAAATTTATTTCTCACAAAAATCCATATCGAGCTAGCTTCCAACCAATGGCTTTTTATCACAACAATACATGGGAGTCAGATATATTTACTCGCGTAGTTTCAAACTCTACTACTTTTTGGTTGCTGACTGATCTAGCTCGGCCAGAGAGATTATTGACATTTTCTTCACATAGTATGAGTTGGAAAGCCCTGGTAGAGATTGGCTTTCACCAAAACAATATTGTCACTGAAGACTCTAGAATATTTTTGCAATGCTACATACACTATGAGGGTGATTATGAAGTAGTACCAATGCATATACCTGTGTCTATGGATACCGTCAATGTAGGCAAATTTTGGCGTAGCATCAAAAATCAATATAAGCAAATGAGACGTTGGGCTTATGGAGTAGAGCATTTCCCTTATATGGTTTGGCATTTTGCCAAAAGTAAAAAAATACCTACCAACAAAAAATGGATCTATATCTGGAACCAAACAGAGGGTGTCTACACTTGGGCTACTGGACCAATATTGGTAATGCTGATGGGTTATTTGCCTTTGTGGCTAGCTGAAAAACAGGGGGTAACTAGTGCTATTACACAAAATGCGCCGCTGATATTAGAAAACCTAATGCGTTTTGGTATGATAGGAATATTTTTGATATCTATATTCTCAGTTATCATACTACCACCAATGCCAGAAAAATTTAAAAGTAGTATTTTCAATGTGGCTCTCAGATATATATTGATGTTTGTTCAGTGGATTATCTTCCCAATAACCATGATAATATTTGGCTCTATACCAGCTGTTGATTCTCAGACTAGACTAATGCTAGGTAAATACCTTGGATTCTGGGTAACAGAAAAAGGTAAGGCTAAATAATTAAACTCAAAATTAATAATCAAAATATATGAAAAAGATTTTAGTATTATCACTAGCTTTTTTTGCTTTATTCTTTTATGGGCACAAAGCTTTGGCTGTAGATGTAGAATACGACATCCAATTTGGCGATCCTCATATCAAAGAACGCTATGCTGGCTCAATAGTAGTAGCCAACAATCCTTTTACTGATCAATATTGGTATGTAGAACCAGATAGCCAAGAAAGGCTGCTAATAAAAAATGGTGTGACTGTTTCCCGTCTCCTCAAAAATTTTGCCACAGAAATATCTACTGAAGAATTAAATAAGCTTCCTGAAAATTTAGAGTCACCCAATGTAGATTATAATCTTGTTCATAAATTCAAAGGACAATTTTTGCAAAACAACGATGAATATTGGTACGTCAATACTCTAGACGGATATAGATACAAAATACAAAATGGCGAAGAGGGTTTTGATACACTCAAAGACCTAGCTTTGGATATTAGCGTAGATAGATTAAATGCTATAAAAAAATCTACTAATCCAAATTTTGCTAGTGAAGAAAGGGAAGTCAACTTTGCTATATACGAGTCCACTATGAGGATTCTAAAAAACAATTATTATAATAGCAACGACATTGATAATAAAGAAATGTTTTATGGTTCATTGGAAGGACTAGTATCCTCACTAGATGATCCTTATACTCAATTTTTCAGCCCTAGAGACAAGGAAAACTTTGAAGAACAAATAGAAGGTGAGCTAGAAGGTATCGGCGCTATGGTAGAAACATCAAATGGAGTACTCACTGTCATCAGTCCACTAGATGATAGTCCTGCACAAAAAGCTGGTTTGTTGCCCCAAGACCAAATCTGGTATGTAGATAGTACTGACATCAGAGGCTTTACTGTAGAGGATGCTGTAGAGCTGATCAAAGGACCAAGTGGTACTACAGTTGTACTTGATATATATAGACCAAGCACTGGCAAGTATTTCAAAATGACGATTACTAGAGCCAAGATAGAAACACCTTCTGTAACTGGCCAAATTTTGGATGACAACATAGTGTATCTAGGATTACACATGTTTTCCAGCAGTGCACCAAAAGAATTGGAAGAAAAAATGGCTCAATTGATAGACCAAAATACCAAGGGTATTATATTGGATTTGAGAAACAATCCTGGTGGTTATACCAATTCAGCTTTCAGTATAGCTGATCATTGGCTAGATTCAGGAGACATTATTTTCCAAGAAAAATATCCCCACAAAACTTTTGTCTTCAAAGACAAGCAAGACAGAGAAATTGACTTACCAACTGTCATACTAGTCAACAAAGGCACAGCTTCTGCCTCAGAGATACTGACTAGCGCCCTAAAAAATCATCAAGCTGCTATAGTAGTAGGGGACACTACTTTTGGTAAAGGCACTGGACAAACAGTGCAAACATTTGTAGATGGCTCAGCTATCAAGTATACTGTATTTGAGTGGCTAGATTCCAATGACAAAAATATAAATGGTTCTGGCATTGAACCTGACTACCCAATACAAAACACAGCTTCACAAGATGTGCAGCTACAAAAAGCTAAAACATTATTAAGATAAAAAATATGAGTATTGAAAACCCATTTGAAAATCAAGGCCATGAAGATGGCGTAGAAAAAGAAATTTCTATAGAAAGCACAACTTCTTTTCAGGAGGCAATTGCCAATGGAAGCCTAGAACAAGCCGAAACTTGGCTTGAAGAAGCTAAAAACCTAGAACAATATGATGATCGTTGGTTAGACCATAGAGAACGTGACCTTTTCAAAGCTTACTATCAAGCAGAAGATTGGATTGGGGCCAAGAGAATTGTTGAAAAAACAAAAAACCCCGACAGCCAAGCCGGGCGTAAAGCTAGATTGGAAGAATTGTCAGGAATGAAATACGAAGAAATATAAACTACAAATATTTTTGATAGCCGCGGACAAAGTCTGCGGTTTTCATTTTGCCTTTTCCAGCTGGCTGTAGCTGCAAGATCTCTAGAGACTTGTCTCCAGTACCAATATACAAATTATTATTTTCTACCAAGGTCTGACCAGCTTCAATATCTTTGTCTACTACTTTGGCCTCAAAAAATTTGATATCTATATCTCCCAGCTTAGCATAGGCAGATGGCCAAGGATTGTAAGCTCTGATCATATTATTTATTTCTTGGGCTGGTTTTGACCAATCTATTTTTCCATCAGCTTTTGCTATCAACTTACAAAAAGTAGCCCTGTCATCATCTTGGGGTAGAGGATTTATTTTGCCACTTAGATAATCTTTTATTTTTTCTTGAAGTATTTGCGCACCCACCTCAGACAAGCGCTCAGACAGTTGTAAATAGTTTTCATCTGGCTCTATTTTAGCCTCAATTTGGCCCAAAATTGGCCCGTGGTCCATTTTTTTGTCCAATTGCATCAAAGATACCCCAGTAGTATCAAAACCTCTTAGAAGAGCTGTTTGAATAGGGGATGGTCCACGCAATTCTGGCAACATAGAGGGATGGATATTGATGGGAATCAGCTCAGACAAATCCAAAACTTCTTGAGCTATTATTTTGCCATAAGCTACCACTACATATGTGGCTGGCAAATATTTTTTCAAATCATCTATAAAAGCCTGATCCAATTGAACCGGCTCTAATATATCAATATTATTTTCTAAACAAAAATTTTTAACTGGTGAAGATACCAATTTTTTGCCACGACCAGCTGGCTTGTCTGGCTGTGTTACTACAGCGACCAACAAATCCATCTGATGCAAAACTTTCAAACTAGGCACAGCAAAATCTGGTGTACCCCAAAAAATTATTCTTTTACTGAGCTTGGCCGAAGTATTCATTTTTTCAAACTATCCAAAATATCTTGACCTTTGGTGATTTTTTCAGCTCTATCGGTAAAAAGTACTCCATCTAGATGATCTGTTTCATGCTGAATCACAATTGCCTTAAGACCTTTGACTTTTTCTTTGATCACATTACCGTCCAAGTCTTGATATTTGAGGTGTATTTTTTTGGAACGACTGACAATGCCAAAAATTCCTGGCAAAGACAAACAACCCTCTTCATTGCTATGCTTGTCCTTGGAAAAGAAGGTAATTTCTGGATTTATATATACATCATAGTGATCACCCTTGCCATCACCAACAAGTATAATTCTTTTGCTTTGTGATACTTGGGGACCAGCCAGGCCAATACCATCGTCTTCAAACATAGCTTTGGCCATTTCTTCAGACAATTTTTTCAATTCATCATCAAAATCACTAATTTTATTAGCGGTTTTTCTTAATATTGGATCTGGGTATTTAGCTATTTTCAACATATTCAATACTATAATATAAATTAAGCATTTTGTCAATGTTATAGGACAAAAAGCCAATCTTTGCTATAATTTTGATATGCAACAAATAGGCGATATATTTCAAAACAAAGCTCCACAAAAAAAAGCACCAGCCTATCAATGGCAGGATTTGGCTTTGCGTATTATAGAAGAATTACATATACCAAACTTCAAACGCAATTCAGTGTTTAAAGTCTGCAAAGATTATGACAAAAATTTTGTAGAAAAATGCCTAGATGATACCAAGGAGCTAGCTGAAGGAAAGGATAAGTGGAAATATTTTTTCAAACTAGTAGCTGACAATAAAAAATGAAAA
This sequence comes from Candidatus Parcubacteria bacterium, assembly GCA_002869235.1. GTDB lineage: Bacteria > Patescibacteriota > Patescibacteriia > UBA1558 > GWA2-36-10 > BM519. Next base: position 16,007 of record PKTI01000027.1, read on the forward strand.
TAACAAACAATTTTATGGGTACAGCAATTTGCCAATCATGTGGCATGCCTATGGTAAAAGACAACGACTTTGGCACAGACAAAGATGGTAATCGTCAAAATGAATTTTGTCATTATTGTTTTCAAGCTGGAGGATTTACCAATCCAAATTTGACTCTAGAAGAACAAATAAACAAGCAAGCTCATATGGCTATGAGCAGACAAGCAATTTCAGAAAAAGATGCCTATGCCCAAGCCAAAAAAGTTTTACCAAATTTGAGACGCTGGCAAACTGAAAAACAAGAGCCAAACCCAAAACAAAAAAAGTTTGTTGTAATAGCTCTTACTCTAGCTATAATATTTGGTGTAGCTGTAAGTATAATAAATAAAAAGACCAAGGGAGGAGGCAGCTCGGATAGTTCTGATGAATGGGCAGCTTTTAGTATGATACCAATTTGGGTAGCTGTTTTTATCCCAGCTATATTAGCCAAAAATAAAAAAATAAAAAAAGAGGGAGAAGTAGCTGATGTCAAAAATACTCTAAAGAAAAAACACCTCTTGACTCTAGTCATAGCTCTACTAGTACTAATAATGGCTGTCTATGTATCAATTTATCTAGACAATTAAAAAAAACAGCCCTAAGGCTGTTTTTTATTTTATTTCAAAGTTTGTCACTAGATATCCTATACCAAAAGGGGATTGATAACTTAGTTGTCTATGCTCATAATTTAGCTCATCTATTACACCCAATAGTACCAAAAGGGCCCTATGACCACACTCACCAGCTTCTTTTACTAGTTCTGGATCCAGATGAATCACATCATCTACTTTTTTTTCTGCCAAAGCTTTGATAATTTTTTGATCAAATTCTTGACCTCTAGCAGAATAACCAGCTGGAGAATCTTTGTGTAGTTTGTGTGACAAGTCTCCAGAGGCAATTACAGCCACTCTCTTGCCAGCCAAATTTATCTGTTTTCTGATTATCTGACCAAACTTGAAGTGATCTTCTGAAGAAAGATTGCTGTAAGCAATGCTAACAACTTTTATATTTGGCAAATGCTGTGTCAAATAGAATAAAGGTACACCACTACCATAATCTAGTTCCTCTTGAGCTGTCATCATGACTGGAAAATAATCCTCACACAATTCTTTTATCTGATAGCCAAAACCAATATCATTTTTAAATTGCAAATTTGTTACCAAATCGCCAAACTTTTTAAAATTAACCTTAAAGTCGGGTGCTTGATTGACAGCAAAGGCTTCTTCACGTTGTTCAGCGTGTGAGGAAATCAAAATAATAGTATCAGGCTTAGCTGAATATATTTCGTGCTCCAAGGTCTGATAGGCTTTTATGGTATCTGACAACTTGTCCAAATTTTCTTTGCCCACTTCGGGAATAGCTATAGGTGGGTGGGGGACAAAGGCTGAAAAAACAATCATTTTATTCTATTACTAATAATGGACGACCGACTTCATGTAAACGCAAAACTCTTTCACTAACTGTCATGATATCTGCCCAAGAATAACCCAATGTTAGGAAGGTATGTTCATCTTCTATTAGACGACGTTTTTGATCAGATATGACATATACCCTAGGATCATCTTCCATTTTGATCAAAGTGCCATCTTTGAGTTTGGCAGCTGATATTTTTCTATACTTTTCTAATTGAGCTGGAGTAGCCTCTACTATCGTCAGATCAGAGTATGATTTCAAAATGTCAGGATCAACAATTGGAGCCTTGGTGTCATCCTTTATAAAATAAACACCGTTGGTAGAAGTGTCACGCATCAATTGTTCAAATGGACTTGGGTTGTTTTCATCCAAAACTTCACCATCTACATAAGAATCTAGCTCCCTATCACTTACTTCTATGATCTCAGCTGGATTGTAGCCTAGTTGACGAAAAGCTTCGTCTGAAATAATAAATCTTTTTTGCAAACCATCTATCAAATACCTATCACCATCTGGACTCTCCAAAACAGAATAATTGGCGTGGTCTATTGATTCACCGTCTTCATATTTTAACAATTCTTCTGGATTTATCTTCAAAACCTTATTTGGATCATAACGAGAGACTAAGGCTGTAGTAGAACCAAATGGTCTTTTTTCTTGTCCTAGGATAATGTAGACTGAGTCATCTTCACCTTCAATGGCCTGGACCAAAGCGCCATCAGGAAATATACCACCAAAATAATTTGAATCTCCCACAGTAGCTTCGTCAAAACCATAACGCTCCCAAATAGTAAAAAAAAGTTTATTACCATGAATATGAGGAGTGTAGACATACATGGCAGCTGTAATAGTGTTTTCTGGCTTTATCTCAGTACCAGCTGAAGTACAAGGTACATCTGGAGTTGGGTCATCAATACAAGAACGTTTTCCAGGTTGATAAGTGTACTCATGTATATTGTCTAAATACCACCTAAATTGCAAAGCTGTAGAACGAACTTGCTTGCCAAATCCTTTGAAACGAGGATTGCAGGGTTGTCCGTCAAAACAATAATAGCCCATAGCATAATTGAGTTGCCGTTCGCTAGGAGAATCATCTTCTACCAAACTTTGTTCCTTTTGCAGCATGGTCAACAAAAACCTAGGATTTATCTGTGCTTCGTAAGCTGCATTATATATTATCTCACTAGCACTTCTGCTTTTGATATATTCTTCATCTGGATCAATAGCTAGTTCGGTTGGACCTGGATTGTCGCCAGTATAAAAAAGCCTACCCAGGTAACTATCTTTCTCTCTGAGAAAATCCCTAATTTCTATTTGAGACATTGATTTATAATCTTGAGCAGCCTCATCAGATATTATATTACTAGGATTAAACTCGGCAGCTTGAACAAATATAGGAAATATTAGAGCAAATAAACTAAAAATACTAATTGATTTTTTAGACAGCATATTTATCTTTTATTTTATAATTTAAAATTTTTTAGTTACTATATTATAGCAAAAAATCACAGAAAAATCCAAACTTTTTTAAAAGTAGTTTTAGATTGATTTTTACTACTATATACGATAAAATTAGCCTATGGAAAACTTAAGATTATTCATATCTTTACCAGTCGATCCCAGCCTGACAAAGAGTATATTCAAGCAATTTGAGGGCCTAGATCTACCCTGGGAAAAGCTAAAAGCCACAAAATTTGAACAACTGCACTTAACTATAAAATTTTTGGGAGAAACTCCAATAGAAAAACTCCCAGTTTTTATAGATGCCCTACAAAATATTGATACGCAAGTAGGGGATATAGAATTGCACATAGAAGGACCGCAAATATTCAACAACAAAAAGCCTCAAGTTTTAACGCTCAAAATAGCTGAAAACGAAAAATTAAAAAAACTATACGATCGAATAGACAAGGGTCTATATGAAGCTGGTCTAGCTCATATGGAAAAAAGAAAGTTTTCTGCTCACCTGACTTTGGCTAGAGTCAAAAAATCAGCTGACTTTGAAGAATTTAAAGATTTTAAAAATTGGAATTTTAAAGCTAGTTTTATAACATCACATTTTGAATTGCAGCAAAGTGAATTGGATAAAAATGGTCCTGTATATACTGCGCTACAAACTTTTGATTTATGATAAAGGAATACAAAATTTTAGGAGTAAAGGTTCAAGTGATAGCCAAACACATTCTCAGAGAATACCTGAAGAATTTCTTGGATTCTGACACTCAACACCAAGTCACAACCGTAAATCCTGAATTTATTGTTACTGCCCAAAAAAACAAAAAATTCAAAGATGCTATCAATAATTCCAGCTTGGCAACTATAGATGGAACAGGTATAATTCAGGCTCTACAATTTGCTGGGCAAAAAATAGGCCTTGATCAAAGATTGACTGGAGTAGAGCTAACAGAAATAATTTTGGATATTGCTGTACAAAATAATCACAAAGTCATGTTTTGCCTCAGAAGTACTGGATTGACTTCACCGGATGTATTTTTTATGCACATAAAAGAAAAATACCCCGAACTTGATTTTCAAGTTTCCGACGAAAATGACGTTTTATACAAGACACAAGGATTTTTGCCAGAAATACTACTTGTAGGATTTGGTGCCCCAGATCAAGATCTATGGATAGCTGAAAATATAGATAAAATAAGTTCTGTCAGAATTGCAGCCGGTGTAGGAGGAACATTTGATTTTATGACCGGCAAACAAAAACGTGCTCCCAAAACTTTTCGTAGTTTTGGCTTAGAATGGCTCTGGCGATTTTTCAAACAGCCATGGAGAATTGCTAGAATAAATCGTGCGATTTTTGTTTTTTACTACTTACTTATAAAAGAAAGATTAAAAAATAAGGAATATGAAGGTTAAAACTAGATTTGCTCCCAGTCCAACAGGCTATCTACATGTAGGTAGCTTAAGAACAGCTCTATTCAACTATCTTTGGGCCAAAAGAAACAAAGGTGAGTTTGCTTTGAGGATAGAAGACACTGACAAAGAAAGATTTGTGGAAGGAGCACAAGAGAGCTTGATAAATACTTTGACAAAGATGGGCCTAGCTCCTGACGGAAATATAATGGTGCAATCCACTAGACTTAATATTTATCAAAAAAATGTAGACAAATTGATAAAAGATAAGCACGCTTATCCTTGTTTTTGTACTGCTGAAAGATTGGAAAAAATGCGTCAAGATCAACAAGCTCAAAAACAAGTACCAAAATATGATGGTTTGTGTAGAAAGCTTGATTCCAAAGAAGTACAAGAAAGAATCAATCAAGGACAATCATATGTAATACGATTCAAAATACCAGAAGATCAAATTGTCAAAGCAGAGGACTTGGTTTATGGCAAAATATCCGTAAAAACAGAAGATTTAGATGATTTCATCATACTCAAATCAGACAAATATCCAACTTATCATCTAGCTCACGTCATAGATGATATAGAGATGAAAATCACCCATGTCATCAGAGGAGAAGAGTGGTTACCATCTTTACCTAAGCACATACTAATCTATCAAGCTTTGGGCCAAAAATTACCAGCATTTTGTCATCTACCACTTCTACTCAATCCCGACAAATCCAAATTATCAAAACGACAAGGAGACGTCGCTGTAGAAGATTTCTTGGCCAAAGGTTATTTGGGACAAGCCTTGCTAAATTATGTAGCCTTACTCGGTTGGAATCCAGGTGATGACAGAGAATTATTTACTCTTGATCAATTAGTCAAAGAATTTTCTATTGAAAGAATAAACAAGGCTGGAGCAGTTTTTGATATAAATAAATTAAATTGGTTCAATGCTGAATATATCCGACTGATTATAAAACAGGGAGGCGCAAGGTACGAACAATTGATAGAACAGGTAGAAAAATTTGTACCCGCAGCCAAAGAAAAGACTGATGGTATCCTCAAATTATTTGGCAGTAGAATAAACAATTTGTCTGAGCTCAAAGAAATGAGCCAGTTTATATTCAATTTAGCAGATTATCCAGCTGAAATGTTGGTCTTCAAAAAATCTGATCTAGAAAAAACCAAACATGGCCTTGACCTAGCTCTGGGAGCATTAGGAAAATTTGAACCAAAATTCTGGCAAGAAGAAAAACTAAACGCCATGATACAAAATGTTGCCTCAGAACACAAATTGAGCCCTGGTGATATATTCTGGCCTATTAGAGTAGCTTTGTCTGGTCAGGAAAAAAGTCCCTCTCCTATAGAACTACTAGAATTCTTTGGTCCAGAAGAAAGTTTGTCTAGAATAAAACAAGCTATTGCCAAGCTCAATTAACATTTTGGCATATTTTTAATTTTATGGTATAATATAATATACCCTAGATTTAAACCATGCAAAAAATAAAAACAAAGCTTAAAATCTTGACCCGTGCTACCTTAGTAATCTCTTTGTTGAGCTTGTTTTTTTATCCTGGAAATATAGGGGCAACTGAATATACACTGGACGATTATACCAATCAAGAAATATGGGAAATAAATCAAGACATTAATGAAAGAAGGTCAGAAATACAAGAACTAAAACGTCAAATTGATGTCTACAAAAAAAATATTTCTGCCAAACAAAGAGAGTTGTACAATCTATCAAATCAAATCGGTACTCTCAATGAGAGTATTGCCAAAATAAATCTAGAAAGTCAAGCAACTGAACTAGAAGTAGAAACCTTGGAATTGAAAATAGAAAACACCGAGTTGAAAATCCAAGCTAAAGAAAGAGAAATAGGTGACCAAAAAAATATTTTGGCTAGAAATATACGACAACTACACAAAGAACAACAAAATAACTCTGTTTTGGAAATACTACTACTCAATGAAAATTTTAGTGATTTTGTAGCTGAGCTTGATCGTCTAGAAAGTATGCAAGACTCACTAGTAGACGGTGTAGAGGAGCTCAATGAATTCAAAATAGCCCTTGAACAAGATCAAGATTCTTTAGAAAACGAAAAAACCGAAATAGACACTCTAAAAGGTATTTTGGAAAACAAAAAAGCTAGCCTAGATGGCCAAAAAGTAGCCAAATACTACCTCATGTCTGCCACTCAAGGTGAAGAAGCCAAATACCAGGAAATGCTAGAGGGCGCCAAAAAAGAGCAAGAAAAAATAAACAGCGACATTGTCTACATGGAGCAAGTCGCTAGAGAAAAACTAAATCGTCAATTAGAACAAATAGGAATAGAAGATAGTGAAGGTTTGATGTGGCCAGTACCTTCTAGAATAGTGACTGCTTATTTCCACGACGAAGACTATCCTTATCGTTATATTTTTGAACACAACGCTATAGACGTTGCCACACCACAAGGCACAGCAATTCGCGCAACTGAATCAGGTTATGTAGCAAAAGTACGTGATGGTGGTCAATATGGTTATAGCTATATTATGTTGGTCCACGCCAACAAACTTTCTAGTGTCTATGGACATGTAAATGTAATATCAGTAGAAGAAGACCAGTTTGTATCCAAAGGACAAATCATAGGTTATTCTGGTGGTCAACCAGGCACCAGAGGAGCAGGTCCATTTTCTACTGGAGCCCACCTACACTTTGAAGTACGTGTAAATGGTGTGCCAGTCAACCCGCTCAATTATCTGCCATGAGCACAGATAACAACAAATTATTAACCTTAATCTTGATCCTGCTAATTACTATGGCGGGATTGATTTATATTTGGTTAAATTTTGAAAACAAAAACTTTTTGACTACAAAAATATGGGTAGCCAAAGAATATGTTACTCCAAAAACTTTTTTTTCCAGACCTCCTGAAGAAAAGAAAGAATCCAATTGGCTTTTCTTTGGTGATTTGATGTTGGATAGAAATGTAGGGGCTACTATCAAAGAAAATGGCTTGAATTATATATTCAGCAATATAATTTCTGAAAAAGAATATTTTTTTGAGGGTTATGATATTGTTTCGGCCAACCTCGAAGGAGCTGTCACAAAAGATGGAGAGCATTATGCGCCAGATGTAATATATGATTTTGCTTTTTCCCCAGAGTTGATAAAAAAACTAAATCAAGATTATAATTTTAATTTTTTTACTATTGCCAACAACCATGTCACTGACCAAGGCACCACTGGCTTTCAAGAAACTAGAATAAATTTGGATAATCTAAATATAGACCATGTCGGTTGCCCAGATGCCCAAGTAGAGGAGTGCAACAAAAAAATATTGGACAAAGGAGATTATACTCTAGGTATGTTGGGTTATAGTATGGTCTATCATATGCTAGATAGTCAAAATGCTATAAAGCAAGTACAGGAAATGGCTTCATCTACTGACTTTGTGATAGTAAATATTCATTGGGGCGTGGAATATGAACATCAATTCAACAAAATACAGCAAAATCTAGCCCATGATTTTATAGACGCTGGTGCTGACATTATTATTGGCCATCACCCTCACGTAGTCCAAGGTATGGAAATATACAAAGAAAAACCTATATTTTATTCATTGGGCAACTTTGTTTTTGATCAATATTTCTCTCTAGACACCCAAGAAGAGCTAGCTGTAAAAATAAATTATCAAAAAAATAAAATAGACTTAGAATTAATACCCTTAAAATCAAAAGCTAGCCAAATCAGACTAATGAATGAAGAAGAAAAACAAGAATTTTTGAATAAATTTTTCCTTTGGTCTCAAGCAAAAGAGGATTATCATGAACAAATTATTTCTGGTAATATTAGCCTAAAAATAAATAAATAGAGCTGAAGATAGACCAGGTATTGACAAATAACTATATGTGTGCTATAGTGTCATATGATGCTTTAAGCACATTCAGATTGATGATGGAGGTTTCTCCAGTTAAGGACAGTTCAAGTGATTCTGCGAATCAACGCCTGATAGGCAACCCAACTTGAACATCCTTGACCCACGGGGTTTCTTCTTTCATCAAAATCCTCCTCGGGCAGAGGCGTAAACATCGGAGGTGCCAACCACCACAAGGATGTGTAGCAGGGTACGATAACCCCTGCTTTCTTTTTGCCAAAATTTAGAGCCGCCCGTGACATCAAGTCAGTAGGCGGCTCTCAGGGGTTACAAGGTTCCATGATTTTCTTCTCCTTAGTTAATTAGAACCATTGCGCTTGTTGAGGTAGAGACGTTTTTCAATCCTAGAAGCCACATAGACAACACAGACAAAGAACAGGTTGTCAAAAGTAGCCCGAGGAATCTGATAACGTCCATTACCAAAAGCGGCAACAACGTGAATCAACAGGGCATACAAAGCCCAGAGATACACAAACGTTCCGCCCTTTTTCCTCGGCAAAGCCTTGTGCGCCCAACGAGCGCTAGCTCTGACAACCGTGTAGGTCACCAGAACCACAAGGTAATACACCGGGAAAGTCGGCGGAATGGTGATAGGAATCGGAAACTCAAAGAATTTCCAGGTGATCAGCACCATCTGGGCGATCATCCAAGCAAAGCACAGCCAGAAGAGGTAATACCTAATCTGCTTGTGCACCTTATTGTTGTTTCTGTTCCTCATTTTGCTCACCTTCCTTTCAGGATGTAGCTTTGGCACTATTGCCAAAGGCCTAGGTGTGGGGTTGGTGAGGAAGAATACCAAAAAATCAATACAGGCTAAAATTCGCTTTTTACTCCTATCTGGTTTTCAATGTGCCAGATTTTTGTTTTGCGATTTGTTTTTGTATTGATTTGTAACAAAATCTATTCAATTGTATCTATAGCTATCTACTTTCAACGTAATATAGTTTTCTTTTCTTGTCAAATTTTTTTGGCTAACAGCAGCCAAAAATATATATATTTTAGCTAATATTAGCCAATTATTGCTTCAAAGGGTGAAACTTGGTATGAATTTTCTCAGCATACCTATCAGAAGCATGTACATAACGAGTGGTGGTGTCCAATGATTCATGACCAAAGAGTATTTGAATAGCAGCTGGATTAGCACCATTTTCCGCTAAATAAGTAGCAAAACTATGCCTAATTGAGTGAGCAGATATAGGCACATTGATAGAGAGGAGCTCCCGATAACGCTTTATTTTGTACTGTAAATAGTTGGTGGATATTTTTTTGTGTTTATCAGCATTATTGCGACCACGATAGGGAATAAACAAATAAGGCGTATCATCTGTCCTTGATTTGAGATAAGCACCAATATGTTTTATGGCTCTAGGAGTCAAATAAACAAAACGCTGTTTTTTCCCTTTACCCATGATATAGATGCGCCCACTTTGATCAAGTTGCTCACGCTTGAGAGAGAGTAATTCTGAAATACGCATACCAGTAGCAAACAAAGTCTCCAACATAGCTCGATTACGCATAGCAATAACTGGATCCTTTTCAAACTTACTCGGAGATTCTATCAAGCCGATGAGCTCACGCATGTCTGGTACTTGTCCGGACTTTTTTTCCGTCTTGAGCAATTTGACCGCATCAGCTGTAATGGGTGTTTTGTAATCTACATCAATCAAAAACTTCAAATAAGACCTTAAGGCTGATAAAATTCTATTGATACTATAACTAGACAATTGTTTTTGACCTTTACCATCAGAGGCGGTATGTCTAGAAGTGGAGGAGAGGTAGGCCTTATACTTGATGAGTGACCTTTTGGTCAGTTTGGTAAACGATGTCTTGATATCGTCTGTCAAAAAGTTTTCAAAAGTAATCAAATCTCTTTCATAATTATAAACTGTCTCGGCAGAGTAGTTGTTGGACTGTATATTTTCCAAAAACTCATCGAGAAGGGGGAGGGCTTGTTTTTTATTAGTTTTAGCCATGTTTATATTATATATTAAGCAATAGTCTATGTCAAATTGAGTGTAAGAGTTATTATACTCAGTTCATATTATATATACAAAGGCTAAAAAAACCTTTATATACATTATTACTCAACAAACTACTTAAAATAGACCTTATCCCCAAACCTTACATCTATATAATCTATATCTACACCCGTTATGTTTCCTGCTACCAATATTTGATTCAAATTGTTTATTTGTTTTTTTATACTCTCACTAGAATCAAGTTTTACATAAAAACCTGTTTCCGTATGCAACTCAATAAGACTCCAGTTGTCACTAATAACAATTCTGGTTAATTTTTCTTTATCAGCTATCTTGTCCATCCACTCCAGATAGATCTGGTTAATGATTTCTATCTCATCTGAGCTAAAAATATAATCCCCAGTAGGCCTGGTGTTACGAAAGTCCTCAATTATAAGGTATTTATCATCCCGAGCTTGTATTTGGCGATTTAAGGCCCCTTTGGCATCTAGGAGGTATAAAGTATCATCTTTGGCCCAAATAAAATGAGAAATTTTTTCTACGACGTCTATTTGTATTTTGTCAGGCCAAACTTTGGTGACGCTAGCCTGATCCAAGTTAAATGTTTCTATCAATTCTTTTTCTACTGGTTGAGTATCAAACAAAAAATAATTTGAGTTTTTAAATACAAAGAACCTAGTAGCTGTAAGCTTATCTTCAAAGAATTCTTCAATTTCTTCCTGGGTCAAATCTTTATTATTTATCAATTCCAATTTTTCCAACTTCAAATATTGTATCTGAAAGATACTTTGACCAAGTAATATAGCCAAAATCAACCAAATTATAATAACAATTCTTTTTTTGTAAGGATTTGTATTGTTACTATAATATCCTGATGACCGAAGCCTCTTGGGGCGTTGCGGCATATGTTGTTCCCAAGATTTTGTGGATTTTATCCTGGATTTCATACTCTCTCCCCTTTTTTAGCTAAAATTATATGTGTCGTAAAATATTTATTATACTATTATCCGAGGAAGTTCTGGATTTATTTTTGTGACAACTTCATAGTTGATTGTCCTTGACCATTGAGCTAAATCTTCAGCGCCAAGAGTTTCTTTTTTGCTATGACCTAGCAAGACTACTTCCTCCCCTACCTTGATGTCAGTGTCTTGCGGCAATTCAAGCATACAAAGGTTCATGCAGATATTTCCTCTGACTTTGTAGCGCTGCCCCCTGATCAATACCTCAGCCTGATTGGAAAACAAACGACTATAGCCCTCGTTGTATCCCACTGGTAATACTGCTATCTTACAATCTTCTTCGCACTTGTACGTACGATTATAGCCTACTGTGTCTCCAGCCAAAGCATCTTTTAGTTGAATAATTTTTGTCTTCCATCTCAAAACTGGCTTGAGTTCTATACCTTGCGATTCACCATTTTGTCTGGCTGCCAAAGATGGCCACAGACCGTACAAGCTGATACCAAGGCGAATGATGTCTTGCTGGCTGTTTTCCATATTGATACTAGCAGCTGAACAAGCTGAATGTACCTTGATATCAAAATATTTACCAGCCACTTGATTGAATCTTTGTAGTTGTTGATTACTAAAGGTCAGGTCTTTGGCTTCTGATTCAGCATAATGGGTAAACATACTAAAAACCTTAATATGTTTTTTGCTGCGTATATGCTCTATAGCCTTATCAGCTTCCTCTGCTCTAAAGCCTAATCTAGTAGTACCAGTATCAATCTTTATGTTTATCCAAAAATCTTTTTTCAATTTTTTGCCCAGATCATTCAATTGATCAATGGTCTCATAATCATAAACTGGCAAGGATATTTTGTGCCGATTGGCAGTAACCAAACCTTTTTTGTCCCAAGAAAAGTAACTAAGAACCATTATAGGTTTTTTGCTAATTTTGTTTACAGCCACTGCTTCATCTAGATTGACCACCGCAAAGCCACTGACGTTTTTGTCTTTGTCTAGGACCTTGACTACTTCCTTGAGTCCATGACCATAGGCATTGCTTTTGACTACTGGCCAGATTTGCGAATTAGGAGCAATTTTTCTAAATTGCTCCACGTTGTGTAAAAGATTTTTTTTGTTTATCTCCAACCAAGTTATTCTATTGTCTTTTGATTTTAGTATAGACATTATTTTCCAATAACTTTTTTGCCCATGTATTTTTGCAAAACTTTTGGTACTAACACTGTGCCATCTGATTGTTGATTTTGCTCCAAAATAGCTGGTAGGATTCTACTGGTAGCTAATCCAGAAGCATTTAATGTGTGAACAAATTTGTTTTTTCCGTCTGTATCTTTGAAGCGAACATCACCCCGTCTAGCTTGATAGTCCAAAGCATTGGATACACTAGACACTTCCTTGTAGCCGCCCATAGATGGAATCCAAACTTCGAGATCCACTGTTTTGGCCATAGCAGCACTACAGTCTCTAGCGGCCAATTGTACTGTATTGTAATGAAGGTCCAGACCTTCTACCAATTGCTCTGCGTAGGAAAGCAATTCGTCAAAAGCAGACCATGAATCATCTGGTTTAGTAAAATGAAACATTTCAATCTTGTTGAATTGGTGACCACGAACCATACCTCTCTCCTCTGTCCTATAAGCACCAGCTTCGCGCCTGAAACAAGTTGAAAATGCAAAATATTTGAGAGGCAAGTCTTCTTCAGCTAATATTTCTTCACGATGATAATTTCCTAACATCATCTCTGAAGTGGCATTGAGACAAAGCTTACCCTCCTCTGTCCAAAATAAATCCTCCCTAAATTTGGGTAAATGCCCAGAAATATAAGCTGACTTTTCACTCAAAAGAAATGGCGGAATCATAAATTTGTATTCTGGATGGCTACGATGAAAATCTACAAAATAATTGAGCAAAGCCCATTCTAATAAAGCTCCATCGCCTACATATACCCAAAATCCAGCTCCAGACATCTTGGCGGCTCGAGGGTAATCTATAATATTCAAATCAGTAGCTATATCTACATGATTTTTGACCTCAAAATCAAACTCTATTTGGTCCTTAAAGCTCTTTATAACCTTGTTGTTTTCCTTATCACCAGCTACTACATCTTCGGCTGGAATATTTGGCAAAGCCGCCAAAGCTTCAGTAAAATCTGTTTCAACCTTGAGCACTTTTGTTTCCAAATCTTTTATTTCTTTGCCAAGCTTTTTCATTTTTTCTATAGTCTTGGCGTCTGGTTTTGTTTTGGAAGATTTGTTTCTTTCTGCCTGTAGCTCTTCCAATTTTGGCAAAAGCTCTCTACGTTCCTCGTCAAGCTTGAGGATTTTTTTGAGATCCAAATCCTTTTTATCCATGCGCTTGAGTAGCGCTGCTTCAACTTCCTTGGTTTTTTCTCTGATCAATTTTATATCCAACATAACTATTCGTTAATGATGATAGTTTCTATTTTATCTCCTTGTACTATACTATTTACCACATCTTGACCTTCTGTTACCTTACCAAAGACTGCGTGAGCTCCATCAAGCCAAGGAGTAGCTACATGAGTAATGAAAAATTGTGAACCGTTGGTATTTTTACCTGAATTAGCCATAGAAAGCACACCTGGTCCATCGTGCTTGAGGTCTGAATGAAACTCATCGTCAAATCTATAGCCAGGGCCACCAGTACCAGCCACTGGCAAGCCACTTCCATCTCTTTCATAAGAAAAATCTACACCTGGAGTACCTTTGGCTTGAGGATCGCCAGTTTGTATCATAAAATCCTCTATTACTCTATGAAAGTAAATTCCATCATAAAATCCTTCTTTGGATAATTTTACAAAATTGTCTACAGTATTTGGCACTTTACCTTTGTAAAGTTCTACATTTATATCACCTTTATTTGTTTTGATGGTTGCAGTTATCATTTCGTTTTCGTTAATTATATTTTCGTTTGTATTTACATTGGTGTTGCTATTGTCTGTTTTGGTACAAGCGCTAAAAACTAGCAATATAGCTGCCAATAAAAATATTTTTTTTGTCATTATTTTTGTAATTCCTCTATTAATTTTTTAAGTGATTTGCCACGATGGCTAATTTTGTTTTTTTCTTCTACACTGAGTTGCGAAAACACTTTGTCATATCCGTCAGGATAAAATACCGAACTCCAAGGTATGCCTGGCTTTACTTCACAAGCCAGTTCCAAGCCTATTTTACCCAAGCTTTCTCCTCTGCTTATTATAGATTCTTTGCCGTCAAACAAAGCACTAATAGCCACAAATCTAGCTGTTCTTTTTTCTATTGGCACTCCGTCTAATTTGGCAAAAAGCATGTCCAAAAGCTCTTGATCACTAGCTTCATAACCTGGCCAACGTCGGGATAGTACGCCTGGTTCTCCGTCTAAAGCATCTATCTGTAATCCTGCATCATCTGCCAAGGTGGGAATACCTGATAATTTATAATAAAATCTAGCTTTAGCTAAGGCATTTTCCTCAAAAGTGCTACCTGTTTCTTCATAATCCTCCGTAATACCTACATCATCAAGTGAAAGTATTTCCATATCCAAAGGACTAAGTTGATTTTTTATTTCTGTTAGCTTGCCTGGGTTGTGTGTTCCGACTAGTATCTTATTTATCTGCATACTGGGAAAAATCAATATTTTGTTTCAATAAATTTTTTACTGGTAAGAATAAAGGTTGTGGTAAATTATTTGGATCATACCAAGTCCAGTCTTGTGCTTTTTCTGGCTCATTATTGAACAATGGGCCTGACTTATAATCACAAGCAAAAAACAAAGTAATATAGTGTCTATCAAAATCCTTATAAATATCGTTGGTGACTCCTACAAAGCGAACATTTGTAACGTCCAAATTTGTTTCTTCTTTAGCCTCTCTTAGTACTGTAGTTTCAAAGTCTTCAAAGAGATCAACCTTACCTCCAGCAAACTGCCATTCATTGTGCCCTATTTTCTTTTTTCTAAGACCAAGGAGAATCTTGCCTTCTTTAAAAATAATTATCCCTGTACCTACAATTGGTCTATCCATATACTTAATCGTTTTTTGGTCTCATGGTTGGGAATAAAATAACTTCCTTGATGTTTTCTATATCACCCAAAATCATTACTAATCTATCTATGCCAATGCCTAGGCCAGCGGTTGGCGGCATGCCATGTTTGAGAGCTTCAACAAATTCCATATCAGCTCCTTGAGCTTCTTCATCACCGGCATCACGCAAACGTTTTTGCTCTTGGAATCTCTCCTCTTGATCAAGTGGATCGTTGAGCTCAGAAAAGGCATTGCACATTTCAGCTGTTTTCACTACCAATTGGAATCTTTCTACATAATTTTCTCTGCCTGGTATTTTTTTGGCTAGCGGTGAAAGCTCCAATGGATGATTGATGAGGAAGACTGGTTGGATCAATTTGACACGTACAAATTTTTTGTACAGCTCATCAAGCAACTTTCCTCTGCCCCAAGATTTGTCTACTGGTAGCTTGGCTTTTTTGGCCATAGTCATCAATTCTTTATCATTGGTCTTTTCTAAATCTATTTTAAGTTCTTTTTCCAAGGCTTCTTTGAAATCCAAGCGTGGATAAGGAGCTTTGAAGTCTAGGGTATCCTTGCCGTTTTTTATTTTGGTAGAACCACCAGTAATTTTTTTGACCAAAAATTCCATCAACTGTTCTACCAATTTCATATAATCTTCATAATCTTTGTAAGCTTCATAAGCTTCTATCTGAGTAAATTCTGGATTGTGCTGGTGATCTATGCCTTCATTTCTAAAACAACGAGCAATTTCATAAACCTTATCATAACCACCAATTATTAATCTTTTGAGATAAAGCTCTGGGGCTACTCGCAAGTACAAAGGAATATCTAGAGCATTGTGGTGGGTAATAAATGGCTGAGCAGTAGCACCTGATGCAATGTGTTGCAACATTGGGGTGTCTACTTCAGTATAGCCATCTTTGTCAAAAAATTCACGAATCAATTTGGTGATCTGACTACGAAGATCAAAAACTTCTTTTACTTCTGGATTGACCAATAAATCTAAATATCTTTTTCTAAATCTAGTATCAGGATCTTTGAGGCCATAATACTGATCTGGTATTTGCAAGAGAGCTTTTGACAAAAGATTTACTTTGCTGACAAGTATTGTGGGCTCTTTGGTCTTGGTGACAAAAGCTTGTCCATCAAACTGGACAAAGTCAGCTGAATCTACATAAGACTTAAAATTTTTGTACTCCTCTTCTCCAATCTGATCTTTTCTGATGAAGGCCTGAACTTTTCCGCTGCCATCTCTGAAATGCAAAAAACAAGAACCACCCTGCAAACGAATACTAATAACTCTACCAGTCAAACTGAGCTTCTTTTTAGACTTAACCAGCTTATCAAAATCATTCAAAAAATCAGCCACTGTCATAGTCTGCTTGCTTTGGGCTGGAAAAGGGTCTTGACCCTGAGATTTTAGTTCTTCTAGCTTTTTGAGCCTTTGTTTGTATTCATCATTGATATTGAGCTCTTTTTCTGTGTTTTTTGCCATATTTTCGATAAATAATTACAAAATAATGATACTAAAAAATGCCTTAAAAATCAAGGCAAAATTGACAAATGTTTTGAATAATTGCTTAATCAAAATTAATTTGTCTTGGGTAAGCTTTTTCCTTTAAATTTTAACAAATATTTTACAAAACTAATTATATGATGACGAGCTGTTTTGGACATCATAGTTTTGGGTAAGCTCTCAGCTGCTGATTGACGACGATGTAGATGAATTACTTCTGCCTTACCTATATAAGCAACCTTATAGTCATTTTCCCAAAAACGTCTAGACCAATCCAAATCTTCCATATACATAAAATATCTTTCATCAAGTAGACCTACCTTGGCCAGTGCGTCTTTTCTAAAAATCATACAAGCACCAAAAATAGTTGGTACATAATTATTTTGATAGTGATCCAAATCTTTCATCAAATAATCTTCAAGCCATTTTTTGCCAGTTTTGGTATTGGCCAAAGTAGTACGACGATAAAAAGGTAAACGCCAATCAGGGAAACGAGTGCAAGAATACTGAACACTTTTGTCAGCATTGATAAGACGAGGTCCAGCCAGACCTACTTCTGGATGACTTTCCATATACTCGTACATGACCTCTATGCCATCTGACAAAATAGCTAGGTCTGGATTCATAATCATTATGTATTTTCCTGAGGCAACTTTTATGCCTAGATTATTACCATAGGCAAAACCGCCGTTTCTATCACTTTGGACAAACCTAACCTGAGGAAACCTTTCTTTAATTATATCCTCTATGCCATCATGTGAATCATTATCAACCACAATGATTTCATATTTGTAAGGCAAATCCAACTCTGAAGTTAAGTTTTTCAACAACTCTTTGGCCAAATTTTTGTTATGATAATTTAAAATTATAATTGATAAATCCATTATTTTGTAAACCACTTATAAATATCTTCAGCCTCTACCTTTTTGTGCTTCATTATATATTTTCTCTTCTTTGATAATCTAGGCATCTTTTTTACAAACTCCCCTATCCCAGCTAAGGTACCTGATTCAAAAATCAAAAGATAAACAAATTTTTTAAATTCATACCATTTGATTTGAAAATAATCTTTGAATAAATTCTTGTAAAAAGAATTTTTGTAAAGCAGCATCAAGTGATTTCTATATGATAGCTTATTGGCCATACCACGCTCTTTGCGCATTTTTTTTCTATCTCCTTGAGCATGTAGGCTTCTGTGATGATAAGCTTTGACAGTAGAAACTAGCCAATTATCATAGCCCATCAGTCTCAGTCTCCAGGCCAAATCAATATCCTCTTTATAAGCAAAAAAATCTTCATCAAAATATTCCTGATGATTATTATCTCTCTGAGTGGCTACTATATCCAAGGCTTTCCGCTTGTATATTGCTGCTGTAGCTGAAACACCAAAAACTGGTTGGTTGGCTATATCAAAATCTTTTTTACCTTGCCAAGCATCTACTACTTGTCTTTTTCTGTCTATTTTAAGACCAAAAGAATCTATCCTATTTGTCTGTTCACCCTCTTCAAAATCCCAATACATAAGCTTGCCTGAACATGAAGCAGCGTTGGGATTTTTTTCCATAAAAGCAATCAAGCCAGCCAAGTAATCTGGTGCCAAAACAATGTCTTGATTTAATACCAATATATAATCCGAATCCGACCAATTGATCAAAAGATTGTGCCCTCTGGCAAAGCCCAAATTGTGTTTTTGTGTTACCACTCTAGCTTTGGGATAATGCTCTCTTACTATTTCCACTGAATCATCTGAAGAAGCATTATCCAAAACCAAAAGATCCCACTCCTTAAAGGTTTGGTTTTTGAGACTATTGAGCAACCAAGGTAAATACCTGGCGCCATTATAGGTCAAAAGACTAATAGTAAGTTTGTTCTTGTTGAGCATATTTGCTTACAAATATAGTTAAAAACATTAGCATACCCAAACCAAGTGGATGATTGAGGTAAGGACTAAAAATATGGATAAATATAAGATAACTTATAAGAGTCACAGATATAAAAGCTACTTCCGGATAATGGTTTATCAAATTCAAACTTCTTTTATAAATTAGCAGAACCCAGAGCATAAAACAAGCTACAAAAATGGCACCAGCCTTGAGCCATTGATCAAGCCAACCCCACTCAAATGAATATGTTGTATAATTTCCTTCTGGATTATCAAGGTTTTTTATCCTAGGGTCAGAACTCTGGTAAGTCAGTTGCTTACCAAAACCGTGCCCAATGATGGGCTGTTCTTTGATAGCGTCCCACATCACTGGTAGCAAAGCTTGCCGACTACTGACAGCTGCTTCTGAGCTATCTACCTTTCTTTGGGTAAAAATATTCAAACTATTATACTTTGGCAAATTATACAAAAGGTCTGTAAAAACAAAGCCAGCTAATATTGAACCTAAAATAATCAGATAAACAAATAGGTGCGGCAATCTACGTTGATACAAAAACAAGCTAATAAACAAAAATATAATTGCTACGACTCCGCCCAACCAAAAACTACGTGAAAGACTAATGATCAAGGCTGAAGAAAATAAGGATAATAACAAAAAATTATTTTTATTTTTAAATCCTTCTATATATTTTATCAAAGTCACAAACCAAGCAGCTAAAACATAAATTTGTGATTGCATAAATACCCTGACAAAATTGCTTTCAAAAGGAGTAACCTCCCCTGTCCTAGTATCTCTGATCCATTTATAAATAGAATTTGTGTCCAAAAATGAATAATCATGGACAAAAATATTGAATATTATCAAAGTCTTGACCGAAACAACTACTGCTGCAGTTTGCAAAATAATAATAATGTTTTGTAAATATTTTTTTTGATAAATCTGATACCAAATTGGTAAATACATCAAATACAAATAAGCATTGGCATCTTTGAAAACATCATTTATAGGATAATCATTGTAATAAGCTGAGGCTAGACCACCCAANCACCCAAAAACAATAACAATAAAAATAAATACAAATTAAGTAGCCACTTGTCTTGTAAAATTTTCAGACGCCTTAACTTGAAAATATTCTTGAGCAAAAAAACCAACAATACAACCACAAAAACCAACAAGCGTGAATTGACTGTTTGGTATTCAAAACTATGCCCCAAAGATCCCCAAAATAACTCAGCCAAAGGTATATACAAAGAAAAACTTGGCTTGAACCAAACTAAAACAGCTGTACTAACACCCAAGACAATCAAAACAGCAGTTCCTATCCAATCAAAATTAAAAGCAAGCCAAGACAAGAGCTCGGCTACTACAAAGATGGACAACCATATTTGCCATCTATGGCCTTCGCGGGTTTTTGTAAATGGCATAGCCGATAGTTAATAAAATATTTATAGGCAAAAGTAGAGCTATAATTATTGTTTGATAAAATGCTTTGTGCTTGGAAAAATAATGTAATAAACTTTTGTTGAATATCATTTGTTTTCTGACTATAGCTTCCTTGTTAAAGCTCCTACCGCCTTCATGATAAAGCTCTGCTTGAGGAAAGTATTTTATCTTAATACCTTCTTTTCTGGCTCTAAGACAAAAATCAACTTCTTCAAACCAGACAAAAAACTTTTCATCAAACAGACCTATTTTTTCAAAAACTGAACGCCTAATCATCATAGCGGCGCCCATAATCTGTTCTACCTCTTGTTCTCTTTCATAATCAAAATCAGCCAAAAAATAATTCTTCAAAATTTTATTTTCTAGCAAAACATTTCCCAATTTTAGCATTATTAGAATATGAGAAAGCAAATCTGGAAAACGACGGATAGATGGCTGGGTGCTACCATCAGAATTCAAAATCCTAGGACCAACAATACCAATATCAGAATTAACTTCCATATAATCATAAATGGACCTAAAAAATCCTGATTTTACTTGAGTGTCCGGATTCAAAACAAAAATATATTTGCCCTTAGCTTGTTTGATAGCAAGATTATTTGCTTTGGCAAAACCAAGGTTGCGAGCCATAGCCAAAACTTTTACATCTGGAAACTCCATCATGATCATTTCAGAAGTGCCATCACGTGAGTCATTGTCCACTACATAAACCTCAATGTTCAATCCATCTGTATTGGCAAAAATGGACTTCAAATTTTTTTCCAAAAGGTCTCTAACTTTCCAATTTACTATAACTACTGTAATGTCGTATTGCATATTAAGTAAGTTTATTGTTGATTAAATCCATCATTTTATTGACGGTATTTATCCAAGAAAACTTTTTGACAAAATCATGACGCTTTTGTCTATTTTCTTCATTGTCATGATCAAGAAGTTTATTTACTTCTATATTAAAATCTTCATAGGAATCAACTGTAGATATCATCTCTTCTACATTTTCTGTGCCAATGTTTGAGGTAGCTACTACTGGTTTGCCACAGGCCAAATATTCATACATTTTCATCGGATTGGTACTAGCTGCAAAGCCGGCTTTTTTATGAGGAATAATACCGATATCAAACTGCTGAATATACATTGGAGCATTTGAATATTTTTTGTAGCCAAGAAAATGTACATTCTTTTCTTGCTCCAATGACATTTTGGCTTCATCCTGCTCGTTCCACACAGGGCCAACAAGTACTATTGATTTTTCAGGATTTTTACGAGCCAAATATTTGACCAATTCCAGATCTACTTTTTCTTGTATCACACCAATATAACCTATAATTGGTTTGGGCAAATCTGCAATATCACGATTTATCAAAGTAAATTTTTTGTTGTAATGTTTGAGGTCCACTCCATTTGGCACCCAATATACATTGGGTTGATCATCAAAAAAATTCAACAAGCTCTTGGAAACAGAAAATATCACATCTGCCTGATCTTTGATAACGTCATAACACTGTTTGAGTCTATTTTTGTGTTTGGCATAGGAACTATGCAACATCCAATTGTCTACTGCATCAAAGATAGTTAGTTTTT